>NZ_CDRVMA010000006.1:0-164707 GCF_977072315.1 Adlercreutzia sp. CNCM I-6215 | reverse complement strand
CCTCCTCTCCGGTGCTTTCTCGACAATCGCATCGTAGCGGGAGGCCCCTTTCCGCGTGTACCGAAAGTGGGTCTATGTCAATGGTGGTTTAACAGCGGGCCCAAAGATTTTGTGCAGGATTTTGCGTTTGGGAGAGTCGCACGCTCCCTGCGAGCTCTCCCAAACGCAAAATCTTGCACCGAAAAGGCCCGTAAGGAGCTCCAAGGCTCTCCCAAACGCAAAATCCTGTGCTTTTGCTCGATAGCGAGGGTTCTGCTATACTTTCCGCGCTATTTCGGGACGTGGCGCAGTCTGGTAGCGCGCCTGCTTTGGGAGCAGGATGTCGCAGGTTCGAATCCTGTCGTCCCGACCATGAATTTAGGCTGCGAGCCCTGCCGAGCAATCACGTTTGGCAGGGCTCGTCTTTCCCTTACCAAAAAGCTCACCGAAAATAAAGAGCTGCCGGCCGATTTGCAGGTGACAAATAGGTGTCATCTCGTTTGCGCTGAGACAACTAAAGCCCCCGGCCCCTAGAGCGAACCCCAAGTTGTGGGACAGTAGATGCCGTCAAACACAACAGACCTTGTTACGACTTGGCGGGCCCTGCTCTCGAAGCCGCATGAGATCTTGTGTGGCTGGCACGTTTCTATCTGTATCCGATCTAGGATAGGAGAGCTTCTATGCAAGGAGTAAACGTCAAAAGCGAGATCGGCAACCTCAAGAAGGTCATCCTTCACCGCCCCGGCGACGAGTTGCTGAACCTCACCCCGAACACCTTGGAAGAGCTGCTGTTCGACGACATCCCGTTCCTTCCCGTGGCCCAGGAGGAGCATGACGCCTTCGCGAAGATCCTTCGCGACGAGGGCGTCGAGGTCGTGTACCTGGAGGACCTCATGGCCGAGGTCCTGGACGCCAAGCCCGAGCTGCGCCGCCAGTTCCTCGATCAGTGGATCTACGAGGCGGGCATCCGCACTGATATGTACCACGACATCATCACCGACTATATCGAGAGCAACTACCCGAACACCAAGGACATGGTCATGAAGACCATGGCCGGCATCAACCTGCAGGAGCTGCCGCAGAAGGACACGCACCTGCTCGTGGACATGGTGTCCGACCGCTGCAAGCTCGTGTGCGCCCCGATGCCGAACCTGTACTTCACCCGCGACCCGTTCGCGATGATCGGCAACGGCGTGTCCATCAACCGCATGTACAGCCAGACGCGCAACCGCGAGACCATCTACGGCGATTACATCTTCAAGAATCACCCCGATTTCGTGGGCACCCCCGAGTACTACAGCCGCAACGACACCTTCCATATCGAGGGCGGCGACATCCTGAACATCAACGAGCACGTGCTGGCCATCGGCATCTCCCAGCGTACCGAGCCCGACGCCATCGACCACATCGCCCACAACATCTTCAACGACGAGACGAGCCCGATCGACACGATCCTGGCCTTCAACATCCCGTCCTCCCGCGCCTTCATGCACCTGGACACGGTGTTCACCCAGATCGACTACGACAAGTTCACCATCCATCCCGGCATCATGGGTCCGCTCACCGTGTTCGAGATCACCCCGGACGGCAACGGCGGCACGAAGATCCGCGAGCGCAACGAGGATCTCGAGAAGGTGCTCTCCGAGTACGTCGGCCAGGCCGTGAAGCTCATCCCCTGCGGCGGCGGCGACCGCATCGCGGCCGAGCGCGAGCAGTGGAACGACGGTTCCAACACGCTGTGCGTGCGCCCCGGCACCGTGGTGGTGTACCAGCGCAACAACGTCACCAACGACGTGCTGTACAAGCAGGGCATCAACTGCCTGG
This sequence comes from Adlercreutzia sp. CNCM I-6215, assembly GCF_977072315.1. Lineage (NCBI taxonomy): Bacteria > Bacillati > Actinomycetota > Coriobacteriia > Eggerthellales > Eggerthellaceae > Adlercreutzia > Adlercreutzia sp. CNCM I-6215. Next base: position 162,904 of record NZ_CDRVMA010000006.1, on the reverse strand, counting down.
AGATGCCCTCGGCCGAGCTCTCCCGCGGTCGTGGCGGCCCGCGCTGCATGTCCATGCCGGCCTGGCGCGAGGCCCTGTAAGCCGCAAGGCGCCCGCTCCGCCAAGGAGCGCTCTTTCGTCCGTCTTTTCCGGCCCAGTCTAGCCAGCCAGCGCTGGGCCGTAAAAGAGGCGCGGGTTCCCCGGTTCTCGGGGGCCCCGCGCGATACAAATGTCTCTTTCAAGGGAAAGGAAACAGAACATGCCTATCAATCTCAGCGGTCGTCCGTTCCTCCGCCTGCTCGACTTCTCCACCGAGGAGATCGAGTACCTGCTGAAGCTCTCCAAGAACTTCAAGGATCTCAAGCGCACCGGCACCCCGCACCGCTACCTCGAGGGCAAGAACATCGTGCTGCTGTTCCAGAAGACCTCCACGCGCACCCGCTGTGCCTTCGAGGTCGGCGCCATGGATCTCGGCATGGGCGTGACCTACCTTGATCCCGGTTCCTCCCAGATGGGCAAGAAGGAGTCCATCGAGGACACCGCCCGCGTGCTCGGCCGCTTCTACGACGGCATCGAGTTCCGCGGCTTCGCCCAGACCGACGTGGAGGATCTGGCCGAGAACGCCGGCGTGCCCGTGTGGAACGGCCTGACCACCGAGTGGCATCCCACCCAGATGCTCGCCGACATCCTCACCGTGCAGGAGAACTTCAACTACGACATCAAGGGCAAGACCCTCGTGTTCATGGGCGACGCCGCCAACAACGTGGCCCGCTCGCTGATGGTCGTGTGCTCCAAGCTCGGCATGAACTTCGTGGCCTGCGGCCCGAAGGAGAACATGCCCGACGCCGAGCTCGTGAAGACCTGCGAGGCCATCGCCGCCGAGAACGGCTGCACCGTGAAGTGCACCGACGACGTGAAGGACGCCTGCACCGGCGCCGACGTCATCTACACCGACGTGTGGGTGTCCATGGGCGAGCCCGACGAGGTGTGGCAGCAGCGCATCGAGCAGCTGCAGCCCTATCGCGTGACCAAGGAGATCATGGCCATGGCGAAGCCGACGGCCATCTTCCTGCACTGCCTGCCGGCCTTCCACGACACCAACACCACCACCGGCGCCGACATCGCGAAGCGCTTCGGCGTGACGGAGATGGAAGTGGAGGACGACGTGTTCGAGTCGAAGCAGTCGAAGGTCTTCGACGAGGCCGAGAACCGCATGCACACCATCAAGGCCGTCATGTACGCCACGCTGCAGTAGCTTTCGTACCGCTACGGTAGCTGGCACATAGTTCGACACCTCGGGGCCGTGCGGAGTCGGGAGGGGAACCGCACGGCCCCCGTGTTTTGTCAGTCATTCGATTAAGGAGGGATAACCATGGCAGCTGCAGAGAAAGGCAAGAAAAAGAGGGCGCCTCTGTCCTCGTTCACCATCTTGCTCATCATCTTGGTGGTTCTGGCGATTGTCACTGTTATCATGTCCGCGTCGGGCGTCGAGGGCGTCCAGGGCGCGACGCTTTCCCAGGTGCTCACCGCGCCCGTGTTCGGCTTCCAGGACGCCATCGGCGTGTGCCTGTTCGTCATGATCCTGGGCGGCTTTCTGGGCATCGTCACCGAGACCGGCGCCCTTGACGCCGGCATCGCGGCCCTCGTGCACAAGCTGAAGGGCAACGAGCTCGTGCTCATCCCGATTTTGATGGCGATCTTCTCCATCGGCGGCACCACCTACGGCATGTGCGAGGAGACGGTGCCCTTCTACCTGCTGCTCGCCGCCACCATGGTGGCCGCAGGCTTCGACAGCCTGACCGGCGCGGCCGTGGTGCTGCTCGGCGCCGGCGTCGGCGTCATGGGCTCCACCGTGAACCCGTTCGCCGTCGGCGTGGCCGTCGACGCTTTGAACGGCATCGGCGTGTCCGTGAACCAGGGCATCATCATCGCGCTCGGCGTGATCATTTGGCTCGTGTCGCTCGCCATCGCCATCGTCTTCGTGATGCGCTACGCCAAGAAGGTGAAGGCCGACAAGGGCTCCACCTTCCTGTCGCTGCAGGAGCAGCAGGACATGATGAACGAGTGGGGCATGAAGGAGTCCGAGACCGAGGCCGCCGACGATGACGCCGCCGCGACGCCGAAGATGTCCGGCCGCCAGAAGTGGTCGCTCATCGTGTTCGCGCTCACCTTCGTCATCATGATCGTCTCGTTCATTCCCTGGGCCGACCTCGGCGTCACCATCTTCGATGCCGGCGCCACCACCCAGGAAGTGACGACCACCGTGACCGGCGAGGAGCTTGTGAGCGCCTACGACGAGGCGAACGGCACCACGACGACGCTTGCCGCTCCGGTTGAGGCCACCTCCGTTGCCGAGGAGGAGGTCACCCCGGCCTGGTCGAGCTTCCTGACTGGCGTGCCGCTGGGCAGCTGGTACTTCGACGAGGCCTCCACGTGGTTCCTGCTCATGGCTCTTGTCATCGGCGTCATCGGCGGCGTGTCCGAGAGCCGCTTCGTGAAGGCGTTCATCAACGGCGCCGCCGACATGATGTCGGTCGTGCTCATCATCGCGCTGGCCCGCTCCATCACCGTGCTCATGGCCAAGACGGGCCTTGACATGTGGATCCTGAACAACGCCGCCGCGGCGCTGACGGGCATGTCGGCGATCATCTTCGCGCCGCTGTCGTTCCTGCTCTACATCGTCCTGTCCTTCCTGATCCCGTCCTCCTCCGGCATGGCCACGGTGTCCATCCCGATTCTGGGCGGCCTGGCCCACCAGCTGAACTTCTCGGTCGAGACCATGGTCATGATCTACTCCGCCGGCAACGGTCTTGTGAACCTGTTCACGCCGACCTCCGGCGCCATCATGGGCGGCTTGGCCCTCGCCAAGGTGGAGTACTCCACGTGGCTCAAGTTCGGCGCCAAGCTGTTCGTGGTCCTCGGCGTGGTCTGCATCGTGATCCTCACGGCGGCCATGGTGATCCTGTCGTAGCATCCAGGGCAAGCGCGCGAACTTGTGCACTTGCACAGTTCTGACCTGCGGAACCGTTAGCGGGAGCGCCCGGGCACAGTGCTCGGGCGCTCCTGTTTTTCTCGGGTCGTTCATGCTATTATGGCCGCTTATAGGCGCGATTGGGTACGGCACAGCCCGCGCGCGTGGTAACGCCGACGTACTGAAGACGTACAGAAGAGGAAGTTAGACCAATGGAAATTCGCGAATCCCTCGAAGCGGTCATCGACGCCGCGATCGACGCGGCCCGTGCCGACGGCTCACTTGAGCTGGCGGAGGCCCCGCAGGCAGCTCTTGAGCGACCCCGCGACGAGGCCAACGGCGACTGGGCGAGCACCGTCGCCATGCGCACCGCGAAGCTCGCTCACAAGAACCCCCGCGAGATCGCCCAGATCATCGTGGACCACATTCCCGCAAACGACATGATCGCCTCCGTGGAGATCGCCGGCCCCGGCTTCATCAACATCCGCCTGTCGGACGCGGTGCTGCAGGGCGTGGTGCGCGAGGTGCGCGAGGAGGGCGACAACTTCGGTCGCGGCACCATTCCCGAGGGCGAGCGCTACGTGAACCTCGAGTACGTGTCCGCCAACCCCACCGGCCCCTTCCACGTGGGCCATGGCCGTTGGGCGTCCTTGGGCGATGCCATGGCGCGCGTCATGCGCCACGGCGGCTACGACGTGTACGAGGAGTACTACATCAACGACCACGGCAACCAGATGGACGTGTTCGGCAACTCCGTGAACGTGCGCTACCAGCAGCTGCTCGGCCGCGACGTGGAGATGCCCGAGGCGTGCTACGGCGGCGCCTACGTGAAGGACATCGCCCAGGACATCATCGACCGCGACGGCGACAAGTGGCTGAACGTCTCCGACGAGGAGCGCGTTGAGGCCTTCCGCGAGATGGCCTACGACATGACGCTCAAGAACCAGCGCGAGGTGCTGGCCAACTTCGGCACCACCTTCGACAAGTGGTTCTCCGAGCGCTCGCTGTACGTGGAGGACGAGAACGGCGAGAGCGCCGTGTCCCGCTCCCTGGACGCCATGCGCGAGAAGGGCTACCTCTACGAGAAGGACGGCGCCCTGTGGTTCCGCTCGACGGATCTGGGCGACGACAAGGATCGCGTGCTCATCAAGGGCGACGGCGAGGCCACCTACTTCATGAGCGACGTGGCCTACCACTACGACAAGATGATGCGCGGCTTCGACCACCTTATCGATCTGTGGGGCGCCGACCACCACGGCTACATCAAGCGCTGCGAGTGCATGCTCGAGGCTTGGGGCTGGCCCGGGGCGCTCGAGGTGCAGCTGGGGCAGCTCGTGAACCTGTTCCGCGATGGCAAGGCCGTGCGCATGTCCAAGCGCACCGGCGAGATGGTCACCTTCGAGGAGCTCATCGACGAGGTGGGCGTGGATGCCACCCGCTACCTCATGCTGTCTCGCTCGGCCGACCAGCCCATCGACTTCGACATCGAGGTGGCGAAGAAGAAGGACGCCTCCAATCCGGTGTACTACGTACAGTACGCCCATGCGCGCATCTGCTCGATCCTGCGCAAGGCGGCCGATGAGGCCGATGCCGCCGCCGTCGAGGCGGGGGAGATGACCATGGGCGAGCTCGCCGAGAAGATCATCCCCGAGGATTGCGACCTGACGCCGCTCACCCATCCCTCTGAGCTGGCGCTCATGCGCAAGATGGCCGACTTTGGCAACCTCATCGCCCTGGCGGCCCGCGACCGCGCGCCGTTCCGTCTGACCCACTACGCGCAGGATCTGGCGTCGCTGTTCCACCAGTTCTACACCAACTGCCACGTGCTCACCGACGACGCCGACGTGCAGACGGCGCGTTTGGCCCTGTGCGACGCCACCCGCATCGTGCTGGCCTTGACGCTGAACCTGCTGGGCGTGTCGGCTCCGGTGAAGATGTAGCCATCGGATTTTGTGCTTTCACCCATTTGAAATAATTTGGGTAATTGACTATCGGGAAGAACGGCCGTAATATCCTTCCCGTCGAACAACTACATAGCATCTTCAGGGCAGGGTGAGATTCCCGACCGGCGGTAAAGTCCGCGAGCCTTAGGGCTGACTCGGTGAAATTCCGAGACCGACAGTACAGTCTGGATGGAAGAAGATCTTCAGCGTGCGCGCGTATGCTCAAGGGCCCTGGAACCTCGTGTTTCAGGGCCCTTTGCAATGCGGGCGCCCCCCTGTCCTGAGGTGTCTTTGTGAAAGGAGGCATGATGGACGGAGGGCGCAGCGTCCCCGATGGGGCGCGAGGGGGCGTGCGATCGTCGGAAGTGGGTGCGCAATCAGCGGATGCCGACGGCTCGCTGCCCGCTGAGGCTGATGAGCGCTTCATGGCCCGAGCCGTTGAGCTGGCCCGGCGCGGAGCGGGATGGACGAGCCCCAACCCCCTTGTCGGCGCCGTCATTGTGCGAGACGGCCGTATCATCGGCGAGGGCTGGCACCACCGTTTCGGCGGTCCCCATGCCGAGAGGGAGGCGCTTGCGGCTTGCAGCGAGTCGCCGGCCGGTGCCACGGCCTATGTCACCTTGGAGCCCTGCTGCCATACGGGCAAGACGCCGCCGTGCACCGAGGCGCTTATCGAGGCCGGCATTGCGCGCGTGGTCGTGGGCGTGCTCGATCCCAACCCTCTTGTGGCGGGCAGGGGCAACGAGGCTCTGCGGCGGGCCGGCATCGAAGTGGCCGTGGGGGTCTTGGAGCCATCGTGCCGCGCTGTCAACGAACCGTTCCTGCACGCCATGGAGCAGCGCCGTCCCCTGGTGATAGCCAAATACGCCATGACCTTGGACGGGAAGGTGGCCACGCGGGAGGGGCTTTCTCGCTGGGTGACCGGAGAGGCGGCGCGCCGCCGCGTTCATGAGGACCGCCACCGCCATGCCGGGGTCATGGTGGGCATCGGCACGGCGCTCGCCGACGATCCTCTGCTGACGTGCCGCCTCGATGGACGCGAGGTCTCCCAGCCGGCGCGCGTCGTGGTCGATGCCGCCGCGCGCCTTCCCCTGGAATCCCAACTGGTTCGCACGGCAAGCGAGGCGCCCGTGATAGTGGCCGTGGCCGAGGGCGCGCTGCTGGCTCGCCGCAACGCCCTGGCCGAGCGCGGATGCGCGGTGGTTGCGGTGCCTGCGAGAGAAGGTCGCGTTGACCCTCGCATTCTCATGGAGCTGCTCTGGCAGCGCTTCTCTCTGGACTCCCTGATCGTGGAAGGGGGGCCGACGCTTCTCGGCAGCCTTTTCGACGAAGGTTTGGTCGATCGCGTCCAAGCCTACATTGCGCCCAAGATTTTCGGCGGCTTAGAAGCTTTGGGCCCCGTGGCGGGGCGCGGGGTGGGGGATCCGGCGGATGCGCCCGTCCTTTCCGAGGTGTCCCTGCAGATGATGGGAGGCGACGTGCTGCTGGAAGGGAGGCTTCAGCCATGTTCACCGGTATCGTAGAGGAAGTGGGACGCGTGCGTTCCCTGCGCGGCGGCTCCAAAGACGGCGTGCTACGCATTGCCGCCAAGCGGGTTTTGGGCGATGTGCGACTGGGCGACTCTATCGCAGTCAATGGTGTGTGTCTGACGGTGACGGACTTCGACGGCGGCTCTTTCACGGCAGATGTCATGCCCGAGACCCTGCGGCGATCGAATCTGGGAATGCTCCGCGCGGGGAGCCCCGTCAATCTGGAGCGCGCTCTGGCGGCCGACGGGCGCTTCGGGGGCCATATCGTATCGGGCCATATCGACGGCATGGGCACGATTGCCTCGGTGCGCCAGGAGGCGAACGCCGTGTGGTACGAGATAGAGGCGGCGCCCTCCCTCCTGCGCCTGGTCGTCGAGAAGGGCTCGGTTGCCCTCGACGGCATCAGCCTGACGGTGGCAAGCGTCTCGGACGCTTCTTTCACGGTATCGGTCATTCCGCACACGCGGGAGCAGACAACCCTCGCCTCCAAGGGCGTCGGCGATAAGGTCAACATGGAGAACGATGTCATCGGCAAGTACGTGGAGCGTCTGCTGCCGCGCGCATCGCCCGGGAAGGACGAGCTTTGGGGAAAGGGTGGCGGCAGTCCGAAGGCGAGTCCGTCGTCACCGGGTCTCACGCGGGATTTTCTTGCGGCCCATGGGTTTTAGGCTCGCATCTGCACGGCAAGGCTATCAGAGAAAGAGAAGCATCATGAACGACTTCCAATTCGACACCATTGAACAGGCCTTGGGGGACCTGCGCGCGGGAAAGGTCATCCTGGTGACCGACGACCCCGATCGCGAGAACGAGGGCGATCTCATCTGCGCCGCGCAATTCGCGACGACGGAGAACGTGAACTTCATGGCGAGCGTGGGAAAGGGGCTCATCTGCATGCCTATGAGCGCAGAGCTGTGCCGCCGCCTGCGCTTCCCCCAGATGGTCACCGACAACACCGACAACCACGAGACGGCATTCACCGTGTCGGTGGATCATGCGGACACGACAACGGGCATCTCGGCGGCCGAGCGCGGCCTTACGGCGCGCAAAGTGGTGGATCCCACCTCGTCGCCCAGCGACTTTCGCCGGCCGGGCCACATGTTTCCCCTTATGGCGAAGCCCCTCGGCGTGCTGGAGCGCAATGGGCACACTGAGGCAACGGTGGACCTGTGCCGGCTGGCCGGCCTTGAGCCGTGCGGGCTGTGCTGCGAGATCATGGCCGATGACGGCACGATGATGCGCACGCCGCAGCTGATCGAGCTGGCAAGGCGACATGGCCTGACGTTCGTGTCCATCAAGGCGCTGCAGGACTATCGCAAGAAGCACGAAGTGCACGTGGAACAGGTGGCCGACGTGTTCATGCCCACGGAATACGGCGAGTTCCGCGCCAAGACCTTCGTCAACCGCTTGAACGGCGAGCACCATATCGCCCTCGTTAAGGGAGCGATCGGCAACGGCGAGGACGTGCTGGTGCGCGTGCATTCCGAATGCCTGACCGGAGACGTGTTCGGCTCGCAGCGCTGCGACTGCGGCGCGCAATTTGCGGCGGCCATGGCCCAGGTGGAAGCGGCCGGCCGCGGTGTGGTGCTGTACATGCGCCAGGAGGGCCGCGGCATCGGGCTCGTGAACAAGATGCGCGCCTACGAGCTGCAGGAGCAGGGCCTCGACACGCTGCAGGCAAACGAGGCGCTGGGGTTTGCCGGCGATCTGCGGGAATACTATATCGGGGCCCAAATTCTGCAGAGCCTCGGAGTGAAGACCATGCGCCTGCTCACGAACAACCCCGACAAGGTGTATCAATTGGAGGATTTCGGCCTGGTCATTGCTGAGCGGGTGCCGATCCAGATCGCACCTACAGCCCACGACGGCTTCTACCTGAAGACCAAGCGGGAGAAGATGGGCCATATGCTCAAGGCGGAGGAGCCGCAGCCCCAGGTGGCGTAACAGACGGAAAATTCGGAAATTTGGAAACTCGAAAGGAATTGAGAGAAAGGCAAGATCATGACCGTATTTGAGGGAAAACTGGTATCCGAGAACGTCAAGGTGGGCATTGTGGCCTCCCGCTTCAATGAGTTCATAACGAGCAAGCTGATCGCCGGGGCCATGGACGGGCTTCTGCGCCATAATGTTCGCGAGGAGGATGTGGACATTGCTTGGGTGCCCGGTGCCTTCGAGGAACCGCTTGTGGCGCAGCGCATGGCCCGAAGCGGGCACTACGATGCCGTGATCTGCCTGGGAGCGGTCATTCGCGGCGCTACGTCCCACTACGATTTGGTTTGCAACGAGGTTGCCAAGGGCATCGCGCAGGTGGCGCTGGCATCGGATGTGCCGGTGATGTTCGGCGTCGTCACCACGGACACCATCGAGCAGGCCATCGAGAGGGCGGGCACCAAGGCGGGAAACAAGGGCTTCGATTGCGCCACGTCGGCCATCGAGGTGGTGAACCTGCTGCGCGAGATCGAGGGCTAGCTGACGCGCGCCCTGGGAAAGGAGAGGCGAATGGGCGATCGACGAGGCACGGTGTTCTTCGACTACGATGGCACGCTGCACGATACGATGGCGCTCTACGGACCGGCTTTTCGCGCGGCCTGCGCATGGCTTTCGAAGGAGGGCTGGCTCGAGCGGCGCACCTACGCTGACGCCGACATTGCATGTTGGCTCGGCTGGACGACCGAGGAGATGTGGACCACCTTCGCCCCGCATCTTCCCGAGCCCGTGTGGCGCGAGGCCTCGCTGCGGGTGCGAGACGAGATGGAGCGTTTGCGAAAGGAAGGCCGGGCCCGGCTGTTCCCCGGCGTCGAGGAGGCCCTCGATGAGGTAGCTTCCCGAGGGGCGACCATGGTGCTGCTGTCGAACTGCTGGCGCTCCTACGGCGAGGATCACATGCGGGAGTTCGGCCTTGGCCGATGGATTGAAGGGCTTCACTGTGCCCAAGACTTCGACTGGATTCCCAAATGGCAGATCTACCGCGAGGTGGCTTCTTTCTATCCGTTGCCCCATATTATGGTAGGGGACCGATTCCACGATCGCGAGGTGGCCCTGCGCAACGACATTCCCTTCGTGGCCTGCGCCTACGGATTTGGCGAGCCAGGGGAGTGCGAAGGCGCAGACGCCATCGCCGAATGCGCGGAAGAGCTTCCCAAGCTAATCGCACAAAAGCTCGCCGCGTTTGAAAGATAGCGTCGTATAGCAAATGCGCCCGCCGGAAATATCCGACAGGCGCATGTCTGTTTTTGGTAGGGCCGCCCGGATTCGAACCGAGAACCAAGGGATTATGAGTCCCCTGCTCCACCGTTGAGCTACAGCCCCGTAAGTGCGGTGGCTATTCTAGCACACATTTGGAGACTCCATCGAAGTCCTACGGGTTGCAGCGCTTGCAGGGGTCGTAGCCGTTGGCGATGAGGTTCTCGCGGGTGTCCTCGACGTCCTCGCGGTTCTTGGGGCTCATCTGGCCGACCGACGAGCAGCTCGGCAGGTGGAACTTCCTCGAGTTCGTGTTCAGCACGTACTCGGCGACGCCCTTGCCCTCGTCGGAGCCCGTCGCGCCCTTCTCGGACGCCTCCCTGGCACCTGCGCCTTCGCTTGCGGCATCGGGTGCGCTTTCGGCTCCCGACACGTCGGGGAGGGGAGTGGCATCCTCCTCGAGCATCGATGCGCCCGTGCCGTAGTCGATGACCACTCCCGGCTGCACGTTGTAGCAGAAGACGTTGAAGGCCACGCCCTCGCCGCCGTCTTCCACGGACTCAGCCATCATGTGCACGCCGCGGGCCACCAGCTCGCTTCCCTCGAAGACGGGCGTCACGGCCATGAGCACGTGGTTGCCTGTGGCATCCACATAGTCGGCCACGGCGTTCTCGAAGGGCAGCATGCCCTGGACGTTAAAATAGCGCGTGCCGGTGATGAGGTTTCGCTCGTTGGCGTTCTCGCCCGTGAGCTGGTAGCCCAGAAGATGGCAGCGATTGAACAGGTACTTGCCCTCCACGAAATCGTACTTGGCCATCTGCCAGCCGGAGGGGCGCACCTCGCCGATGGAACCGCGCTTCTCCGTGGGCTGGGTCTCGGGGCCCACGACGGCGAAGGCGGCGGTGCAGCGGCCTAACTCGTCCAGCTCGTCGTAATGCTCATACCCGGGTTCGGCCGCGCGCTGCTCGTCGGTGAACACCGGCTCGCCGTCGTTCACGTAGACGTAGGGATTGCCATCGAAGGCGGGGATGTCGCGGTAGGAGAGGGCACCATCGTCGGTTACGGATCGGTTTTCGCTAGCAGCTTCAGCATTCTGCTGGTTTGCGTCCTCTGGGGGAGTGGCCTGCGGCTCTTGCGAGTCGTCGGGCGCCCCTGTGCTCGCGAGCTCAGGGGTCGACTTATCGGTCGGCGCCTCATCAGCTGCCATCGAGGCACTGCATCCGGCCAAAGAGCTCATCGAGAGCAAGAATGCTAGAGCGATACCGATGGCGGGGGTCAAATTTTTGTGCTGCGAGGATTGTTGGGACATCGTCTTCTCCTAATCGGGGCCGCAAGCGCCTTCCCGACAAAAAACTGCGATAATATGGTCACAAAATCGAGTTTTGAACTCTCTATCTTTGATTCTGAACCCTATTTTGCTAGTTTAACGCCTCTTTTCCGCGTTTCAGTGCTGAAAATGACGGGTTTGCGGTTCACGAAGAGTTCAAAAGTCGATTTTGTGACCATTTTTGCGAAACTTTTTGCAAGAGCGCCCGTGCCCGACACTCGACGCTCTTCAGGGAAGATGGGAGTGCTCTCGTGAATGACCTTTTCGCGCGGACGCGGCTGCTGCTGGGGCGAGACGGGCTCGACCGCTTGGCGGCGGCTCGGGTGGCCGTGTTCGGCATTGGCGGAGTGGGCGGCTATGCGGTGGAGGCGCTGGCTCGCAGCGGGGTGGGGGCGCTCGATCTCGTCGACTCCGACACGGTGGATCCCACGAACCTCAACCGGCAGATTATCGCCACGATGGGCGCTATCGGGCGTCCGAAGACGCAGGTGGCGGCCGAGCGCGTGGCCTCTATCAATCCGTCGTGCATCGTGCGTCCTCGCCAGTGCTTCTTCCTTCCCGAGACGGCTGACCAGTTCGATTTCGCGACCTTCGATTATGTGATTGACGCGGTGGACACGGTGAGCGCGAAGATCGCCCTGGTGGAAGCCGCCTTTGCGGCAGGTGTGCCCATTGTGTCGTCCATGGGCGCAGGCAACAAACTCGATCCGACGGCGTTTCGGGTGGCGGACATCTACGAGACCTCGGTCGATCCGCTTGCCCGCGTCATGCGTCGCGAGCTGCGGCGGCGAGGCATTCCGTCGTTGAAGGTGGTCTACTCCACTGAGCCGCCGCTCGTTCCCGCGGATGACGACATGGCTGTGAAGGACGGTACGCGTCCGGCACCCGGCTCAGTTGCCTTCGTCCCCTCCGTAGCCGGCCTCATTCTCGGCGGGGAAGTGGTGAAGGACTTGGCGGCCTGCTAAAGCGCACCGCGGCGTGCTCGTCGGCGCCGGGGTACTCGGAAACGGTCGGACGGTGGCGAGACGAATCAACGGGCGACGGGAGTGGTGCCGGCAGCGGCGACGGGAGCGGCGCCCATGGCGCGGGGAGCGGCATAGGAAAAATAACTCTTGCACCCAGGCTCTCTGTTGCCTATAATTCTGCCTTGCGCGAAATGGTGGGTGTGGCCTAGTTGGCTAAGGCGCCAGATTGTGGCTCTGGAGATCGTGGGTTCGAGTCCCATCATCCACCCCAGCGCGCTTGAAAATTTAGGGCTTGCAATTCTGAAAAGCTTCGCCTAGAATATTCAAGCGCTTTGCGCAGGAACCAAGTGCACCATTAGCTTAGTTGGTAGAGCAGGGGACTCTTAATCCCAAGGTCGAAGGTTCGAGTCCTTCATGGTGCACCACCGAAATGCTAGGTCGGGAGCTTGTGGCTCCCGACCTTTTTCGTTCATCTGGGTCAAATCTGCTGAAAAACCCAGAAGCATCCCAGATCTTTTCCGTCTTGCGGCCCAGATCGCACTTTCGCGGCGTATGTTGCCCCTGGTACTTGATGGCGAACCACCCGTCCGAGGTCTTGCCCGACAAGCACCATCCGACATGGAACGCGATCACCGCGAACGACGCCAGGAGGCACAGCTCGCGGGGCTTGCCGTCCAGCGAGAAGCTGGCGATTACGAACGTCCACGAGATAAGCGAGGCGGCCAGCGATACGGCCAGGTTCAAGGCTCCTCCTTTCTTTACGGGTTCTCGTCGGGAGCGAATATGCGCGGGCGCGGCGGCCTGGTAGAATACGGGCGTAAATCTGAGAGACGGGAGGCACCGTGGTAAGGCTTAGCAGGACCCAGAGGAAGGTGCTTGCGGCCGTCATCCCTATAGATGGCAAGATGGGCTTCCGCAAGGCGATCGACGACGGAGCCATCGACCTGGGCTCTCTCGGCCTCAACCGCGATCAGTTTAGGCGGTACCTGAACGAGCGCGTCAAGCTCGACCTCGTCAAACCGGAGAGAACCGAGGACGGGGACAAGCTGTACTGCTCTCAAGTCTCGGCGCCTGCTACTTCCAGGAGTCGAAGATCGAGGTGGCCAAGACCGTCGGGAAGTACGCGTTCCAATTCCTGATTGGCAGATCCGGCGGCCTCGTCGCCCTCCTCGTCCAGAGGATGCTAGGCCAGTAGCGCGCTGCCCGCTTTGTAGGCCAGTGCCCCGCCGAGTCCGCATAGGAACGCCATCACCAGGTCGTCCCTTCCAAGCCTCTTCACGTCTCTCCACCTCCTCTCGTCGCGCGGCCTCCTTTCCGGCTGCCGCGCCTGCGCATATTCGACTCTCAAGGTTCGGGGGAACCTTCATGGGTCTTCTTGCAACCAACAATTAGATTGTTGGTGTTTATGAAGTTACACCAATTAAATTGCTGTATCAACCCAAATAAGAACAATTTGGTTGAAGATTCAACAATTTCGTTGTAATATTTTGAACGCGATGAGTGGAGGTCGTCATGAACCTACAATTGCAGCGTTTAAGAAAACTGGCTGGGTTCAAAACTCAAAAAGAGGCTGCGGACGCTTTAGGTGTACCGGAACGTAGATATGCGTCTTGGGAAAGAGAGGAGGCTATGATAAACCTCGAACAAGCCTATAACTGCGCGCGCTTGTTCGGCTGTTCCATCGACGCCATAGCTGGGTACGACCCTCCCGTGTCTTACTCCGACCCGGCTCAGGCGGCTCTCAACGGCTACTGGGAGTCCATGAACGACGACGGGAGGAGGCGGCTTCTGGACATAGCGGAGGTCGCGGCCGACGCCAACATGGTCAGAGTTCACAAAAATGCCGGGGGTCTACGAGCGCCGGCCGAGGTGGGAAGGAGCGCGTAGGTGAGCGAGAAGGGGACGGGCCGTCCCAAGGCGACCGCCATCCTCGCGGGATGCGCGTCGCTGGTTACGATATTCACGTGGATCGGGATAACTCCCGCGGCCGTGGGGCAGTCCGTCTACGACGCCCTCTGCATCGCATGGCCGTTCCTCGTGGCCGGCCTCGCGTTCCTGGCGGGGTGGAACCTGAAGAAGATATGGGTATCGAGGGAGCTTGACAAGAGGGCTGCCCGCATCGCCAAGCTGGAGAAATCGGCGACCGACGCCGCCGGGCGCATCGCGGAGCTGGAGAATCAGGCCAGAGACCGCGACTCGGCGCTAGAGAGCGCGACGAGGAAGAACGGCGCCATCGAGCGCGAGCTGGATGATCTGAGGAAGACGGCACATCGGATAATCGCCGAGAAGGACAAGGCTTTGCACCGGATGGTGGAAGCCGAGGCCGAGCGAGAGGAGCTTAAGGCGAGGCTGGCGGAGTACGAGGACATCGAGGCCAGGGAGGCCGAGCGTCGCAGGCGACACCTGGACGGCATCGCGGCGGAGATAAAGGACCTCCACGCAAACGTCAAGCTGGTGATCCTCGCGCTCTACGATGAAGGGCCTATCCGCGACCTGCACTTCCACGACTTCGGCGGAGCGGCAAGCTTCCTGTCCGACTACGCGGACGGCGAGGAGATTCCGCCCGGCAACGTCATATTCACGTTGAAGCCCGAGACGCGAGAGGCGCTGGACGCGCACCCGGAGGCGCTGGCGCGCGTGCGCGAGAGGATCGAGGACGATCCCAGGCTCCGTCTGCCGCTGGAGCCGGACGACTCGCCGGGGATGGAGGGGGTGCTAAAGGTGTCCGACGGCTACGCAGCGAGCCGACCGGATACGTCAACGGCCGCCGTTCCGGAGAACGGAGCCATAAGGCCGGCAAGGAAATGAGATAGGAAGGATGAGCAGTGGCATTCAAGGACATGATCAAGGACGCGGCGAGCACCGCCATGAGCACCGCGCAGGATGCCGCCCAGGCGGCCATGGAGCACGACCGCCAGCAGGCGAAGGCCCAAGGGGGCGGCGGCATCATGCAGGGCCTCATGGGCAACTACTCCGAACTGCCCGTCGAGGCCATCGAGCAGCAGTACGGCATGTACCTGATGCAGGGGGAGCGGTTCGCCACCGGCTTCGCCCTGCTGCGCGACAAGATACTGTTCACCGACCGGCGCATCGTGTTCATCGACCACCAGGGGGCCACGGGAAAGAAGACCGCCGTCGAGTCCATCTACCTATCCAGCATCATCGGGGTGGAGCTTGAGACGGGCGGCGCCGGCTTCGACCACGCCGAGCTGACGTTCACCTACATCACGTCGCACTACTACAAGGCCTACGACGTGAAGACCGCATCGAAGCGCCTGGACTTCCCCGGCGGCTTCAACGTCCAGCCTCTCTACGCCCTCCTCGAGGGCTACGCCTACGCGAACGTCCAGCGCATCAACGCCTAGGCGCGGCGAAAAACGGAGAGGGAGATGGAGTAGGGAGGTTTGGTGGCGGCAAAAAGCGCGAGTTCCAGGAGAAACGGAGCGGAAAGGGGTAGTCATGGATACTGCAATTGTTGTCGCAATACTGGCTGCGGTGGCAACTGTTGCCGCGGCAGTCATATCGGCGGTTGCCGCTTTCGACAGTCGTTCCCGGCTGCTGAAGAGCATAGAGGCGTACTCTGAGTGGAATTCAGTTACGAGGGGAAGCGCGATGAGCATTGATGAGGAATGTCTTAAAAAGCTTCGTTTAGATATCGATTGGCAGATAGAGAAGCTGAGCGATCCACGATGGTCGACTCTTTCCCAGATGGTTGCGATATGTGCGGCGATGTTTATTGTCTTTGGTGGAATATGGTTTATTCTCGAACCGCCTGGAATAAGCGATTCTGCAGTCCATCTTTTTAGCTTCATGTCTGTCTTTTTCGTATTGTATCTAATTGTATTAATGTTGTTTGTTCGACAGACTGCCAGGCGAAAGTTCTTTAGGAAGGCTAGGGAAATGGAGTAGGGAGGTTTTATGGCAGAACGAGTAGATCCGTCTTGGCAGCTTTGGTGCGACATATATTACCTGGTCAATGATGATGACGAGATCGCGCAGGAGGAAATTGACTGCATAATGGATCAGGCGGAGGGCTATCGCTTTCAGATGCGGTGCTGCGGATGCGAATACATACTGCAGGAGCGCAACGAATCAGGCTTGAGGAAGCTCATGGGCTGGATAGGGAGCTTTGTCACCACGTCGAACGCCAGCAGCGTGGACATCTCCACCGTCAGTATGTCTTCCGCCGAGGCATCGAGCAGCCTCTCCCTGAGCCAGACCATCGCAGCCGTATGGTCTCTTCCCGACGCGGCTATCTCCGACGAGCAAAGAGCGGAATTGTCGAAATTGCTATCGGAACTTGAGAAGAGCGAGGGCAAGGGCAAGCAGAAGGTGCTGGAAGCCGCAAAGCGCATAGGCAACTTTCTGTTTGACAAGTGCATCGAGGCTGTGCCGTCCGTCATGCCTGCGTTGATCCAGGCCATTCAGCAGGCGTCGTGATGGGGCTCGGAGGGATTTGCGAATGAGAATGGTTCCAGTGGCATCGAGCGACCTTGCCGCCGTGGGCTACGAGCACGGGACGCTCTACGTCGAGTTCCACTCAGGCGGCATGTACCGCTACACGGGGGTGTCGGAGTACGTTCACCGCGAGCTGATGGCCGCGCCGTCGCACGGGAGGTACTTCCACCGGTTCATCAGGAACTCGTTCCCGTACCAGAAGGTGGGCTAGTCGGTCACGACGAGCACCACCGCCGGCCCCTCGGCGGGCACGGTCGCCTCGGTGTAGGGCGACAGCGAGACGGACTCCACGCCCTCGCGGCGCTTAAGCTCATCGACAAGCTCGCAGGTGGGAACTTCGGAAAGGCTGCCCATGGTCTCCTCCTGTCTACTGCGGTCATGGTAGGGGAGGAGTCGCCGGCAACAAAAAATGTTGCCAAGGGCGCTTGGCGACAAAACATGTAGATAAGGCGAGCCCCGCGTCAGTTTGGCGACGGAGGCGGGGCCCGCAACAATAACCATCCGATGAACGGAAGGCGGGTGCATTGTACCATGGCGAAGTCGACGTGGGGAAGCAAGCGCCAGAAGAGGCGCGGGGTGTGGGAGCTGCGCTACACCGTCGCGGGGAAGCCCAAGTCCGAGATGTTCCGGGGAACGGCCAAGGAGGCAGACCGGCGCCTCATGGCGCTCCGGCTCAAGTACGAGAGGGCCGCAGAGGATCCTCGCACGGCGCTGGAGGACATAAGGGCCAGGGACGTGCAGGAGTGGCTGTCTGGCATGACGTTCGGCACCGCCAAACACGCCAAGGCCATCTTCAGGATCGTGTTGAACCGCGCCGGGGATCTGGAGTACATCGACCACCACCCCCTGGGCAAGCGGTACATCATGCCCACCGCCAAGAGCGCGCGGCAGCGCAGCTCCGACACCTACGACCCCGACGAGCTGGACGCCATCTTCCGGGAGTGCGAGGGGGAGATTTGGGAGCCGTACTACATCCTGGCGGCGTTCGGCGGTGCCCAGAGGGCCGAGGCGATAGACGTCCGGGCGCCCGAGATCGAGTGGCGCGAGAACGAGTCGGGCCTGTGGGCCGTGTGCCCCGTGCTGCGCGGCGTGCACCTCCTGGACGGCGAGGTAACGGTGCTCGATCGGGCGAAGAGCGACTACCGCACCGAGCCGCTGATCGTGCCGCCGCCGTACTCCTTGCGCTTGAAGGAGATAACCGACGCGGTCCTCGCGGAGGGCGGGACGTGGCTCGTGGACGACGGCTTCGGCGGCCCGATCGACTCGGAAACGGTCACGAGGGCCTACAAGCGGTGGCTGTCCCTGCCCCCCCACCGGCTACGTGCCCTTCGGCAACCTGCGCAACTCCTACAGCACCATGTTGCACCGGAAGGGCTACGAGGACTCGCTGATCTCCAAGCTGATGCGCCATGCGAACCTCACGGCCGACTACAGGCACTACAACCGCCTGGACGCCGACGCGAAGATAGAGATGCTGTCGCGCGGCTGACATCTGGGCCGCCGTCATCTGGGTCGCTGACCCAGAACGACCCAGATGTCGGCCGCGAAACCGTGAAAAGCGAACGAAAGTACGCTAAAGCGGAGGAAGAAACCCCAGTTCAGAGGGCAGAGCTGAAAAGCGTCACGAGGCCAGCTCCCACTCTTAATCCCAAGGTCGAAGGTTCGAGTCCTTCATGGTGCACCACCGAAATGCTAGGCCAGCGGCTTATCGTCGCTGGCTTTTTGTTGCCTCGGCTGCCCCTATCCCACGACTTCCTGTATTCTCGGGAGGAAAGGCGCTTCTCAACGTTACGGCTTGACCTGAGTCCAAGATAGGTGCAGCATTTTAGGCCGAAGTGTGCCATACTGAATGACAAAGGCCCCTTATCTCAAGCAAGGAATTTACCTCCCATGGAATCAAAGACAACCACTGAATCGTCCGACCGCCGCTTCGCGCTGCTCATCGACGCGGACAACGTGTCGGCGCGCTACTTGAAGCCGATCTTGAACGAGCTGTCGAAGTATGGCACCGTCACTATCAAGCGCATCTACGGCGACTGGACGCTCACCCTGCACGCGAAATGGAAGGACGCGCTGCTGGAGAACTCCATCACGCCCATCCAGCAGTTCGGCTACACCCAGGGCAAGAACGCCACGGATTCCGCCATGATCATCGACGCCATGGACATCCTCTACACCGACAACGTCGACGGCTTCTGCCTCGTGTCCAGCGACTCGGACTTCACGCGCCTGGCCAGCCGTCTGCGCGAGAGCGGGCGCATGGTCATCGGCATGGGGGAGAAGAAGACCCCCACGCCCTTCCGCCGCGCCTGCGACGTGTTCACCACGCTCGAGCTGCTCGTGCAGAACAAGCGCAACGAGAAGGGCGGCGGCAGCAACGCGGTGCCGAAGGACTCCGTGGAGCAGGCCGTGGTGGATATCATCACCGACAACCAGAACAACGGCAAGGCCACCGGCTTGGGCGAGATCGGCAGCCGCCTGCAGAAGCGCTACCCCGATTTCGACGTGCGCAGCTACGGCACGAACCTGCTCTCGAAGCTGCTCGAGGAGTTCACGCGGGTGCGCATCACCAAAGACCACAGTTCGGTCACCGTGGAACTCGCCGAGGGCGAGGAGCGCCCCGAGAAGGCGGAGAAGCCCGAGCGTGCGGGGAAGCCCGAGAAGGCCGCTAAGACAGAAGAGGCTGCCGACGTCGCCTCTGAGCTCGATGGAGAGGCGGCCGCGACTGAGGCGTCCTCGGCCGAGGCCGAGAAGCCCGAGATGGAGAAGCCCGAGAAGCCGAATCGCCGCTCGCGCAGCCATCGCGGTACGCGCCGGGTTGCGACGAAGGCCGTGGGGCGTTTGTCGGAGGGCCGCCAGGCCGCCGCGGCGTTGCCCGAGGGCGAAGCGGAGCAGTCGGATGTCTCCACCGAAGTGGCGGTGGAGGTGCCGGCGTCCGAGGCCGTCGAAGTGGTCGTGGAGGCAGCGCCGGAGACAGAACCTGTGGCACCGGAGGCTCAGAAGGACGTGCGGCCCGGCCGCCGCGCCCGCGCCGAGCGCAAGACCCGCCAGACGAAGAAAGCCGATGCCACCGAAGAGGCGAAGACGCGCGAGACGAAGGAGCCGACGGAGGCCGAGAAGCCCGCGGAGACGGAAAAGCCGACGCGGCGCCGCCAGGCGGCCAAGTCGAAGGCGGAGGAGAACCCGGCTGCCAAGAAGACTGCCGCGAAGAAGGAGACCGCCAAGAAGACTGCCGCGAAGAAGAACACGGCCAAGAAGGAGGCCCCCCAGAAGGCGCCGGTTCGCAAGAAGAAGCCCGCGGGCGACACCCCGGCCGGCTACATCCGCGAGCTGGTGGCCGGCGCTGGCACCGAGGGCATCATGCTCTCCACCATCACCGACGCCCTGCGTGCCAAGTTCAAGGACTTCAAGGTGCGCGACCTCGGCTATTCCCAGATGCGCCAGTACATGGCCTCGGTGGGAGATTACGAGCTGGAGAAGAGCGGCCGCAACTTCCGCGTGCGCCTTTCCCAATAGCCCGCCATGCTCTAAAATATCTTATTCGCCCATTGCCGACACCCAAAAGGAGATGCATTTGTGGAAGCGCTGACCCTCGGTCTGCTCCTGCTCGTCGCCGTCTTGGCGTCCTCGCTCATCGACCAGATTATCCCGCGCGTCTCGCTTCCGCTCATCCAGATCGTCATCGGGCTCCTCATTGCCGTTGTGGCCGGCGGCGAGGTGGAGGTGACGCTCGACCCGGAGCTGTTCCTCGTCATGTTCATCGCGCCTTTGCTCTACGACGAGGCGAAGCACGCCGACAAGCAGGCGCTCTGGCGCGAGCGCAAGCCCGTGCTCTCCCTGGCCATAGGTCTGGTGGTGGCCACGACGCTCGTCATCGGCTTCCTGCTGAACGCGTTCGTGCCCTCCATTCCGCTGGCGGCGGCCTTCGCCCTGGGCGCGGCCTTGGGCCCCACCGACGCCGTGGCGGTCTCGTCGCTTTCGAAGCAGGTGGACATCCCGAAGCGCCAGGCCTCCATGTTGAAGGGCGAGCTGCTCTTGAACGACGCCTCGGGTATCGTGTCCTTCCAATTCGCCATTGCCGCCGTGGTCACCGGGTCGTTCTCCCTGGTTGACGCCGGGGTCGACTTCCTCGTGGAATTCGTCGGCGGTCTGCTGCTCGGCATTCTCCTGGGGTTGCTCGGCAATTGGGTCGTCAAGCGCGCCCGCTCCATCGGCGTGGAGAACACGAACTTCCACGTGCTCTTCGAAGTGCTCATTCCCTTCCTCATCTACCTGGTGGCCAACGTGTGCCACGTCTCCGGCGTCATCGCCGTGGTGGTGGCCGGGCTCATCAACGTCACGTCTCCCAAGGGGGTTATCGGGCCTTCGGTCTCGCGCATGAACATCGTCTCGGGCAGCGTGTGGCACGTGCTCACCTACGCCCTGAACGGCATCGTGTTCGTGCTTCTGGGAACCCAGCTGCCCCTGGCCATGCAGGACACGTGGGAGAACGTGCGCATCACGAACTCCACGCTCATCCTGCTCGTCTTCGGGCTCACCTTCGTGCTTCTGGCCACGCGCTTTTTGTGGGTGCTCGCCATGGATCTCTACCATGTGCGCCGCGACGAGAAGCGCCGCTTCGGGAAAGGCGATCTGCGCAGCGCGCTCATCACGACGTTTTGCGGGGCCAAGGGCACCATCACGCTCTCCATTATGTTCTCCATTCCCACCTATGCCGTTTACGGGCCGCCCAACGTGCCCTTTCCCCAGCGCGAGCTGCTGATCTTCCTCGCCTGCGGCGTCATCGTGTGCACGCTGCTTCTGGCCACCTTCGTCGTGCCGCTTCTGGCGCCGGCCCGCGACAAGGGGGAGGAGGAGCTGCGCCGCATCGACCAGGACGCCGCCACCACTATGGACATCATGCGCGAGGTCATCGAGATGCTCGCGGCTCAGCAGACCCGGGAGAACCGCGCGGAGACCCGGGCGGTCATTCGCTCCTACAACGACCGCCTCGCGCGCATCAAGGCCAACAATGGCATCGAGAGCGAAATGAACGTGGAGCTGCGCGTCCAGGCCCTGATGTGGGAGTACGAGCGCGCCATGGAGCTGATGGAGCGCGGCGTCGTCTCCGGCGTGGTGGCCTACCGCTACATGGGGCGCCTCGAACAGGCCATGCAGCTTCTGCAGCACGGCAAGGGGCACGGCACGTTGAAGCGTTGGAACGGCCGCTTCCGGGCGCTGTGGCACCGCGGCGTGCGCGCGGTGCTGCGCGAGCTGCCGGGCAACACGGAGCTGGCCGAGCAGACCGAGGAGATGCGCTGGCTGCAGACGGCCACGCGCACCTATGCCGTGGAGCATTTGGAAGCGGCCGTCGCTTCCAGCCAGGTGCCCACCGAGGACGCGGCGGCGGTGCTCGTGGAGTACCAGCGCTCGGTGGCGGCGCTGCACGATGCGCGGCCCACGGTGACCTCGGTCATCAAGGCCGGCGACCGCACCGAGGACATCAAGCGCAAGGCCTATACCTTCGAGCTGGAGCAGATCCAGAGCGCCTACGAGGACGACCGGCTCTCCCGCGCCCATGCCCAGCGCATGCGCGAGAGCGTCCAGCTCATGCAGATGGATCTGGAGGACACGGTATAGAAAACGGCGCCCCCTCCGCTAAGGGGGCGCCGCGATCGTACGCTATCGTTGAATCTTGCCCGCGGCGGCTAGTACACCATGCCCATGGCCTCGCGCACCTCGTCCAAGGTGGCGTTGGCGATCTCGTTGGCGCGGCGATTGCCCTCGTGCAGAATCTCGCGCACCATCTCCGGCTGGCCTTCCAGTTCGCGGCGACGCTCGCGGATGGGGGCCAGATACGCGTTCACCGACTCGGTCACGTAGCGCTTGAGGGCGCCGGCGCCGTCGTTGCCGATCTCCGTCGCGATGTCCTGCTCGGTGCGACCGGTGGTCAGCGCCGCCGTAGTCAGTAGGGCCGACACGCCGGGACGATTCTCCTTATCGAAGGTGATCATGCGCTCGGAGTCGGTCTGCGACTTCTTGATGAGCTTGGCGGTCTCCTCTTCCGTGGCCGAAAGGGCGATGGCGTTGCCGTAGCTCTTCGACATCTTGCGCCCGTCGAGGCCGGGGATTTCCACGGCGTCGGTGAGAAGTCCGTGGGGCTCCGGGAACACATGCCCGTAGCGCTCGTTGAAGCGGCGGGCGATCTGGCGGGTCTGCTCGATGTGGGGCAGCTGGTCCTTGCCGACGGGCACGACGTTGCCCTTGCAGAAGAGGATGTCGCAGGCCTGGTGCACCGGGTAGCTGAGGAGCAGCCCCGTGAGCGCGTGGCCCGAGGCCTCCTGCTCGGCCTTCACCGTGGGGTTGCGCATGAGCTCGGATTCGGTGACGAGCGACAGGAAGGGGAGCATGAGCTGGTTTAGGGCGGGCACGGCGGAGTGGGTGAAGATGATGGTCTTCTCCGGATCGATGCCGCAGGCCAGATAATCGATGACCATGTTGTGCACGTTGTCGGCGATGTTGGCCGTGGTGTCGCGGTCGGTGATGACCTGGTAGTCGGCGATGATGATGCGGGTGGTGACGCCGGCGTTCTGCAAGGCGACGCGCTCGCGGATGGTGCCGAAGTAGTGGCCCATGTGCAGACGGCCCGTGGGGCGGTCGCCCGTGAGCATGGTGTATTTCTCTGGGTGCACGGCCAGATCGGCCTTGATCTCGTCGCTGATCTTCTTGGAGGCGAGGAAGGTGTCGCTCGTCAAATCGCTTGCCATGGGGGCGGATCCTCTCTTTCTCGTGCGCCGTTTCGGGGTGGACGGCCTCGGCACTGAAAGCGCGGGAAGAGCCGCCAAACGGTGGAATTGTGAATATGTTGGGATAGTATACAAGATTCCCCCTTGCGCGCGTCGCGGAATCCGTGTAGTATATACAGCCGTCGCAAGTCACCAAGTGAGTTGCGAAAACCTTTCGGTCGCTTGGCTCAGCGGGAGAGCATCGCCTTCACACGGCGGGGGTCACAGGTTCAAATCCTGTAGCGACCACCATGAATTCGCAGGCCCCTCCTCGGAGGGGCCTTTTCGTATTCAAAGAGCTTTTCGCCCGGGAAAGGAAGCCGTCGTGAAACGGATTGCATTTGCTGTGGTGACCGTGGCGCTCGGGGCTTGCGCCGGAGCGTTTTGCTGGGCGTTCTTCTTTCTCATGAACGCGGGCCTCGATCTTTTGTGGGTGAAGGCGCCGGCGTGGCTGGCGGCGATAGGGATGCCCGCTGTCGTGTACCCGCTTGCCTTCTGCGTTGCCGGTGGTGTTGCCATCGGATTGTTTCAAAAGAACGTGGGGCCGTACCCTGATGATATGAACGCGGTGCTCGCCGAGGTGAAGAAAACCGGGCGCTACGATTACCGGCACTTGGGAGCCATGTTCTTCGGCGCTCTTCTGCCGCTTTTATTCGGCGGCAGCATCGGGCCCGAGGCTGGCCTCACCGGCGTGGTGGCGGGGCTTTGCAGCTGGGTGGGGGACCGACTCAAGTTCGTGGGCGCCGAGATGTGCGAGCTGGCGAACGCGGGCACGGCGGCCATTTTGTCGGCGATCTTCTCGGCCCCGCTGTTCGGTCTGGCGGCGCCGCTGTTCGGCTATGCGGACGATGCCGACGGGCGTCGGCGCCGGATCGACTCGTTCACCGCGACGGTGGTTTCCGCGCCCCAGGTTTCCAAACCGGTCAAAACGGCGGTGTACCTGCTCTCCGTGGCCGGGGCGCTGGGGGCGTTCATGCTGCTCAACGAGGTGGCTGGCGGCGGTTCGGGGCTGCCGCACTTCTCCGACATGGCCGTGGGGGCGTCCGAGCTCGCCTGGGCGCTTCCCGTCATTGCGCTTGGTGCCTGCGCCGGTTGGCTCTTTCATGGCTTCGGCTGGGCCGTGGGCAAGCTGTCCGCGCGGCTCGGCAATCGCGTCGTAGTGAAGGCGGTCGTTGCCGGTGCGATACTGGGAGTTCTTGGGATCTTTCTCCCCTTTACCCTGTTCGCCGGCGAGGCCCAGACCGAGATGCTGGCGCAGCAGTGGACGGCCCTCGGTGCCGGGGCGTTGCTCGCGACGGGGTTTCTCAAGGTGCTGGCCAGCCAGGTGTGCCTCGGACTCGGTTGGCGCGGCGGCCACTTCTTCCCGCTCATCTTCTCGGGGATCGCCATCGGCTATGCCGCCGCCGGGCTCTTTGGCATCGACCCGGTCTTCGCGCTTTCCGTCAGCACGGCGGCCCTCTTGGGTGCCGCTATGCGCCAGCCGCTGATGGTGGCCTTGTTGCTCATCCTGTGCTTTCCCGCGAAAGCCGTCGTCTTCGTCCTTGCTGCTGCGTGCTTGGGCGCCGCCGTTCCGGTTCCGAAGGCGTTCTCTCGAAAACTGCCTCATTAGATGCTAGGGATATTGCTATTCGTTAATTCTGTCTCTTCTAGACGCTTATAACTCGAGATCTCATGCAGAAAAGCAGCACTTCGTGAACTGAAGGAGGTCGTGCGCAGGAATCGCGGGGCTCTCTGCTATGGTACGGGGGTGTTTGGAATAACCTACTTGAGGAGGCGGCCGTGGGGCACGCGCAATATGATACTGATGGGTTCGATCAAGCCGCGGCGTCGAAGCCGAGGGAGCGCGTTGCGGTAAAAGGCTGCATCTTCAAGGACGGCCGCATGCTGTTCCTGTTCAAGCCCGATGCGGCGCGCCGTCTCAGCATCGCGCCCGACCTCGAGGAGGATCTTCCGGGGGGATGCGTGGAGGCGGGCGAGAGCTGGCAGGAGGCGCTGGTGCGCGAGGTGCGCGAGGAGACCGGTCTGGAGATCGAGGTCGGCGAGCCCTTCGACGCCTGGACGTTGCGCGCCCCGGGGCGACGGATTCTCGGCGTCGACTTCGTTTGCCGCTGGTGCTCCGGCGACGTGCGCCTGAGCCACGAGCACGAGTCCTTCGCATGGCTCACCCTGGAAGAAGTGGAGGCGAAGGGCTGGGAGGCGGAGCCCGTTTACCGGAAGGCCTTCGAATTGGTTGAGGCGTGAGGGGTACGGGCGATTCCCAATAAGCCCAACAGCCGTTTCCAGAAGTACCGGAAGGCATAGCGGGGCGCATCGTTGCGCGGATGCGCTACACTATGCAGTTGGCAAAAGCGGGGCGGCTTGGCGTCGTCCCTCGACGACTGATTCGGGAAGCGCTTATGATCCTGCAAACTGAACATCTTTCGAAATCCTACGGCGGTCGCACGCTGTTCCACGACGTGACGTTCCGCTTGGAAGAGTACGACCGGCTGGCGCTTGTGGGCCCTAACGGCGCGGGCAAGACGACACTGCTCAACATCATCTCCGGCGAGGACAATCCGGACGAGGGCCGCGTGCTCTTCGCCAAGGGCGCGCGCGTGGGCTATCTGGAGCAGGAGGCCATCGAGATGGGCGATCTCCCCGTCTTCGAAGAGGTCATCTCGTCGCAAACCGAGGTACTCGAAGCCGAGCAGCGCCTGCACAAGCTGGAAGCGGAGCTGGGCGCGAACCCCACCGAAGCGCAGCTGGCGGCCGTGGGCCGGGCACGGGACGCCTACGAGATGCTCGGCGGCTACTCGTTGGAGTCGAAGGTGCGAAGCGTGCTGTTCGGCCTCGGCTTCACCGAGCGCGACATGACCCGCTCCACCACCGAGTTCTCCGGCGGTTGGCAGATGCGCATCGCGCTCGCGAAACTGCTCATCCGCAATCCCGAGGTGCTCTTGCTCGACGAGCCGACGAACCACCTGGACTTGGAATCGGTGAAGTGGCTCGAGGGCTTTCTGCGCGGCTATGCTGGCACGGTCATCGTCGTCTCCCACGACCGCGCCTTCATGGACAACATGGTCGACCGCGTGGCGGAAATCGACAACGGGGAAGTGAATCTGTACAAGGGCAACTACTCGAAGTACCTGGTGGCACGCGAGGAGCGCTTGGAGCGCATCAAGGCAGAGCGTGCGAAATCGTTGGAGGAGATCGCGCACCTGCAAGCCTTCGTCGACCGCTTCCGCTACAAGGCCACCAAGGCCAAGCAGGCCCAGGAGCGCGAGCGGCGCATCGAGAAGATCAAGGAGACGCTGCCGGTCATCCCCGAGGAGAAGAAGACGGTGCACTTCAACTTCGTGCAGCCGCCGCGCACGGGAGATGAGGTGGTGCGGGCGCGCGGCCTCGTGAAGCGCTACGGCGACCACACGGTGTACGACGGCATCGACTTCACGATGTACCGCGGCGACAAGGTGGCGCTCGTGGGCCCCAACGGCGCGGGCAAATCCACGCTCTTGAAGATGATCGCCGGGGTGGAAAAGCCCGACGCCGGCACCATCGACTACGGCGTGAACGTCGATCTCACCTACTACGCCCAGCACCAGCTGGAAGAGCTGCACGCGGGCAACACCGTCTTCGAGGAGCTGGATCATGCCGCGCCCGGCTGGTCCATCTCCCAGGTGCGCAGCCTGCTGGGCGCGTTTTTGTTCACGGGGGACGCCGTGGACAAGAAGGTGTCGGTGCTCTCCGGCGGCGAGAAGGGGCGGCTCGCCCTGGCGAAGATGCTCGTGGCGCCCAAGCCCCTGCTGTGTTTGGACGAGCCCACCAACCACTTGGACATCTCCAGTGCCGACGTGCTGGAGCAGGCCCTGCAGCACTTCGACGGCACCATCCTGTTCATCACCCACGACCGGCACCTCATCCGCGGGGTGGCCAACCGCATCGTGGAGGTGAAGGACGGCCAGATCACCAACTACGAGGGCGACTACGACTACTACCTGTACAAGTCGGGCCAGCTCGATGGCGACGTGGACGCCGACCGCTCGGTGGTGGACGAGGCGCTCGCCGATGCGGGCATCCACGGGAAGGGGAGCGGCGCGGCCCCCGAGAAGCGCCGCGCCGGTGCGGCGCCCCCCACGAAGATCACCGTGAACCGTCGCCGCGACCGCCAAGGCTCGAGCTCGACGGCTGCTCGGGATGGTTCCGTAGGGGCTGACCTCGGTCAGCCCTCCGCAGCTGCCAAGGGCGCCGGGAATGCGCCTTCCGCCCGCCCCGAGGTGCAGCTCACCGCGCCCAAAGGCAGCGCGCCGAAGACCAAGGAGCAGAAGCGTCGCGAGGCCGAGGCGCGC
This sequence comes from Adlercreutzia sp. CNCM I-6215, assembly GCF_977072315.1. Classification (NCBI taxonomy): domain Bacteria; kingdom Bacillati; phylum Actinomycetota; class Coriobacteriia; order Eggerthellales; family Eggerthellaceae; genus Adlercreutzia; species Adlercreutzia sp. CNCM I-6215. Next base: position 135,463 of record NZ_CDRVMA010000006.1, on the reverse strand, counting down.
AACCGCGCCTACGCCGCCCTGAAGAACCACCGCAAGCGCATCGCCCAGCTGGACGAACAGATGGAACGAGACAACGCCCGCATGGAGGAGCTGCTGGCCATGATGGCCGATCCGGACTTCTACGTGAACGAGGACGCCTCCTCCGACGCCATCGCCGAGCACGCCAAACTGAAGCAGCGTCTGGCCGCCGCCGAGGAGGAGTGGTTCACCCTCACTGAGGAGCTGGAAGCCGAAATGGCCCGCCAACAGGAGCGGGCTTAGGGGATCCCTCCGGTTCGGGCTGCGGGGTACCGTTCAGTCGCTCAGACAGTCCTCGCTCGGCGGAAATGCCCACTGGGCATTTCCGTTCGCTGCGGAACTCGCTTGGTGAACGGCACCCCGCATCTCGAACCTGCTCTACCAACTATGAAAGGGTTGCAATGTTGAACATTGTTCTTGTGGAACCGGAGATTCCTCAGAATACGGGGAACATCGCTCGCACGTGCGCGTGTGTGGGGGCGCGGCTGCATTTGGTGGAGCCGATGGGGTTTCGGCTGACGGAGAAGAACTTGCGCCGGGCCGGTTGCGACTACTGGGATGATGTCGAAGTGGTGCGATGGCCCTGCGTCGAGGCGTTTCTGGAAGCCCATGGCGAAGATGAGCTGCATCTGTTCACGGGGCAAGCTTCGTGCGGCTACCGCGATGTCGTCTACGGGCCGGATGCGTTTCTGCTGTTCGGGCGCGAAAGCCGCGGGCTCGACCAAGGGCTCATCGACCGTTTCGCCGACTGCTGTCGCCGCATCCCCATGCGCGAGGGAGCCCGCTCGCTGAACCTTTCCAACGCCGTCGCCATCGCCGCCTACGAGGCCTTGGCCCAGCGGAGCTTCCCGGGGTTGGTGTAGATGGAGACCTTCGAGCTGATCCTATTTCTGCTGACGGCGGTCATCGCCTCCAGCATTCTGGACAAGTTCCTGCCGCCGCTGTCGCTGCCGCTTGTGCAGATCGCCCTCGGCGCCGCGCTCGCGCTGGCGGTGCCCACGCCGTTGGAATGGGGCATCGATCCGGAGTTGCTGCTCATCCTGTTCATCGCGCCTCTGCACTTCAACGAGTCGCGCCACGTGGACTCCGGAGCCCTGTGGAAAAACCGCTGGGGCATCGCGTCGCTTTCCGTGGGGCTTGTTTTCGCCATCGTTGCTGCCTGCGGGGCGACGTTGCACGCGCTTTTGCCCGCCGTGCCCCTGGCGGCTGCCTGCGCGCTCGGCGGCGCCATGGGATCCACCGATGCCGTGGCCGTCACGGCGCTGACCCACGACCGCCGGTTCGGCCGCCGTCACGAGGCGCTGCTCAAGGGCGAGGCCCTGTTCAACGACGTGACGGGCACCGTGGTGTTCCAATGCTGCCTGACGATTCTGGCCACGGGATCGTTCTCGCTTTTGCACGCGGGCGAGGAGTTCGCCCTTGATCTGTTCGGCGGCTTCTTCGGCGGTCTTGTCATGGGGCTTCTTGCTTGGGGCCTTCTGCAGGTGCTGCGGCGCACGGGACTCGACAACCCCACGCTCCACGTGATGCTGGAGCTGCTTTTGCCCTTCGTCATCTATCTGGCGGCGAAATCGCTGCACATCGGCGCGGTCATCGCCGTGGTGGCTTCGGGGCTTATGCTGTCCCTACTGCCCCAGCGCCACACGGCTGCCACGGCCCGCACCAAGCTGCAGGCCCAAAGCGTGTGGACGACCTTGGAGTTCGTGCTGAACGGGATCATCTTCGTCGTGCTGGGCATGCAGCTGCCGCGCCTTCTGGAACCGGCGGCCGAGGGGAGCTTGGGCGATCCAGCGACGCTGCTGGGCGTCGTGGTGGCGCTGACTCTCGTGTTGGAAGGGGTGCGCTTCGCGTGGCTGCTCGCCATGGACGTGAGGGCTGCGGCCGCTCGGGGCGACGGCGTCCGCAGCTGCTTTGCGCCCGAGGCTCTGCGCGGCACGCTCGCCATGGCACTGGCCGGCGCCAAGGGCGGCATCACGCTTTCCCTCATGCTGACGCTGACGGCGAGTGCGGCGCTTTCTGCCGCGGGCCGGGCCACGCTCGTCTCCATCGCCTCGGGCATGATCGTGCTGACGTTGGTGTTGGCTGATTTCGCGGTGCCGGCGCTTACGCCCTCGAAGCGTTCGGCGAAGCGCACCCGCGATCGGGTGGACGCCGAGATCGACCTCGCCCTGGGCGTGATCGCCTCCATCGAGGCCGATGCGCATCTCACTGGAGCGGTGAAGGGCGCTGTCGCCGACGCTGTCGATGAGCCGGCCACGGTCGTCGTCATGCACCGCTATGCCGAGATGCTGGAAGATCTCGCGCCCGCGGCATCGCCCGCGGCGGCGGCCCGGGCCCGTGCGGAAGTCGCTCGGGTGCGCGGCCTTTACGATCAGCTGGACGACATCGCCCGCAGAGCGGCGCGGTGGGACGAGAGCGAGGACGACATGGAGGAGGGCCCAGACGATCGCCCGAGCTCACGTTCCTCGGCTGCCCCCAGCCTGTCCGACCAGTTCCATCAGATGCGCGAGACCCATGACGCTGTGGAGGACGTGCAGGCCCAAGCCCTCGTCCGCGAGCTACAGCTCATCAAGGCCATGGTCGCCGATGACTCCATCGACGCGGCCCATGCCAAGGACCTGCGCAATGACGTCTACATCCAGCAGCTGGTACTCGACTAGCGCTTTCTCCTATTTGCCCAGATGGGAGCCGAGTCGGTATAATGGCGCAGATGACGTAGCGCAAGGAGGGAATGTGGGCATCGGAGAACAGGGGTCGGCGAGGGACCGCGCGACGGACAGTGCGGCGGCTGGTAAGGAGCGCCGGCCGGCCGTGCTGCGCAATTTCGACATTTCCTACATCGGGGTGTGCGCGCCGCAGATATGGATCTACTGCATCGCCCATCGCAGCGACGGGGCGCTCGGCGAGGTCGCGTTGGGCGTGCCTTTGTATTTGGCCCTTTCGGCGACGATGGCCGTCGTTATGATGCTGGTGCTGAGGGGGTGCGTGCCGAGTCTCCGGCGCCTCGCGTGGCCCTTGGCCGTTGTGCAGGGGCTTGCCAGCGTCGCTTTGGTGGTGCCGCTGCTCCCAGCATCACCCTCAGCTTCGATCTTTTATGCGGTCGCCGCCGCGCTCGCGGGCGCGGGCGTCGCGTGGCTCTATCTGCAATGGGCGCCGTTCTTCGCCAGCTTGGGAGCCAAAGATGTCATCGCCTGCGTGTTCATCGCCATGGCGGTAGGTTCCGCGTTGAAGGTGCCCCTCGATATGCTGCCGGCTCCCGCTGCGGCCATCGTGCTGGCGCTGCTTCCGGCCGTCTCGGTGGCCCTCGCGCGCCGCGCCGATGCCCGCCCCGTGCCCGCAGGGCGCGCGCCGCGCATGTTCCACGAGGTGAATCCCACGGCGATTCCCTGGAAGATTCTCTTCGGCGTGGCCGTCTACAGCTTTGCCATTGGGGCCGTGAAGGGTGTCCCCGTGCAATCCGACCCCGTGCCCTTCGTGGCGCTCACCGTTGTGCACCACGGCGTCGAGATCGTTCTTGCTGCAGCCATGCTGTGGTGGGTGCTCGTGCGCGGGCGGCTCATTAACTTCTCGGGGCTGTGGCGCGCCGTGCTGCTGTTCACGGCGGCGGCGCTGTTCTTTTTGCCCGTGGCCGGCCCCGCGGCTGTGCCTTGGTTGCTTCTCGGCGCCGGTATCGCCCAAACCCTCGTGGTCATGCTGCTGTGGGCCATGCTCGCCGATGTGGCCCACCATTCCACGGCCTCGCCCCTCGTGATCTTCGCCTCGGGATGGCTCGCCTACTCGCTACCCTTGGCCCTGGGCGAGACGGCGGGCGTGCTCCTTGGGCAGTTGGAGTCTCCCGCGATCGCCGTGACGGTGCTGGCCTATGTCGTCACGGTGACGGTGTGCTTGCCTTGAACGACAGCGCCTTCGCGCAGCGGCGCATCTTCGCCGATCTGGACGTCGCCGCTCCGGTGCCTGCGGTCTTCGAAAGTTTGGATGCGGGCTGCGAGCGCCTCGGTGCCGAGTGCGGCCTCACGGTGCGCGAGGTGGAGGTGCTCCAGATGCTCGTGAAGGGCCGTTCCAAATCTTATATCGCCGAGACGCTGTTCATTTCCGAGAACACCGTGCGATCCCATTCGAAGCACATCTACCAGAAGCTCGGCGTTCACTCCAAGCAAGAGGTGCTCGACTTGCTCGGTCTTGGCGACTGAGATGCCGCCCCGCATCGTCCCCCCCCCGGCCGCCACGGTGCGGCCTTTTTCTTCGGCAACGCTTTCAGGTTTTGCCCGTATTCTCAATGACCTGGGGAAACGTCCGTATCACCCCCTTCGTGTCATAGGGGTTCTCCGCGAAAACACACCGTTCGTGTACTAGTCCGCCCGCCGGGCCGGGCCCTAGGATGGCCTCATCGGCGGCGAGCAGACGGCTCAACCGCCCAAGAACATAGGGAGACCCGAGGAGGACACCATGAGCACTATGATTCAGAATCCCAACGAGATCGAGGCCTTCACGCGTCGTCAGCGCGCCCTCGCCCGTATCCATCGCAACATCGCGGAGAAGTTCCAGCTGAACCGCCGCCAGTTCATCAGCGGCAGCCTCGCCACCATGGCGCTCGCCGCGCTCGGTCTTTCCGGTTGCGCGCCGAAGACCCCGGCGGCCTCCACGGGCGATGCCGCGCCGGCCTTCACTCCCGGCACCTACGAGGCGACCGCTCAGGGCCGCAACGGCGAGATCAAAGTGTCGGTGACCTTCGAGGCCGACCGCATCGCCTCCATCGAGGCCGACCACATGGAGAGCCGCAACATCGGCGATGCCGCCGTGCGCCTCCTGACCGACAACTACCTGGACACCCAGAAGCTCTCCGTCGATACCGTGACCGGCGCCACCCTCACCTCCATGGCCTTCGCCACGGCCGTGGCCGAGTGCGCCGAGGCCGCTGGCGCCGACATGCGCGCCATCATGAAGGGCGACGCCTCCGTGAACGCTGCCGAGCCCATAAGCGATGAGGCAGACGTGGTCGTCATCGGCTCCGGCGGCGCGGCGCTGGCCGCCGCCGTGACGGCCGCCGAGGCGGGCAAGTCCGTCGTCATGCTTGAGAAGATGGACATCTACGGTGGCAACACCAACGCCGGCGAGGGCACGTTGAACGCGCCGGACCCGGAGCGCCAGGAGCCCATGGGCATCGAGGACTCGCCGGACTTCTACTACACCCAGACCTTCGAGGGCGGCGACTCGGCGGGCGACCCGGCCCTCGTGCGCATCCTCGCCGACAACGCGCTGGACGCCGTGCACTGGATGGAGGACCACGGGCTTGTCTACGAGAAGGAGGTCTTCACGGCCATCGGCGGCCTGTGGCAGCGCGGGCACGCGGTCGAGGTCGAGCGCAAGGGCGAGCAGGGCGGCAGCTACTACGTCTCCTGCCTGATGGACGCCGCCCAGGCCACGGGCAACTTCACCCTGTACACCGATGCGAAGATCGAAGAGCTCATCGTGGAAGGCGGCGCGGTCGTAGGCGTGCGCGGCACCCGTCCGTCCTCCGGCGAGGCCGTGGAAGTGCGCGGAAAGTCCGTGGTGCTCGCCACGGGCGGCTATTCCCGCAACGCGGAGCTCGCCATGCAGTACGACAAGCGCGTGACCGAATCGATGCCCTCTTCCAACGTGTGCTCCTCCACCGGCGACGGCCTGGCTTTGGCCGAGGCCGCCGGCGCGGGGCTGCGCAACATGGAACTCGTGCAGATTCACCCCTTGGGCGACCCGCAGAACGGCGGCGTGGCCACCTTCGTGGGCAACTGGCTGGGCGTCGAGGACTACGTGATGGTCAACGACGATGCCGTCCGCTTCGTCCGCGAGGACGAGCGCCGCGACACCATCGCCGACGCCATCCTGGAGCAGCCGAACGACGAGATGTGGCTTCTGGTGGATTCCACGAACATCAAGGACGACCGCTTGGAGGAGATCGCCGACTTGGTGGCGAAGGGCCACAGCTTCAAGGCCGACACCATCGAGGACTTGGCGACCCAGATCGGCGTGGATCCCTCGACGCTCGCCGAGACCATCGAGGGCTACAACGCCTGCGTGGCCGCCGGCAAGGACACGCAGATCGCGCCCGGCAAGGAGCTTTTGGGCGATGCGGTGTCCGATCCCTCCTTCTACGCCTCCAAGCGCATCCCGACCATCCACTACACCATGGGCGGCGTGTGCATCAGCCCCGAGGCGCAGGTGCTCACCGCTGCGGGCGAGGCCATTCCCGGCCTGTTCGCCGCCGGCGAGGTGACCGGCGGTGTGCAGGGGGCCAACCGCCTGGGCGGCAACTCCTACACCGATCTGATCGTATTCGGCCGCATCGCCGGCGCCTCGGCCGCCGCTGCCGCCTAAGATCCCTGCGCCCTCCTCTTTTGAGCCCCGCGACGTTCCCCTCCCTCCGTCGCGGGGCCCGCTGTCGTTCATCGGCGGTTTCTGTGGGTTTGGAAGGCGGCGCGATGATGAGGGCGCGCGGTGCGCTACACTTATGCGCTATGGTTAACCTTCCCTACATCATCTGCTCGGTGCTGAGCTTCATCCCGGCTCTCGTGCTTCACGAGGTTGCCCACGGCTATGCGGCCTACAAGCTGGGCGATCCCACGGCTAAGCGCTCCGGACGCCTTTCGCTGAACCCGCTCAAGCACATCGACCCCTTCGGCACGGTCATTCTGCCGCTTCTGCTCATGGTCATGGGTTGGCCGGTGTTCGGCTACGCGAAGCCGGTGCCCTACAATCCGCGCTACTTCAAGGATCCGCGCCGCGACGATGTCATCGTGGGCTTGGCCGGCCCGTCCGCCAACCTCGCCATGGCCGCGCTGGCCGCTGCGGTGGCGTGGGGCTGCTCGGGGCTCGTCGCCAACCCCGCCTTCGCCAACAACGAGCTGTTCGCCTACTTCTACGTGATGTTCCTGCCCACATTCGCGCTCATCAACCTGTACCTTATGTTCTTCAACCTGCTGCCCATCCCTCCTTTGGACGGCTCATCCATCTTCGCCATCCTGTTGCCGCCGAAGTACCTGCCGAAGTACTACCAGATCCAGCAGTACGCCTTCCCCGTGTTCATGATCGCCATCGTGGTGCTGCCCTACGTGTTCAACTTCAACCCGTTCTCGTGGTATCTGGGGGTCACGGCCGGCAATCTGTTCGATTTCATGTTCCCGCCGTTTTTCTCCTAAGAGACGGCGCCGCCCATGTCCTACAAAGTCCGCATCGACAGCTTCGAGGGCCCCTTCGACCTGCTGCTTTACCTCGTGAGCCGCCAGAAGGTGGATATCGGCGCCATCTCCATCACCGAGATCGCCGATCAGTACCTCGCCGAGGTGTCGCGCATGGAGACCCTCGATCTGGACGTGGCGAGCGACTTTTTGCTGGTGGCCTCTACGCTGCTCGAGATCAAGGCCCAAAGCCTCATCCCGCGCGAACGCGACGAGCTTGACGACGACTTGGCGGAGCTCGCGCCCTCCGAGGCCCGCGATATGCTGGTCGAGCGCCTCATGGAATACAAGAAGTTCAAGAACGCCGCCGCGGTGCTCCACAACCGCTTCATCGCCGAGGGTCGCATGCACACGCGCCCCTTCGGCCCTGATGCCGACTTCCTCGGCCTCATGCCCGACTTCCTGGAAGGGGTGTCGCTGGACGCGCTGGCCTATCAGGCGGCCGCGGCCCTTGCGCGCCGTGAGGTGTTCCTGCTGGAAAGCGAGCACATTGCCGCCAAGCCCATTCCCGTGGAGGTGCACGTGCGCGCCATTCATCAGCGCATTCGCACGGCCAAGCACCTGCGTTTCTCGCAGCTTGTGGGCCCGGGCACCCCCAAGGATGTGGCGGTAGTGACGTTTCTGGCCATCCTCGAGCTGTACAAGCGCGTCATGGTGAGGCTCGAGCAGGACGAGCTGTTCGGTGATATCGCGATCGACTACATCGAGGGTTCGGGCGATTTGCGTTTGGAAGGCGACGACGCCCTCACGTCGGTGGGGGAGGAGTAGAGGCACATGTTTCAAGGATTGCAGGAAGACCAGCTGGCGGGCGCCCTGGAGGCGATGCTCTTCGTGACCGATGAGCCCGTGGGTACCATCGCGCTTGCCGAGATGCTCGAGTGCGAGGTGGGCGCGGTGGAGGCGGCGCTCGTGCGGCTGCGGGATGATCTGGAGGCCCGCGGCTCCGGCATCCAGCTGCGCGAAGCGGCCGGCGGCTGGCGTTTGTTCACGCATCCGGCCTACCACGAGCTCATCGAGAAGTACGTGCTGTCCTGGGATACGCGCAAGCTTTCCGCGGCGGCCATGGAGACGCTGGCCATCGTGGCCTATACTCAGCCGGTGACCCGTGCCGGGGTGGCCTCGGTGCGCGGCGTGAACTCCGACAGCTCTATCAACTCGCTGGTGGAGAAGGGGCTCGTGCGCGAGGTGGGTACAGAAGACGCGCCGGGCAACCCGGTGCTCTACGGCACGACTCGGGGCTTTCTGGAGAAGTTCGGTCTGCGCAGCCCTGCCGACCTGCCCGATTTGGCCGATTTCGCGCCCGATGCGGAGACGCGTCGGCTCATCACGGAGCGGTTGTCGGCCACGCGCAAGGACGCGGTTGTCTCCGACGAGCAGGCCCGCACCATGGCCCGCGCGCTCATGGGGGAGGACTTCGGGGCCGACGACGGCGAGGCCATGCTATCTGACGAGGAGCTGGCCCAGGGCACGGATGCGGCGGCCGAGGTGCTCGCGGACGCCCTGGAGGGGGAGCGCGGGGAGGAAGCGGCAGCGATAGCAGCTGGTCGAGCGAAGATCGAGGACGACGAGGCTGCCGAGAACGCCGGGGGTGGCGAGGATGCCGGAGCTGCCCGCATCGCCGTGCCCGGCGCTGCCGCCGACGCGCTCGGCACCGCAGACGCCGACGCCATGTTCGCTCGCGCCATCGCATCCACGCTAGGCGTCGTCGACAAGATCGATTTCGACTCCCTCGTCTTCGAGACCGACGACGAGTAGGTCCCCCGCCATGGCCGAAATGAGGTTGCAGAAGTTTCTGGCCCGGGCCGGGGTGGCCTCGCGGCGCCATGCCGAGGAACTGATCGCGGCTGGTCGCGTGACCGTGAACGGCGCGCGGGTGACCGAGATGGGCGTGAAGGTTGATCCTGCTGCGGACATGGTGGCCGTGGATGGCGCGCCCGTCGCGCTGCCCGAGGAGAACGCCACGTTCCTGCTGCACAAGCCCGCCGGCTACGTGACCACCATGAGCGATCCCCAGGGGCGCCCCACCGTGGCTGCGCTCATGGCCGACGAGCTGCTCGCCCATCCGGGGCTTTTCCCCGTGGGGCGGCTGGACACCGACACTACGGGGCTTCTGCTGTTCACCGACGACGGACAGCTGGGCCATGGGCTTCTGCACCCGCGACGCCACGTGGAGAAGACGTATCTGGCCCTGGTGGAAGGGACGCTCGACAAAGATGACGTGCGTCGCTTGCGCCAAGGGGTTCTGCTGGATGACGGCCCCACGCTGCCGGCGGGCGTGCGCGTGCTCGAGGGCGCCGATGGCCGCCGGGCCGCACAGCTCATCGGCGAGGGGGCCGGTGCCAGCGGCTACCGCCAGCGCCACGGGGGCAAGCGCGGCCGCGACGCGCTGGCCGCCAGGGGATCTTACGTGGAAGTGCGCCTGCGCGAGGGCCGCAACCGCCAAGTGCGTCGCATGCTGGAAGCCGTGGGGCATCCGGTGATCGCGCTGCATCGCGAGGCCTTCGGTCCGCTCGTCCTGGGGGATCTGCCCCGGGGCGCCTCCCGTCCGCTCGCGGAAGAGGAAGTGGCGCGCCTCAAGGATCTCGCGTCCTAGCTCGGGCGCCGGCGAGGGCTTGGTTTGGCCCATGTTCCGGCGTCTGCGAGTATCTGAGCCGATCCGCGTCCCGGCGCGATCCGCGACGCGCACCGATGCCGGCCCCCTTGCCGGAACACAGTTCGCGGCCGGCTCCCTTATAGATCGCAAGAATGGCGGTATCGGCAAATCTGATCGAAATCACCAACATTTTGGGATGCCGCATCGGCGTCAGCGCTTATAATACGCGCCAGTGGAGGATACCGTTGCACCCGGGAAGGCTCGGGGCGACAGGATCGAAAGGAAGTAACCATGAGTGTTACCGTATCGACGTTTCTCAAAATGAAGGCCGAGGGCAAGAAGATCTCGATGATCACCGCCTACGACTACACCACGGCACGGCTCGTGGACGAGTCCGGCATTGATTCCATCCTCGTCGGCGACTCGCTCGGCAACGTCATGCTCGGTCTGGGCGACACTGTGTCGGTGACGATGGAGGACATGATCCACCACGGGGCCGCTGTGGCCCGCGGCACGAAGAACGCGCTCGTCGTCGTCGATATGCCCTTCATGTCGTATCAGTCCAGCGTCTACGACGCGGTGGTGAACGCCGGCCGCCTCATGAAAGAGGCGCGCGCCAACGCCGTGAAGCTGGAAGGCGGTGTGGAAGTGGCGGACCGCATCCGTGCCATCGTCGACTGCCAGATCCCCGTATGCGCCCATATCGGCCTTACGCCCCAGGGCATCAACGCGCTGGGCGGCTTCAAGGTGCAGGGCAAGACGGCCGATTCGGCCCGCAAGCTTCTCGAAGATGCCCATGCCGTGGAGGAGGCCGGCGCCTTCGCCGTGGTCCTCGAGGCCATTCCCGCAGAGCTCGCCGCCCGCGTGTCGGAGGAGCTGACCATCCCCACCATCGGCATCGGCGCCGGCGCGGGCTGCGACGGCCAGGTGCTCGTGAACCAGGACATGCTCGGCATGTTCCACGACTTCACGCCGAAGTTCGTGCGCCGCTTCGCCGAGGTGGGCGACGTCATGCTGGATGCCTACCGCGCCTACGACGCCGCTGTGAAGGACGGCTCGTTCCCCGCCGCCGAACACACCTACGCCGCCCCCGCGGGCGTGCTGGAAAACCTCTAGGAGGCCGGCCATGGAGATCATTCGCACCGTTGCGGACATGAAGGCCCGCGCGGCCGCCTGGAAGGCCGAGGGGCTCTCCATCGGGCTCGTGCCCACCATGGGGTCGCTGCACGAGGGCCACGAGAGCCTCATGGACGCCGCCCGCGCGGCGAGCGACCGCGTCGTCGTCTCGGTATTCGTCAACCCCATCCAGTTCGGACCGGGCGAGGACTACGAGGCCTACCCGCGCGATCTCGAGCGCGATGCGCGCATCTGCGAGCGCCACGGCGTCGACGTCGTCTTCCACCCGGAAGTGGACGACATGTACGCCCCGGCCCACAACACCTTCGTGGTCATGGAAACGCTCACCGACTCGCTGTGCGGCGCCTCGCGCCCGGGGCACTTCCGCGGCGTGTGCACGGTGGTCACGAAGCTCTTCAACATCGTGCAGCCGCATCGCGCCTTCTTCGGGCAGAAGGACGCCCAGCAGCTCGCCATCATCAAGCGCATGGTGGCCGACTTGAACATGAACGTGACCGTCGTCGGCTGTCCCATCGTGCGCGAGGCTGACGGTCTGGCCAAAAGCTCGCGTAACGCCTACCTGAGCGCGGAGGAGCGCCAGGCGGCTCTCGTGCTGTCGCGGGCCATCTTCGCCGGGAAGGCGGCCGTGGAGGCGGGGGAGCGCGACGCCGCGGCGCTCAAGGCGCTCATGGGCGGCATCATCGAGGCCGAGCCGCTCGCGCGCATCGATTACGTGGAAGTCGTCGACGGTGTGACCATGCAGCCGACCGATGCCATCGGCGCCATGGCGCTCGTGGCCATGGCCGTCTACATTGGGAGCACGCGCCTCATCGACAACTTCCTGTACGAGGAAGGGGAGTAGCCCATGCTGCTGAACGTCCTGAAGGGGAAGATCCACCGCGCCCGGGTGGTGCAGGCCGAGCTCGACTATGTCGGCTCCATCACCGTGGACGCCGAGCTTGCCCGCGCGGCGGGCATCTTGGAGTACGAGAAGGTGCAGGTCGTCGACATCGACAACGGCAACCGCTTCGAGACCTACGTCATCGCCGGCGAGCCGGGAAGCGGCATGATCTGCGTGAACGGCGCGGCGGCCCACTGCGTGGAGCCGGGGCACAAGGTCATCATCATGTGCTACGCACAGATGACTCCCGAGGAGTTTGCCGATCCCGACAACGCCCCGCGCGTGGTGTTCGTGGATGACGACAACCGCATCGCCCGCGTCACCCGCTACGAGAAGCACGGACGTTTGGAAGATATGCAGTAGCGACTCCTCGGGGGGCGGGACCACGGGGCACCTTGATTCGCTCAGACAGTCCTCGATGGTATCGAAGGCCCAAGGTCGCCTTTTCCCTGCGTCGTTGCGCCTTCGATACCATCTGCGGAACTCGCTCGGTTGGAACGCCGCGCGTCTCCTCCCTGCATTGCCACCGTTGAATATAGCAAGGAGGCTCCTATGAAGCCTATTGAAAATGTCGCCATTGTCGGGTTCGGGTCGCTGGGGGCCATGTATGCCGGCTGCTTCGGGGCCGCCATGGGGCCCGAGCGCGTTTTCGTGGTCGCCGATACGGCCCGCACCGAGCGCTACCGCGCCGAGGCCGCCACGTTCAACGGCGAGCCCATCCGCATCACCTATCTGACCTACGATGAGGCTGCCGAGCGCGCCGCGGAGGAACCCTTTGATGTCGTCTTGTACGCCGTGAAGTACGGCGCGCTGCCCGAGGCCATCGAGCAGTCGGCGCCGCTCATCGGCCCCGATACCGCCATCATCTCGGTGCTCAACGGCGTCACGAGCGAGGAAGTGCTCGCCGAGCGCTTTGGGTGGGATCGCGTCCTTTTGTGCGTCGCCCAGCAGATGGACTCCCGCAAGGTGGGCGCCACGGTGACCGCCGGCTGCGTGGGCGTGATGGCCCTGGGCGTCCACGATGCCGAGGACGCGGCCCAGCGGGCGAACCTCGAGCGCGTCGCGGAATGGCTCACCGCCATCGACCAGCCCTTCATCACGCCGGATGACATCCGGCACCAGCTGTGGGGCAAGCTCATCTGCAACGTGGGGGTGAACCAGGCCTGTGCCGTCTACGACTGCTGCTTCAGCGGCATCCATGTACCCGGTGAGGCGCGCGAGGCCATGATCGCCGCCATGCGCGAGGTGGCGGCGGTGGGCCGGGCGGAAGGCGTGGATCTCACCGAAGAGGACGTGGCCTACTGGCTCGACATCATCGACCACTTGAACCCGGAGGGTCTGCCGAGCCTGCGCCAGGACGTGCTGGCGCGCCGTCCCACGGAGGTGGAGCTCTTCTCGGGCACCATCAACCGCCTGGGCGCGGCCCACGGCATCCCCACGCCGCAAAACGAGCGCTTCTACGCCGCCATCAAGGAACTCGAAAGCTCCTTCTCGTAGGGGCGAACCTCGATTCGCCCTCGTCAAGCACGTTAATCTCGCCTGAGAGGAGCGACCAAGGTCGCCCCCTACGGTTGGGTTGCGGGCCCTTTCAAGTTCACCGTCGAGTTACGTTCTCGTGACCGCTTGTTTTCAGTGATAAACTGACGCAGGAATAACAAGCATGCACAAGGACGGCTTTTGGAGCGCAGAAAGTACATCGCCATCGTATCGGCCGCGGCGGTCGTCATCGTCGTCGCGGTCTGCGTCTACCTGGCCCAACTCTCCGCGACGGTCGCCGGCAACCTCATGACCTCCGTGGACGAGATATCCCGCCACGACGTGGAGACCATCGAGGGCACGCTGAACAATTGCTACGCGCGCCTGGGCTCGGTGGCCGACCGCCTCGAGGTCTACGACGTGCAGACGGTGCACGAGGCCCAGGAGCAGCTGAACCTGGAGGCGGCCTCGTCGGCCATGTTCAACGCGGTCTATCTCATGGAAGCCGACGGCACGCTCTACAGCAGCTCGTACGTGCGCCTCGGTGCCGACGAGCACGCCTACGACGAGCTTATGGAAGACGGGTGCGAGCACTTCGCCATGCTCTACGACGACGAGAACGGCCGGCTGGAAACCACCAAGGAGTCCCTCATTTTCGGCATCCGTCTGTCCGATACGGAAATCGGCGGGCGAACCTTCGTGGCCATGCTCGCCCGCAGCGACTTGTCCACCATCTCCAGCCAGCTGGTCGTCGAGAGCTTCGACGGCCAGGGCGTCTCCTCGGTCGTGAACGCGCGGGGCTATTACATCGTGAGCGCCAGCCCTGCCACCGACCTCGCCGGGCGCGACAACTTCTACGACACGCTCGAAGCCGGGCGCATCGACGACGGCGTCACGGTGGAGGACATCCGCCGCAACATCGCCGCGGGCGAGAGCTTCGTCATCAATTGCACGACGAGCGCCGGCGAGGATCTCGTCATGTCCTTCGCGCCGGTCGCAGGTACCGAGTGGTCGTTCATCATGACGGTTCCGACGGAGGTGTTCAGCCAGCGCTTCGCCCCCTTTATCGCCATGACGGTGGGCATGCTCGGGGCCATGGTGGCGGTCATCTCCATCATGCTGGCGGTCATCTACCGGTTCATGAGGCAGTCGATCCAGGCTCGGGCCGAGGCCGTCGCGCGCACAGAGTTCCTTTCGAACATGAGCCATGAGATCCGCACGCCCTTAAACGGCATCATCGGCCTGAACCATCTGATGGAGCGGCACGTGGACGACGCCACCGCCATGCGCGACTACGTGAATCGGCTCGGCAAGGCCGCCCAGTACCTGCTATCGCTCGTGAACGACATCCTGGACATGTCGAAGCTGCAGGCCGGCAAGGTTGATTTGACGAGCGAGCCTTTCGACGTGAACGCGCTGGTCGACAATGTCTGCGAGATGCAGCGCGGGCCCATGGCCGACCGCGGGATCCGCTTCGAGCTGTCGCGCACGGTCGAGCACCCGTGGCTTCGAGGCGACGAGGTGCGCCTGTCGCAGGTTCTCATGAACATCCTGTCGAATGCGGTGAAGTTCACGCCCGAGGGCGGCCGCATCACCATGAAGGTGCACGAGGCGGTGTACGCGTCGGGGAATGAGGCCGTGCTCACGGTGTCGATCGCCGATACCGGCTGCGGCATGACCAAGGAGTTCGCCGAGCACGTCTTCGACGCCTTCACGCAAGAGCGCAACCGCAACAGCGATTCCCAGAAGGGCACGGGGCTGGGCATGTCCATCAGCTACCTGCTCATGACGCAGATGGGCGGCTCCATCACGGTGGAAAGCGAGCCGGGGTGCGGCTCCTGCTTCACCGTCATCGTGACGCTTCCTACTGTCGCGAATGGTGATGGGCTGACGCCTGCCCAGGCGCCCTCGCTGATTTCGTCGAGTGCAGAAGGCGCGGAAGGCGTGGGAGGTGTAGAACGCGCGGAAAAGGTGGAGGCCGAAA
Source organism: Adlercreutzia sp. CNCM I-6215 (assembly GCF_977072315.1). Classification (NCBI taxonomy): domain Bacteria; kingdom Bacillati; phylum Actinomycetota; class Coriobacteriia; order Eggerthellales; family Eggerthellaceae; genus Adlercreutzia; species Adlercreutzia sp. CNCM I-6215. The sequence goes on along the minus strand of NZ_CDRVMA010000006.1, from coordinate 120,161 downwards.
CCGTCGAAACCGTCGAAACCGTCGAAACCCCCGGGCCCCCCGGAGCCGTTCGGGCCGTCTCCTCGCCGTCTGGTGCCGAAGCCGCTCGGGCGCCCGTCGAGATCCTCGTGGCCGAGGACAACGAGCTGAACGCCGACATCATCTCGTCCATCCTCACCGAGGAGGGCTTCTCCATCACCGTGGCCGAAAACGGCGAGGAGGCCGTGCGCCTGTTCTCCGAATCGCCGGTGGGGCATTTCGCGGCCATCCTCATGGACGCCCAGATGCCGGTCATGGACGGCTACGAGGCCTCTCGCGCGATCCGAGATCTGAAGCGAGCCGATGCCAAGACGGTGCGCATCTTCGCTTGCACGGCCTCCACGTTCGCCGAAGATCGCAATCGCGCTCTGGCATCGGGCATGGACGACTTCCTCAGCAAGCCTTTGAACGTGACGGTCATGCTGCAAAAGCTTGAGGCCGTTCGGAAGGGCGGTGCCTCATGAGTAGCGAGAGCCGCAGAACGCATCGCAGGATGATCGAGCCGGCATTGTCGCCGACGCAAAGCGTCGCACCGCCGATCCCTCGTCGCGGCATGACCCGCCGCGCCTTCTGCGCGGGAGCGGCCTTCCTCGCGGCCGCGGGGGCGCTGCCCCTTGCCGGCTGCAGCGGCCTGCCCTTCACGGGTGCCGCGCCCGTTCGTCTGGTGATCAAGGTGCCCCGCACGGGCCACGATGTCGTCTTCGACGACTCCATCAGCCAGGTGGAGATGGTCATCCAGGGCATGGCCGACGAGTTCCAGCGCACCTACGCGCGCCCCGTCGACGTCGAGGTCATCGTCTTCGAGCAGAACCAGTACGACGAGGCCGTCGAGGGGTCGTTCGATACGGACAAGTCACCGGACGTGCTTTACGGCGACTACTTCAACATCTCTACCTACATTCGCACCGGGCGCGTCGTGCCGTTGGACGATGTCGCTACTCCGGCTATCCGCGACGACCTCTTCGACGATTTGTGGAACATGGGCGTGGTGGAGGGCCGCGCGTATATGATGCCCTATCTGGCGCGCCAGAACGTGCTCGCCTACAACAAGGAGATGCTCCGCAACGCGGGGCTTGGGGAGTTCATCGCCGAAGGGGAAATCACCGCCTGGTCGCTGAGCGAGTGGACGCGCATCTTGGACGCGCTTTCCGCCTCGCTTCCCGAAGGAAGCTTCCCGATGATGATGTACGCGGGCAGTTCCCAAGGCGACACCCATATCGTGACGCTTCTGCGCTCGGCCGGATCCGACATCTACGACGAGGCTGGCCACTTCAATCTCTCGGCATCCGAGGGTGTGTCGGCGCTCCGGTGGATTCAGGACGGTGTGGGACGCGGCTGGTTCCCGCTCCATGCGGAGAATCTCGAGATCGAAGACTGCTCCAGTTTGTTCCGACAGGGGCAGTTGGCCATCTACATGGTGAACAACGCCTCCATCACCCGCTACGGCGATGCGGTGGGGCTCGTGAACTTCCCGGGGCCCGATGCGGACGGCAGCGCCACTGCCTTCGCCTCGGGCTTCCAGATCTTCGACAACGGCGATGCTGAGAAGCTGCAGGTGGCGAGGGATTTCCTCTTCTTTGTGTACGGCGATGGGCACTGGCTCGATTACGCGGCGGGCGCGATACCGGCGAGCAAGCGCGTGTCCGACCGCTACGGGGCCGACATCCCCTTCTACGATCTGTTCCGCGCCAATGCCGGCAACGTATGGGATTTCACGGGCAACAACCCCGACACCCAGAGCGTGCGCGACATCTTCTATACGGGCATTCACGACCTCCTCATGGGCAAGACGACTCCCGAGGAGTGCGCCGCCTTTTTGGACGAGCGCTGCAACGCCGCCATCGACGAAGGCTGGGCCAAAAGCCAGCTGCATGAGTAGGGAAGCTCGCTTCTCGGGCAGGGCATTGCCCTAAAGAGCGCCAAGTTCGATGGTAGTGAACCCCAGCTCTTCGATGAACTCGTCCGGAGTGCTTGCGGGAATGCCTAAGGAGAGGAATGGCTCGGTGTTTCGCGTGATGACGAGGTCGATGTTCTCTGTGCGGGCGCAGGCGGCGATGATACCGTCACCGTAGCTCGAAAGCCTCAGCTGAAGGGCGCTACGGCACACGATGCTGTCGACGGGAAGTATCTCGGCGAGATCCATGAGGCGTTCCAGCATCTCGTAGGCGATGGTGCAGCCATCTGCCGCGCTCGCTATGGTGAATGCATCTCTCAAGGTGGTAGCCGCAGCGGTCATGATGATCCCATCGTCGATGCAGCCGTAAAGCGCGGCAAGGGAGGCGTCGTGCCCATCGCGCCCTAGCGCTACGTCGAGCCAGACATCAGTGTCAACGAGCACCCTCACGAGGTCACCTCGCTCTCTGCTTGAAGTGCGGCCGAAGGCAGGTCGTCGCGACGGACGTCGCTTCGCGGGACAGAGGCGCCCGCCAAGTTGTCCAAGCCTCGCAAAGCGGAATGCTTGTGCATGCGCTCGTCTTGGGCGCCTTCCCGCAGATCTCGCAATATGAAATCCGGAACGGCTCGGGTGCGTGCCATTTCGGCCCAAAGCGCTCGGATTGCCTGAGAAGGGGAGCCGCCCGCCTTGCTGAGCACGTCGTCTCCGCGCTTCTTGAGCGTTGTGCTGATTCTCACGTTGATGGTCGATTGGTCTGTCACGGGATCTTCCTCGGATTGGGGCAGCCGCCTCAGGAGCGCGTTGCGAGCAGAAGGCGGTTGTCTGGAACGCATCGAATGATAGCGCAGCAGGCAACCCCCTGGGGCTTCAAGGTGAGGTTTCCTTTGAAATAATGTTGAAAATGGCATATTGCTTTACCGTAAAGCACCATGTTAGAATTGACATAGAGTCGGCTCCCCCTAACGGGTGCATCGCTGGGATGCATCCGTTAGGGGGAAGGCGGAAGGCCGCTCCACTGCGAGAAGGGAACACCCTATGGAAACAGTGGAGCTGATTACCAAGCTGGCAACCATGATAACGGCCATTGTAGGGCTGATCAGGGAATTGCTCAGAAAGAGGAAAGAGCCGCCCTCAGCCGAGTAGCTAAAGGCGACCCTCCAACCACGAAATACTAGTCAATTCGTGGAGCGGTCGCCGTAGCAGCGGCAACCGCCTTCTCCTGCATTGTAGCACGGTGCGGGAGATTTGCGCCGAACATTTTCCGAACGATCCCAGGAGGGTTAATGACGAACAAGGCTGGTAGAACGGTTCGCAAGCAAAACCCCGAGCCCGTTATTCCGAAAGAACCGCCATTGGACGTGCGGTGCCTGTGTCCGAAATGCTCCAATCTCTTTAGCCCCGAAGAGATTGGAGGCGCGTATCTTAATCGGCTCTGCCCGTCCTGCGGAACTGCTCTGTCCGAAACAGCCTACGACGAACGGGCGCGCGCCATCTGCGAATCGCTCGATGAGATCGAAGCGAGGCTCCTTCTGGAGAAGAAGGAGGCGGAAAAATGGAAGGAACGGCGCAATGGCAAGCTGTTTGTCTGGGTTGCTCCTCTGAAGCGCTACGCGGATCGGAAGCTGCGGGCGATTGAAGAGACGCTGGGCGATATCCGCGCTGACAAGTTAGATTCTTGGCGTGACCTTGGTGCCCTTGCTCTGTCGCGCTACTATACGGGGGAATGGTACCTGCGCACCGGCTTTCCGCTCGAGCGCACAGTGATCGATCCTTTCAAACTCGTTCCCGAGTACTCGGCAGCAGGAGCATGGCGTCTTCCCGCAGGGTATGGCGATGTGGCGGGCATGACGGCCGAGTTCGAGGTGTTCCAGAAGGTGCTCGAGAAGGTGCGCGACGTTTCCTCGCCGCTTTACCAGGCTCAGCTTCTGCCCAACTTGTACTTCCCGCGCGAACCGTCGAACCGAGGGGAACGGGCTCTTTGGGATCAGGTGGATCTTATCGTGGCAACGCGTCAGGCGGCGTTCGTGCTGGAAGTGAAAAGCCGCAAGGGGGTGAGCGTGACGGCTTTCAAGCCTTTTGAGGCTGTGGGCATCAACGGCACCAAAGAAACCGCCGCTCTAACTCAGAATTCTCGTCATGCCGTGGCTTTTGCGGACATCTGCCCAAAGTATCCTTTCGAGAGCGTGTATGAGCAGTTGGTATTCACCCGGCTTGACTCGTTCGAGACCGATGAGGCGGGTTTCGTCGACAACGTCAACGTGAGCGTCGCGGAATGCGGGAACTACAGCATGACGCATGCATCTGGGTGTGATGTTCGCTCGTTTGTCGATGCGATAGAGACCGAGTGCGAAAAGCTGCCGCCGATCATGGATCAGCAGCAGCTCGATCGTCTCGGAGAAGCCCTTGTGACTACTTACGGCGACCTCAACCAGAAGCGAGGCCGCCTGCACGTCCAGCGCATCAAGAATATGCGGTAAACCACGTGCTACTTGTTCTGATTGTTGCGCCCTAATTCCTCTCCGTGATTATTGCGGTGATCGATCTGACCGTAAAGACCAGAAAGCGAAATAGCCGCTCCCGATAAGTACGGAAAACGGCTACTTCGCCAAGCTACAAACTTGAAAACGAGGTAGCCGCCGTTCGCCCCGGCAAGCCACCCAGCCCCGTCAGTATATAACCCCAAACGGAATCCTGTCAAACATTGCGGAGGCGGAGAGACGTGCGGAAAATGCGGCGCTGGCGGGTGTTCGGGTGCGGGGGCGGCGGCTTCGTATACAATGGGAGGCGACTGGTACCTGATCGATTGAGGAAACAGACACTCCCATGACTGAATCTGCTGAACTGAACGGCGCCAACGCCCCCTTCTCGGCCGTGGCCGTCATAGGTCTCGGGCTCATCGGGGCGTCGCTGGCCGGGGCGCTTGCGGCCAAGATGCCCGGCGCGCGCGTCTTCGGGGTGGATACCGATGCCGCCACCTGCGCCGCCGCCACCGACCGCGGCTGGTGCGACGCGGCCTCAGGCCCCGACGACCCCGCCTTCCGCGCTTTCATCGAAAACGATTGCGAGCTCGTGGTCATCGCCACGCCGGTGGCCGCTGTGGACGACTACCTCGCCCGCCTGCACGACTGGGGCTATACCGGCGTCGTCACCGACACCATCTCCACCAAAGGGCACATCCTCGCCGCGGCCGCCGAGCTTCTGCCGGCGCCTGCACGCTATGTGCCGGGCCACCCCATGGCCGGCTCCGAGCAGAGCGGCATCGCCGGCGCCCGCGCCGATCTCTTCGAGGGCGCGAACTGGATCCTCTGCCCTGACGAGTCCACCGTTCCCGAGGACTTCCAGCACCTGCACGAGCTGGTGACCGGCCTCGACGCCCGCGTGGTGTCGCTGCGCCGCGAGGAGCACGACGCCGCCGTGGCCGTGGTGAGCCACGTGCCGCACATGGTGGCCTCCTCCCTCATGCAGCTGGCGAGCGCGCACGCCGACGACACCGGCTCCATCATGCGGCTGGCCGCCGGCGGCTTCAAGGACACCACGCGCATCGCCGCGGGCAGCCCGAAGCTGTGGTGCGGCATCGCCTTCGACAACGCCTGCGCCCTGAAAAGCGGCCTGGACGAGATGGCCTCCATCCTGGGCTCGTTCGCCGCCGCGCTGGAAACCGGCGACCGCGAGACGTTCACGCGCCTGCTCGCCGAGGCCGCCGACGCCCGCCGCGCGCTGCCGGCCGCCTGGGTGCCCTCCACCGAGAAGCTGCTCGAGGTGCGCATCCCCATGGTGAACCGCACAGGCGTGGTCGCGGAGGTCTGCACCATTGCCAGCTCGGTGGGTTGCAATATACAATCTATTGACATCGACCACATCAGCGAGGGCAACGCCGTGCTCTCCCTCATCCTCACCGATGAAGGCGATATCGGCCAGCTTTCGATGCAGCTGATCAACGCCGGTTTCTCCGTATCGTTCAGTCCGCTCATGCCGAAGGAGTACGCTCATGTCGAATAGCGAATTCGCAGAACCCTACACGATCATCGAGCCTTTCGGGGGGCCCTTCAAAGGCGACGTCACGGTGCCGGGCGACAAGTCCATCTCGCATCGCGCCGTGCTGTTCGCGGCCATGGCCGAGGGCACCTCGCATCTTTCCGGCGTACTCGATTCCGAGGACGTGCGCGCCTCCATCCGCGCCGTGGAGGCCTTGGGCGCCGAGGTCGATTTGAAGGCCCAGCCCGACGGATCGCTTTCCGGCACCGTCACCGGCTGGGGCGCCGAGGGCCCCAGCCAGCCTGCCGCCCCCATCGACTGCGGCAACTCGGGCACCACGGCGCGCCTGCTCATGGGCATTGTGGCCCCCTGGGACGTCGAGGTGACCATCACCGGCGACGAGTCGCTGCAGAAGCGCCCCATGCGCCGCATCGTGGCGCCCCTGGCGAAGATGGGCGTCGATTTCAAGCCCGAGACGCCGGAGACGCTGCCCATCACCGTGTGCGGCAACCGCGCCCTGCGCGCCATCGACTACGCGAGCCCCATGGCCTCGGCCCAGCTGAAGACCGCCGTGCTCCTGGCCGGCGTCTTCGCCGACGGCACCACCACCGTGAACGAGCCGGCGCCCTCGCGCAACCACACCGAGCTCATGCTGCCGGAGTTCAACGTGCCCACCACGGCCGGCACCCGCGTGGCCACGGTGACCGGCCCCGCCGAGATGCTCGCCTCCGACGTCGTCGTGCCGGGCGACCCCTCCTCGGCCGCCTTCGTGGCCGCGGCGGCCCTGCTGAAGCCGGGCAGCTCCATTACCATCCAGAACGTGTCGCTGAACCCGGCGCGCATCGGGTTCGTCCGCACCTTGGAGCGCATGGGCGCCGACATCCGCGAGTCCTACGGCGGGCATGAGGGCAAGGAGCCCCGCGGCACCATCACGGTGAACTACACGCCCGTGCTGCGCGGCTGCGAGATCCCCTCCCAGCATATCGCCTCGGTCATCGACGAGATCCCCGTGCTCGCCCTGGTGGCGGCCCACGCCCGGGGCATCACGGTGTTCCACGAGGTGGGGGAGCTGCGCGTGAAGGAATCCGACCGCCTGCAGGCCATCATCGACGGTTTGGCCCTGCTCGGCGTCGACGCCTGGGAAGAGGGCGACGACCTGTTCGTCGAGGGCAACCCGCAGCTGCAGGTGCCCGAGGGCCTCGTCTTCGAATCCCACGGCGACCACCGCTTGGCCATGACCTGGGCGCTCGTGGGCGCTTGCGGGCGCATCCCCGTGTCGGTGACCCGCTTCACCTGCGTGGCCGTGAGCTACCCCGACTTCCTCGCCGACTTGAAGGGACTGGTGAAATAGTGATCGTCGCCATCGACGGGCCCTCCGGGGCCGGAAAGTCCACCGTGGCCAAGGCCGTGGCCAAAGAGCTCGGCTTCTCCTGCCTGGACACGGGGGCCATGTACCGCGCCATCGCCTGGCGCGCCCTGCAAGACGGCGTCGCGCTCGACGACGAACCGGCTTTGGGAGCTATCGCCCGCACCTACGACATCGCCTTCGGGCATGTGGAAGGCGACCCGGTGCCGCGCCGCGTGTTCATCGGCGACGATGAGGTGACCGACGCCATCCGCACCGCCGAGATCGACCGCGCGGTGAGCCCGGTGTCCGCCGCGCCCGCTGTGCGCGAGGCGCTGCTCGACCAGCAGCGCCGCATCGGCAACGCCGGCGACTACGTGGTGGAGGGCCGCGACATCGGCACGGTGGTGTTCCCCGATGCGGCCGTGAAGGTGTTCCTCACCGCGTCCGACGAGGAGCGCGCCCATCGCCGCGTGCGCCAGAACGTTGACCGCGGCATCGGATCGATCGACTACGACGAGGTACTGGCCGACCTGCGCCGCCGCGATGAGGCCGACTCCTCCCGCGCCACGGCGCCCTTGCGCCCCGCCGACGACGCCGTGCACATCGACTCCACTAGTCACTACATCGAAGAGGTAATCGACCAGATCTGTTCGCTAGCCCGAGAGGCGCGCTGATGTTTCTAAAATACTCCGAGATGTGGGACATGGATTTGGGCGGCGAGCCCAGCGAAAACGAGATCCCGCACTGGTTCGGCAACGCGGCCTACGTGGTGGTGGGCGGCCTGTGCAAGCTGCTGTTCCGCTACCGGGTGGACAACCGCGACAAGCTGCGCGCCTTCCAAGGCGCGGAAGGGGCGCTCGTCATCTGCAACCACACGTCGTTCTTCGACGTCGTCTTCATGTACCTGGCCGCGCGCCCGAAGCAATGGGTGCGCCTCATGGGCCGCGACAGCCTCTTCGACAACGCCCACGGCCTGCTCGGCCAGGCGCTCTCGCGGGTGGGCGCCTTCCCCGTGAAGCGCGATACCGCCGACATGACCTCCATCAAGCGCGCCGTGCGCATGCTGAAGCGCCAGGAGCTCGTGGGTATCCTGCCCGAGGGCACGCGCCGCGGCAAGACCGACCGGGTGCCCTCCATCCACGCCGGCGTGTCGGTGATCGCCCGCATGGCGAAGGTGCCCATCCTGCCCATGACCGTGCGCGGCGTGGAGCGCATCAAGCAGAAGGGCCAGCGTGTCCATTTCCCGAAGGTGACCGTCGACTACGGCGATCCCATTCTCGTCGGCGATTTCGACTTCCTGCCGAAGGACGAGCGCGTGGAAGCCTGCACCTGGTACGCCATGCGCGAGTGCTTCGCGCTGTACTACCGCTGCGCTCCCGAGGACGTGGACATGGCGGCGTTGTTCCCCGAGACACGCGACTACGCCCCGGTGTTCGCTGAGCATCCCATCCCGCGCCACACGAGCGAGGAGCTGGCCCGCGCCGCCCGCACCGCTCGCGCCGAGAAAGCCGCCAAGGCCGCCGCGAAAGCGAAGGAGAGCTAGCCGTGGAAGTGATTCGCGCGAAACGGGCCGGAGCCTGCTACGGGGTGCAGCGGGCGCTGGATATGGCCGACGAGGTCATCGCCGACGGGGGCCGTGCCTACACGCTCGGGCCGCTCATTCACAACCCGCAGGTGGTGGCCGATCTGGCCGCTCGCGGCGCCGAGGCCGTCGATTCCGTGGAGGAGATCCGCTGGGAAGGTGCCGCAGCTGCGGGTGCGCCTGCAGACGGAGTCGTCCCGACGAATGCAAACGCGCCGTCGGTGGTCATCCGCTCCCACGGGGTGACGCCCCAGGTGCTGGCCGCCGTGGAAGACCGCGGGTTTTCCGTGGTCGATGCCACCTGCCCCCATGTGTCCCGGGCCCAGCACGCCGCCGCGGAGCTCGCGGCCGAGGGTTGCCGCGTCATCGTGGTGGGTGAGGCGGGGCACCCGGAAGTGGAGGGGCTCACCGCCTGGGCCGAGGAAGCCGGCGGCAAGGTGGACGTGGTGGCCGCGCCCGAGGAGATCCCCGAGGGCCTGTACGATCCGGTGGGCGTGGTGGCCCAGACAACCCAGCGCCGAGAGAACTTGGAGGCGGTGGTGGCCGCCCTGCGCGAGGCGGGGCTTGAGCCCATCGTGAAGAACACCATCTGCTCGGCCACGCGCCAGCGCCAGGAGGCCGCGGCCGATCTGGCCTCGGCCGTGGACGCCATGGTGGTCATCGGCGGCCGAAACTCGTCGAACACGACGCGGCTGGCCGAGGTGTGCGCGCTCACCTGCCCGCGCACCTTCCACATTGAATCGGCCGACGAGCTGGATCCGGCCGCCTTTGCCGGTTGCCGCCGCGTGGGTGTCACGGCTGGCGCGAGCACCCCCGAGAACCAGATCGCCGCCGTGGAAGCGTTTCTGCGCACGCTGTAGCCATGGCAACCTATCCCGGAAAAGACATCGAGCGCGAGGCCTCCTGTGCCTCTTGCGCCGCCTGTGGCCAGACGACCCTCGCGCCGGCCGAGGCGGCGGCCGCGGCGTGGGAGGGGCCGGCGGCGCGTATCGTCGCCGTGGAGCCGGAGAGCCCCGCCGATGACGCCGGCTTTACGCCCGGCTGCTACCTCACGACGGTGGACGGCGAGCCTCTGCGCGACATCATCGACTGGCGTTGGCTTGCGGCCGACGACGTCATCTGCGTGGGCTATATCGATCTCGACGGCGAGGCCGGGGAGGTGGAACTGGAGCGGGAGCCGGGGGAGCGGTGGGGCTTCGAGTTCGACGGCGTGCTGTTCGATTCCGTGAAGCTGTGCCGCAACGCCTGCGTGTTCTGCTTCATGCGCCAGCTGCCCGATGGCGTGCGCCCCTCGCTCGTGCTGCGCGACGACGACTTCCGCCTGAGTTTCCTCTCGGGAACCTTCGTCACGCTCACGAACTTGAAGCCGGAAGACGAGGCCCGCATCATCGAGCAGCATATCAGCCCCTTGCGGGTGAGCCTGCACGCGAGCGAGCCGGAGCTTCGCCGCCGCATGATCGGCAAGCACGCCGCCCACGGCCTGGCGGCCCTCGACCGCCTGCTGGCGGCCGGCATCGAGGCCCATGCGCAGATTGTGCTCATGCCCGGCGTGAACGATGGAGAGGCCCTGCGCGAGACCTTGGAATGGGCCTGGGAGCGCCCCGGCATAAACGGCGTGGGCATCGTGCCTCTGGGCTTCACCAAGCACCAGACGGCCCTCCACGAGAGCTTCACCACCCCCGAGGCCGCCCGCGGCGTCATCGATGTGATTGCCCCCTTCCAACAGCGCGCCCGGGCCGAGCGCGGCGCACCCTGGGTCTTCGCCGCCGACGAGTTCTACGTGAACGCCTTCGGTGCCGCCACACCGGCCCATATCCCGCCGGCCTCCGACTACGGCGACTACGACATGTTCGAGGACGGCATCGGCATCGTCCGCTCCTACGTGGACGAGTTCGAAGAGGTCTGCGAAAACGGCCTGGCTGCCCGCGCCGCCGAGGTGCTCGCCGCCCGAAATCTCACGGCCCGCTACATCATCGGCGAGGCCATGCAGCCCTTCCTCGACGCCATGATCGCGGCAAGCCCCCTGGCCGGCCGCCTCGTTCCTCTCACAGTGAGAAACGACTACTTCGGCGGCAACGTCAACGTCACCGGCCTCCTCACCGCCCAAGACATCGCCCCCGCCATCCAGGCTGCTAGCGAGGAAGAAGGAAACTCAACCATAGTTGAGCAGGGGGCAGACGCGCGGTGCTCTGACCGAGCGAGTTCCGCAGATGGTATCGAAGGCGCAACGAGGAGGGGAGTGAATAGCCCTGACGCCTTCGATACCAGCGAGGACTGTCTGAGCGAATCAGAGTACCGCGCGTCTGTCCCCGGCGGGACGCGCCAGCTCTTCCTTCTCCCGAGCGTCATCTTCAACGATAACGGCGTGACACTCGATGACATGACCGTGCAGGATATCGAAAACGCGGCCGGCGCCCCGGTGTCCGTGGTATCCTGTAACCCTTGCGATTATCTGCCTGAGATCATAAAGCTCGTCCAAGACGAGCCCTAAAGAATAGCGAGGATAACCATGGCCCTTCCCATCGTAGCCATCGTGGGCCGCCCCAACGTGGGCAAGTCCACCTTGGTCAACCGCATCGCCCAAACCGGCGATGCCATCGTGCACGAGATGCGCGGCGTCACCCGCGACCGCAGCTACCACAAGGCCGACTGGAACGGCGTCGAGTTCATGCTCATCGACACCGGCGGCATCGAGATGAGCGGCGACGACGCCTTCCAGGGATCCATCCGCGCCCAGGCCTTCGAGGGGGCGCGCGAGGCCGACGTCATCATCTTCCTCGTGGACGGCAAGGCCGGCATCAACACCGACGACGAGGAGGTGGCCCGCATCCTGCAGAAGGCGGGCAAGCCGGTGTTCGTCGCCGTGAACAAGATGGACAACCCGGCCCGCATGGATGAGGTCTGGGAGTTCTACGCGCTGGGTCTGGGCGACCCGTGGCCGGTGAGCGCCCAGCACGGCAACGGCACGGGCGACTTGCTGGACGAGGTCGTGAACGAGCTGCGGAAGGTAGAAGTGATCCCCGAGGAGGAGGTCGAGGCCATCAACGTGGCCATCATCGGCCGCCCGAATGCGGGGAAAAGCTCGCTCACCAACAAGCTCACCAACAACAACCGCTCCATCGTGTCCGACGTGGCCGGCACCACGCGCGACGCCATCGACACGCTGGTCGAGCACGAGGGGCAGATGTACCGTATCGTGGACACCGCGGGCCTGCGCCGCAAGAGCCAGATCGACGAGGACGTGGAATACTACGGCTTCGTGCGGGCCATGCGTGCCATCGACCGCGCCGACGTGGCCCTGCTCGTCATCGACGGCACGTTGGGCCTCACCAACGAGGACCAGCGCGTGGCGGGGTATGCCGCCGAGCGCGGGTGCGCCATGGTGATCGTGCTGAACAAGTGGGACATCGTGGAGGGCCCCGAGGAGAAGGCGAAGATCCGCGAGCGCATCGAGGATCGCATGACGTTCGTGGGCTATGCGCCGGTGGTGGCCATCTCCGCGCTCACCGGCAAGCGCGTCGACCGTATTTGGAACGCTATCGACGATGTGTACGCCAACTACAGCCGCACCATCCCCACGGCCCGTTTGAACACGTGGCTCGCCGGCATCCGCGAGACGGGGCACACCGTGTCGAAGGGCAAGGCGGTGCTGCGCATGAAGTACCTCACCCAGACCGGTACCTGCCCGCCCCACTTCACCTTCTTCGTGAATCGCCCCGATGTCGTGGACGACAACTACGAGCGCTATCTTGAGAACCGCATGCGCGAGGCCTTCCCGCTTGAGGGCACTCCCATCTGCCTCAAGTTCAAGAAGAAGGACTAGCCCGTGGACACCGTCATCACCTACTTGACCCTGTCGTTCGTCGTCTCGTTTCTGCTGGGCTCCATTCCCTGGGGCGTCATCGTATCGAAGCTGGCCTTCCACAAGGACATCCGCGACGAGGGGTCGGGCAACATCGGCACCACCAACGCCTTCCGCGCCATGGGGAAGGTGGGGGGCGCGCTCGTGTTCGTGCTCGACTTCGGGAAGGGGCTTTTGTCCGGCTGGCTCGCGGCCTTTGTGTTCGCCCCGGCCATAGCCGCGGTGCCGGTGGACGCCGCCACTCCCGACGGCCAGCTGCTTCTCGGCATCTTCGGCAATCCGGCTTTGAATCCGGTGGGTCTCGCTTTGGCCCTTGCTTTCGCGGGCTGCACGCTCGGCCACATCTTCAGCCCCTGGCTCAAGTTCAAAGGCGGTAAGGGCATCGCAGTGGCCGCTGCCTGCCTGTGGTTCGTGTTCGGCCCGGTGGGTTTTTTCATCGAGATCGCCGCGTTCGCCCTCGGCATCGCCGTCACCCGCTGCGTGTCTGTGGGCTCCATCGCCGCGGCGGCCATCTGCCCGCTGCTCGCCCTGTACTTCTACTGGGGCCAGTGGGTGCCCTGGCTCATCATCGCCGCCACGGCCTGCGTCGTCATCTGGGCCCACCGCGCCAACATCGCCCGCCTGCGTGCGGGCACGGAGAACAAGATCGGGAGCAAGAAGACAGCCTAAGCATCAACCATGGTTGAGTGGAGCGGAAACGTCGGGTGCCTTGACCGAGCGAGTTCCGCAGATGGTATCGAAGGCGCAGCGATAAGGGGAGAAAACGATCTTATCGCCTTCGATACCAGCGAGGACTGTTTGAGCGAATCAAGGTACCCGGCGGTTCCGCTCCGGGGGAGCTTCAACCAAGAGAGAGGATCGATATGCGCGTAGCAGTGATAGGAGCCGGCAGCTGGGGGACGGCGCTGGCGCTCGTGCTGGCGGAGGCGGGGCACGAGGTGGTGCTCTGGGCCCGCACGCCCGAGGTGGCCCGCGCCATCAACGAGGAGCACCGCAACCCGCGCTACCTCTCGGACTACCGCCTTCCTTCCGCCATCCGCGCCACCGCCGAGTACGCGGCTGCCTGCGACGGCGCCGAGGCCGTGGTCATCGTGACGCCCTCGGCCGCCCTGCGCTCGGTGGCCGCCGACCTGCGAGAGCTCGTCGCGCCTGCGACCCCCATTGTCATCTGCTCGAAGGGCGTGGAGGAGAAGACGGGCCTTCTGCCTATCGATACCTTCGCCGCTGAGCTGGGGGGCGCGGGCCGCATGGCGGTGCTGTCGGGCCCCACCCATGCCGAGGAGGTCATCTGCCGCAAGCCGTCGGCCGCCGTGGTGGCCTCGGCCGACGAAGGGACGGCGCTCTTCTTCCGCGATCTGTTCGCCACGCGATTTTTCCGCACTTACACCTCCGACGACCCGGTGGGCGTGGAGCTGTGCGCCGCTTTCAAAAACGTCATTGCCATTGCCGTGGGCATCTCCTACGGCATGGGCTTCGGCGACAACACCGCGGCCATGCTCATCACCCGCGGGCTCGCCGAGATGAGCCGCATGGTGGTGGCGGCCGGGGGAGAGGCGCTCACCTGCATGGGGCTGGGAGGTGCCGGCGACATGGTGGTCACCTGCATGTCGCAGCACTCGCGCAACCGCCGTTTCGGCGAGCAGTACGTGGCCCGCGGGCTTACCCTGGACGATTTCACGGCCCAGACCCACATGGTGGTGGAAGGGGCCATCGCCTGCAAGACCCTGGCCACGCTCGAGGCCCGCTACGGGGTCGATTTGCCCCTCACCGACACGGTGCGCAGCGTCGTGTGGGAAGGGGTGAACCCGCGCGAGGCCGCGGCCGCCCTTATCGATCGGCCGCTTAAGAGCGAGTTCTACTAGTAAGCTCGGGCTTGCTTCGTAAAATACGAGCGATTGCCTTAAGATTTCGCCAGGTAAACGGGGCGCATACATGGTCGCAACCGTCGGGCCTTCCCGCTTCTGTGAGGACGGGAAGGCCTTATTGTTGTCATCAGCCGAGCGGAAGGGCGGAAATCCGGGCAACCGGGCGCCCGTACCGCGAGGTCCTTGACAACCAATTCGAGCTTTCCGTCGCACCGTCTCCTGCGTGAACCCTCCTCTCTCCTCTCTCTCAAAACCCTCGCGGCGGAAACGATTTCCATGCGCACGTTATCCCCTTCTCCTCCGTGCGTACTGAGCAAAGCTCCTCCGGTTCCCCTGCCGGAGGAGCTTTTTTATGGGCATCTCTTTGCGGCCGCGCCTCGTTTTCCCCTTGTCGTATGCCGTTTTCGCCTTGCAGTTTCCCCTCTGATGACGTACTGTTAAGCAAGCAAATTTCGAAGGGGAAGGGTGCGCCGCCGTTATGAAGACGACTGAGAACGCCGTCCGGGATCGGAAGGGCTTCGCGCGCCTGACCTTGGTCATCGTGCTCATCTTCGCGGTCATGGGGGCCTCTATCTGGGCCGTCTCGAAGAAGACCTCCGACGACATGGCCGATGCCGCCATTCTGAACCTCAACGAGAACTTGAACCTCATGGAAAGCACGGTGGAGGCCATTCAGGACAGCGAGGCGCAGTTCCAACGGCTTTTGGCCACCGAGCTGGCCGCCGCGGGCGATCCGGCCGCGGCTGTGGAGCGCTTGGGCAAAAGCGATGCCGCCGCACTCATCTCCGTCGTGCCCGAGGGGGCCGACGTCGGCGTCTCCAACGACGGTGCCCCCTTCGACCCGGCGTCGCTCGATTTCAGCGGCGGGGGAGCCATCGGGGGGCTGCCCGTCTCCCAGGCCTACGTGAACGCCGAGGGCAGCTGGGCCTACACGGTGAAGTGTCCCATCGAACGGGACGGCGTCCCCATCGCCGAGCTGTACACCGAGTACACCTTCGACGCCATCGACCAGTCGCTGCCCCAGGGCTTCTACGGCCAGCGGGCCGTGCTCTATCTCATGGACGCCGCCACGGAGCGCTTCGTGCTGAAGCCCGAGGGCATGGGCGAGCGCGATGCGGGGCACGTGAACCTGGAGGACTTCTACCGGGCCAACAACATCACCGATCCGGCCATTCTCTCCATGGTGGCGGACGGCGTCGAAAACCGCGAGAACGTCATGTTCGCCCATAAGGTGAAGGGCGCCGAGGCCCTGTGCTATTTGTGGTCCATCGGCGACGGCACCACCTATCTGGTGGGTTATGTGCCCATGGAGGCCATCCAGCGCGAGGCCCAGGCGGTGAACGTCGCCCTGATCATGGTGGCCTCCATCACGATTGCGGCCTTCTGCCTGTGCGTCATCCTGTACGGCTTCAACCGGCGCAAGCAGGCCCGGGCCCAGCGGGCGCGGGAGGAGGAGCGCGCGCTGCACGCCGAGCAGCTCGCCCAGGCGCTTCGGGCGGCCGAGGTGGCCAACGAGTCGAAATCGGCCTTCCTCGCCAACATGTCCCACGACATCCGCACCCCCATGAACGCCGTGCTCGGCTTCACCACCATCATCGAGAAGGAGGCCGACAACCCGGCCAAGGTGCGCGACTGCGCCGGCAAGATCATGGCCTCGGGGCGCCATCTGCTCGACCTCATCAACGACGTGCTGGACATCTCGAAGATCGAGAGCGGCAAGGCGTCGCTCACCCTGGCGGAGTTCGACCTGGGTGACTCTCTGGCGGCGGCGGAGTCCATCATCGCGCCCATGGCCCGGGACAAGGGGCAGACGTTCTGCGCGGAAATCCGCTCCGTCCGCCACGAGCGTCTCATCGGCGACGAGACGCATCTCAACCAGATTCTGCTGAACCTGCTGTCGAACGCCGTGAAGTACACCCCGGAGGGCGGTCGCATCTGGCTGCGCTTCATCGGGCTTCCGGCGCATTCCAATGCGCTGGAGCATCTGCGCATCGAGGTCGAGGACGATGGCTACGGCATGACGCCGGAGTTCCTTAAGACCATC
Organism: Adlercreutzia sp. CNCM I-6215; assembly: GCF_977072315.1. NCBI lineage: Bacteria > Bacillati > Actinomycetota > Coriobacteriia > Eggerthellales > Eggerthellaceae > Adlercreutzia > Adlercreutzia sp. CNCM I-6215. The sequence goes on along the minus strand of NZ_CDRVMA010000006.1, from coordinate 103,573 downwards.
TTCGACTCGTTCACGCGCGCCGAGAACTCCACCACCAACAAAGTGCAAGGGACGGGCCTCGGCATGTCCATCACCAAGAGCCTCGTCGATCTCATGGGCGGCACCATCGAGGTGGAAAGCGAGGTGGGGAAAGGGTCGCTGTTCCGGGTCGATTTGGAGCTGCGCATCCCCGAGGAGCAGGCCGCCGGGTACTTCTGGGAGCGCGCAAACATCAAGAGCATGCTCGTGGCGGACGCCTTGCCTGCGGCGCACGCGGCCATTGCCGATTTCATGGAGGGCACGGGCGTGGAAGTGGACGTGGCGGCCAGTGCCGATGAGGCCCGCAAGCTGGTGGAGGCGCGCGGCGGCTACGACGTGGTGCTCGTCGGCGTCCCGTGGCTCGACGATGCCGCCGTGCGTGCGGCCGACGGCCTGCGGGCGAGCGCGGAGACGCCGCTTCTGTTCATGCTCGAGCACACCTTCGACCAAGACGACGACGTGGTGCTGCCGCACGGCGCGGCGGTGCTGACCAAGCCCTTCTTCCCCTCCATGCTGAAGCAGAAGATCGAGGCCGTGCGCGGCGTGGGCGCCGACGAGGACGACGATCTGGTCCAGGTGCTTTCCGGCAAGCACTTCCTCGCCGCCGAGGACAACTTCCTCAACGCCGGCATCCTCACGGATCTGCTGGAGATGGAGGGCGCCACGGTGGAGATCGTCGAGAACGGCAAGCTGGTTGTCGAGCGCTTCGAGCGCTGCGAGCCCGGCGAGTTCGACGCCATCCTCATGGACGTGCAGATGCCGGTCATGAACGGGCATGCGGCCGCCCGGGCCATCCGAGCGCTCGCGCGGCCTGATGCGGCAACCATTCCCATCTTCGCCATGACCGCCGATGCCTTCGTGGAAGATGAGAAGGCGGCGCTGGCCGCCGGCATGAACGCCCATGTGGCGAAGCCCTTAGAGATAGACGAGCTGCGGCGCGCCGTCGACCGCTTCGTCGAGAAAGGACGATCATGAGACGTATCGCGAGCAAGCGCGCCCGCAAGGGGGCCGTGGCCGTCGTCGCCCTCGTCGGCGCTTTAGTGCTCGGGGCCTGCAGCGCTCCGGCGCCGGCGGAGAATCTGGCCGTGCAGGATGCCGATGAGGGGCGCACGGTGAACTTCTTCAGCCCCATGGAGAAGATCAGCCCCGACACCGAGAACACGGCCCGCACGGCCAGCGACCTGACGATCGCCATGGCGGAGGAGCGGCTCGTGCTCACGCTGGCCTATCACACCTACACGGCCGAGAACTACCAGGACAAGACCTACGACGAGGTGTGCCTGGAGCGGGCCCGCAACAATTCGGACGATCTGTACCTGTTGAACACCGACACCATCGTGACCCTCGGGTCGGAGGGGCACTTGGCCGACCTGTCGGGGCTTTCCTGCGCCCAGAACCTGCGCGAGGTGGTGCGCACGGCCAACACGGTCGACGGCAAGCTCGTGGCCATTCCCCAAGAGGTAGTGGCCTACGGCCTGTTCGTGAACAAGGATATCTTCGACGAATGCGAGCTTTCGCTGCCGAACACGCCCGAGGAGTTTCTGGAATGCTGCCGGGTTCTCAAAGAGAAGGGCTATGAAACGCCCATCGGCGCCAACCGTTGGTGGCTGGAGACCTTCGTTTTCGCCCAGGCCTACGCCGATCTGTACAACGGAGGAGACGTGGCCGCCGAGGTGCAGGCTTTGAACGAGGGCCGCGCCCGTTACAGCGACTACATGCGTCCCGGATTCGAGTTCTTGAAGAAGCTGATCGATCTCGGCTACGTCGACGCCGAGAACGCGCTGGTGAGCGAGGCCTTCGAAGGGGCCGGCGAGGGCGATGACTTCATGGCGGGAACATGCCCCATCGTCATGGCCTACTGGGACGCGGCCAACACCGATACCGCCTACGGCAGCCCCTCGTTCAACATGGAGGTCATCGGCTTTCCGAGCGCGCGGGGGCAGATGCCCGTGCTCTCCATGACCGGATGCGCCGTGGGCGAGCGGGCCGAGCACCGCGACGAGGCTCTCAAGGTGGTGGACGTCATCTGCTCGGACGAGGCCCTGCGGCTGTACGCCGAGACCAACCGCGTTATCTCGCCTTCGAAGAACGTGGAAGTGGAATGCGTCGAGCCGCTTCGCCCCTTGAACGATTTGGTGCAGGCCGATACCTACGTGCTCGCCTCGAACGCGGGTATGGACGTGGAACAGTGGGGCAATGTGTGCCTCATCGTGCGCGATTTGCTCGGTGGGGCGACCGTTGACGAGTGCATGGCGAAGCTGGACGCCCTGCAGGACGCGGCGGCCTGATCGACCTGTCCGCGCTCCCGGGTGCCGGGGCGGTCGTCGCCTGTCCGCGTCCGAGAGCGCCGGGGGCATCGCCGCAACACCCGCTCCGCTGTTCGGCCTTCGGCCTCAGGCGCTGCGCTGCTTCATGCTTTTATGGGCGCCCCTTCGGGGCGCTTTTTCAAATTGGTGTTCAGAGAGTTTCGGCGACGCCCCCGGCGCTCTCGGACGCTGCAGGGTCTCGGTTGCTCCGGTGCCCGGGAGCGCTACCTGGTGAGAGGCTGCTGCTCTAGTTTCAGGAGGGCGGCGTTGATGTCGTCGGTGGGCTTGCCGGTGGCGGTGACGATGCGGTGCGTTGGTACGAGCAGGGGAGTGGGGCAGGCGCGCAGGGCGGCTCCGACGGAGCGGAAGGAGCCGGGGCGGCCCAGCGTTTCGGCGAGGGCGCGGGCCGTGGTCGTGTGCCCGTAGGGGATGTTCGCCGCGGCCTTCCATACCTCCTGCTGGAAGGCGCTGCCCTCGGGGCGCATGGGAACGGTGAACGCCGATCGCTGGCCGGCGAGGTAGGCCATGATCTGGTTGGCGGCCTCGGTGGTGAGCGCTGTGGGCTGCCGGTCGCCGGGGAGGTTCTGCTCGCCGAAGCTGACGGCGGTCACGGCGGTGCCGTCGGCGGCGATGGTGACGGGCCCGAACTTCGTCGGATAGGTGAAGAAGGTGCTGCGAGTCGTGCTGGGCATGGGTGTCCTCGCTCTCGTCGGAAGGCGTCGGCGCCCCATCGGGGCGCGGGCGCATCTGCGGCGCCGGCCGTGGGCGCCGGGCCGCTCCGTGCAGGTTTGCCGCTGACGGTCATTATAGGCCGTCGGAGCACCGTCGTCGCGGTAGAATGTCGCCATCGGAAAGCCGCGAGATGAGGATGCGTCCTATGTACCAACCTGTGAAAATCGCCCCTTCAATCCTGTCCGCCGATTTCATGAACCTCGGACGGGACATTCGCATGATCGAGGAGGGCGGCGCCGCCTTCGTCCACATCGACGTCATGGACGGCCACTTCGTGCCGAACCTCACCATGGGCGTGCCGCTCTTGAAGCAGCTCAAGCCCGCCACGAACCTTCTGTGCGACGTGCATCTCATGATCGACAACCCGCTGGACGAGCTGCCCTGGTTCATCGATGCCGGCGCCGATCTTTTGAACGTGCACGTGGAGGCGCTGGATGAAGCCGACCTGGCGCGGGCCGTCGCCCAGATCCACGAGGCGGGCCTTCTGGCCGCGGCGGCTCTGAAGCCCAAGACGCCCGCGAACGCGCTTTCGCCGGTCATCGCCGAGCTGGACATGGCGCTCGTCATGTCGGTGGAACCGGGCTTCTCCGGCCAAAGTTACATCGCGGGATCCGATTTGAAGGTGGCCGAGGTGGTGCAGATGGCGCGGGCGGCCGGCAACGAGGAGCTGCTCATCCAGGTGGACGGCGGCATCGGGCTTTCCACGGCGCCGCTTGTGGCCGCCGCCGGGGCCGACGTGCTCGTCTGCGGCAACGCCGTGTTCAAGGCCGACGACCCGCGGGCGGCCATTGGCGCCGTGAAAGACGCGGCCGACGAGGCCCGTGAGGCTGCCTTGGCCCGTGGCCAATGGAATTAAGAGAAAGAAGAAGCGCGATGAGCAACACCGAGGAAAACCTTGCGGCCGTCGAGCGCGAATTGGCGGCCGATGTGGCCATGGCCGAGGGGCGCGCCGATGCCGAGGACGCCACCCTGCCCGAGCCGGCGGCGGGCTTCATCTACCTGGACTACGCCGCCACCGCCCCCCTGTGCGCCGAGGCGGCCGGCGCCATGGCGCCCTTCCAGGTGCCCGGGCCTGCGAATTTGGCCGTGAACGCCAACGCCAACGCCCTGTACGGGGTGGGGCGCGCCGCCTTCGACCTTCTGGAAAGCGCTCGGCGCCGCGCGGCCCAGGCCCTGGGCGCCCGGCGCCCCGATGAGATCGTCTTCACCTCCGGTGCCACCGAGGCCGACGACGCGGCCGTCCTCGGCCTTGTGCAGGCGGCCGCCGAGCAGCGCCGCCTTGCCGGCCAGAAGGACCGCCCTCTGCACGTCATCACCTCCGCCATCGAGCACGATGCCGTGCTCGCGCCCTGCCGGCGCCTCGAGGGCGAGGGCGTGCTCGTCACCTACCTGCGCCCCAACCGCCAGGGCTTCATCGAGGCCTCGTCGCTGGCCGAGGCGCTCACCGACGACACGGTGCTCGTCTCGGTGCAAGCGGCGAATTCCGAGGTGGGCGCCATCCAGCCCATCCGCGAGCTGGCGGCGCTGGCCCACGAGCGCGGCGCCCTCTTCCACACCGATGCCGTGCAGGCCCTGGGCAAGATGCCGCTCGATGTGCAGAAGCTCGGCGTGGATGCGGCTTCCTTCTCGGCTCACAAGATCGGCGGCCCCAAGGGCGTGGGCGCCCTGTACCTGAAGGCCCGCACTCCCTTCGCCCCCTACCTTCTGGGCGGCGGTCAGGAATCCGGTCGCCGCAGCGGCACCCAGAACGTCGCCGGCGTCACCGGCTTCGTCGCCGCCCTGGAGGCGGCCCAGGAAGCCGAGCCGGAGGAGTCCGCCCGCCTGCGCGCCCTGCGCGACCGCCTCTATGCGGCCATGGGCTCCATCGGCGGCATCCAGCCCACGGTGGAGGTGGACGCCGGCAGCGAGGACTTCCTCCCCAACATCGTCCACGGCCTGGCCGATGAGTGGGAGAGCGAGACCATGGTACTGCGCTTCGACCAGCTCGGCATCTGCGTCGCCGGCGGCAGCGCCTGCTCCAGCCACTCCCTGGAGCCGAGCCACGTCTTGCGCGCCATGGGCATCACCGGCGATACATCCTACAACGCCCTGCGCATCTCCATGGGAAGATACACCACCGAGGCCGACATAGCGGCCTTCGAGAAGGCATTAAAGAAGGTACTAAACTGGTAAGACATTCGTATTCGTAAGAGCAGCGTGTGGGGTGGAGGCGGTGGTGCCGCATCTGAGTGAGTGCAGCGGTCGAGGAGGCGGAGGTGGTGCCGCGCGCAGTTCATTGAAGTGCATTTGGCAATGCTAGAACCCTCAGTGAGCCCTGCACTTCAATGCTGTTTGAGCACGGCACTTCCTCCGCCTCCTCGACCGCGGACAGGTAGCATAAGCCATTCAGATACGGCACTTCCGCCCCCAGTCCACACGTGGACAAGGAGAACAATTAAGTGGAACTCGTAAACACCCATTGCCATTGCGTCTATTCCGGCCACGGCATCGGAAGTATCGCCGAGTACGCCGACGCCGCCGCGGCCGCCGGCCTGACCACCCTCGCCTTCACTGAGCACTTCCCGCTCTCTGCGGCCTTCGACCCCGACGAGTACCTCTCCATGAGGCCGCAGATGGTGAATGCCTACCTGGCCGAAATCGACGAGGCCCGCGCCCGGCACCCGCAGATCGAATTCGTCACCGGCACCGAGATGGACTACCTCGGCGCCTTGGAGGACCGCCAGCTCACCGAGGAGGCCCTGGCCCCCTTCCGCTTCCGCCTTCTGTCGGTGCACTTCATCGACGGCTGGGCCTTCGACGATCCCGATCAGAAGGCCCGTTGGAAGGAGCCCGGGGCGCCGGACGCCATCTGGCGGCGCTACGGCGAGCTGTGGTGCGAGGCGGCATCGAATGCGAGCCTGCCCTACGACGCCATGAGCCATCCGGATCTCGCGAAGAAGTTCGGCTATTACCCGAGTTTCAGCCTGGAGTCCCTCTACGACGAGATGGCCGAGGCGGCGCGCGCCGGCGGCCGCATGGTGGAGGTGAACACGTCGGGCGGCTACTACGCCTGCGCCGAGATGTTCCCGGCCCCGGGGCTGCTCGCCGCCTTCTGCCGCGCCGGCGTGCCCTGCACCGTGGGCTGCGACTCCCACGACCCGGCCAACGTGGCCCGGGACATCGAGCGGGCCTACGGGCTCATGTACGAGGCGGGCTACAGAAGCGTTACCGTTCCGACAGCCACAGGCGACCGTCGAAGCATTACCATCGAATAGGGTGCGTCCGCGATAAGGCGCGCCGATTCCGTTCCAAGAAAGAAGCTGATCATATGGGATTGTTCAACAAGGCCGACAAGGCCAGCACTGAGGCTCTTTCCAAGCGGGGCGAGTCCCATCTCGCGCCGCGCACGTTCAACATGACCATCGGCGGCCTGGAGAAGGCGCTGCTGAAGGAGTTCCCGGCCGAGGATGCCGAGAAGTGGGACCGCACCGGGCTTCTGGTGGGGGAGCGCTCGCTGCCCGTGACCCGGGTGGCCGTGGCCCTGGACGCCACGCCGGGTGCTGTGGCCGCTGCCGCTGAGGCCGGGGCCAACGTGCTCCTCACCCATCATCCGGCGTTTCTCGAGGCCCCCGATGCCTTCGCGCCCGAGGCGAGCGCCCTGAAAAGCCCCGGGGCCGTGGTATGGGCCGCCATCCGCAACCAGGTGGCGCTCATGGATTTCCACACGGCGCTCGATGTGAGCCCGGCTGCGGCCCGGGTGCTGCCCGGTATGCTGGGGCTCAAGTTCACCCTGCGTTTCGCCGACCCCTTGGAGGGTTCGCGGCGCAAGGGCTATGGGCAGATCTGCGAGGTGCCCGACAACGACGGCGAGCCCGAGACCTTGGCGCGCCTGGCGGCCCGCTGCATGGCGGTCTTCGGGCGCGCGCCGCGGGTATGGGGCGCGCCCGACGCTGCGGTGCGCCGGGTCGTCACGGCCACGGGCTCGGCGGGAAGCCTTGCGCCGGCGCTCGTCGCGGCCGGGGTGGACGCCGTCGTCTGCGGCGAGATGAAGTACCATACCGCGCTGGAGCTGGCGGCGGCGCACGTGGCCGTCATCGAGCTCGGCCACGATGTGAGCGAGCTGCCCTTGGCGGCCGTGCTGGCCGAGGCGCTGGCCCGCGTCGGCGTCCCCGCCGAGGCGGTGACGCTCGTCGATCAGTCCGAGAACTGGTGGACGCCGGAGGCCGTCCGCGTCTAGTTGCGTAATTTTCTCCATTGCCCCTGCCCAAGATCTGGGTTTTCGCCTATTATTGTCAGGGAGAAAACAGAGATCGAAAGTGAGGTTCCATGGAGGCTACGCGCGACGATATCGAAGGTCTGTTCGAACTGCAGCGCATCGATCTCGAGATCAAGCGCCTGAGCAAAGAACTTGACGAGCTGCCCCAGCGCGGCATCATCGTGGCCGCCCGCGATAAGAAGACCGCCATCGAGGCCAAATCCGAGCAGGTGGCCGAGCTCAAGCGCGCCACTACGAAGAAGATCACCCGCATCGACGACGAGGACGCGTCGCTCGCCAAGAAAGAGGCCGGCGTCCAGGCCGCCATCGACGCGGCCCACGGCGACTTCCGCAACGTGGAGGCCCGCACCAAGGAGCTGGCCGGCATCGTTCGCCGCCGCGCCACCATTGCCGAGGACCGCGCCGCAGTGGCCGCCGAGCTGGACAAGATCAGCACCATGGAGGCCCAGATCTCGCTTGCCCTGGAGGAGATCGGCGCCAAGGAGCAGGAGGCCATCGACTCGTTCCAGAAGCAGGGGGGCGACCTCAAGCTCGCCATCGCCAAGCTGGAGGCGGCCCGCGGCCAGGTGGAGACGAAGGTCTCCCCGCAGCTTTTGGACGTCTACAACCGCACGGCGGCTCGCTCCGGTGTGGCCATCGGCGTGCTCGACGGCAACCGCTGCGGCGCCTGCCGTACGGTCATCGACGGAGGCCGTCTCATCGATCTGCGCAACCAGGCACCGCTGGGTATGTGCCCCTCGTGCAAGCGTTTGCTGGTGATCGCATAATTTCTGTTGCCCTCTCGCCGCGCGCTGTGCTATAGTTGGCGAGCTGTGTCCAAAACGAAACAACAAGCACTACGGAGTTGATATCAATGTCGAAGGTTTGCGAAGTTTGCGGTAAGCACCCGGTTGCCGGTCGTAGCATCAGCCACTCTCACCGTGTGAGCAACCGCATGTTCCGTCCCAACATCCAGAAGATCACCATTCGTGACGCGAAGGGCCATGTTCGTCGCGCCAACGTGTGCACCTCCTGCATGAAGGCCGGAAAGGTGGAGCGCGCCTAGCAAGAGCGCTCCCGCTTTCTTTTCCAGAGAATCCAAAAGCCCGCCCCGCGGGCTTTCTCTGTTTTGGCACAAAGTTGACGACGCGAAGGAGGCGGGACGGCCCGCGCGCAGGTTGCGCAGCGACTGGAACAGCCCAGTGGGCTGTTCCACCAAGCGAGCCATTGCTTAAGCACGGGTCGTCCCGCCTCCTTCGCGGCGCCCCCGGTGATGCGAGTTCGTTTGTGGAATATGACCGACTGTCATCAGGGGGCAACGGCGGCGGAGTGTTCGTTGCGCTATACTCTTCTCGACTATGTATGCAAAGCTCAGCGGAAAGGATTTGTCCCATGAGTTCTACGATACCCGGCAACCTCCACGTTGCCAACGACGTGCTTGCCGACCTGGTCGGCAACGCCGCCATGGAATGCTACGGCGTGGTGGGGGTGTGCGCTCCCAACGCCGCCGACAGCATCGCCAAGATCCTGCCCGCCTCGCGCCTGCGCCGCGGCGTGGTGGTCAGCTCTCTGGAAGAGGGCGTGCACGTCGATTTGTACATCGTCGTGGAATACGGCACCAACATCGCCACGGTTTCTCGCAACCTCATCGACCAGGTCAGCTTCGCGCTGAAGGAGTACGCGCGCGTGCCGCTGGCCGGTGTGGATGTTCACGTCATGGATGTCAAGGTGCGCCGCTAAGGCTCATCGCGAGATGGGCTCAAGTGCCCGCCTGATGCGGGCAGCTCGCCCTTGAAGGAGAATTAACCCCTCATGTCTACTACGACTTACTCTTCCAACAACGTGCTGAACGCCGTGGCCGCCGCCGCCAAGGTTCTCGACGAGCGCAAGGAGGAAGTGAACCGCCTGAACGTGTTCCCGGTGCCCGACGGCGACACCGGTACGAACATGTCGCTCACCATCCAGTCGGTGGTCAGCAACGTGGCGAACCTTCCCATCGGTGCCTCGGGCGCCGGCATCCGCAAGGCCGTCACCACCGGCGCCCTCATGGGTGCCCGCGGCAACTCCGGCGTCATCACTTCCCAGATCCTGCGCGGCCTATGCGAGGGCAGCCAGGGCTTCGACGAGTTCGACGTCGAGTCCATCGCCGGCGCCTTCGATCGCGCCCGCGAGGTGGCCTTCCAGGCCGTGCGCAAGCCGGTGGAAGGCACGATCCTCACGGTGCTGCGCGATTCCGCCGCCGCCGCCAAGGTGGCCGTCGAGCAGGAGCTTTCCATCCCCGAGGCCCTGGACGCCATCGTGGCCGAGGCCTACGCCTCGGTGCAGCGCACGCCCGACCTTCTGCCTGTGCTCAAGGAGCATGGTGTGGTGGACGCCGGCGGTTTCGGGCTCGCCATCCTCTTCGACGCCTTCACCGCGGCGCTGCTCGGGCGCTCCGGCACCATGGTCGACGAGATGTCCTTCGCCCGGGGGTCGCACCCCAAGGTGGAGATCGAGCAGGTGAACGACTGGGAGGGCTCCCGGTACCGCTACTGCAACGAGTTCCTCGTGGATTCCGATACCCTGGACAAGGATGCCGCGCTTGAGTTCCTCTCCACCATGGGCGACTGCGAGCTGTGCGTGGGCGAGGTGCCGAAGTTCAAGGTGCACGTGCACTCCGACCACCCCGATCAGGTGCTGAAGTATTTCCTCGATCACGGTCAGATCTCCGAGGTGTTCATCCACAACATGCAGATTCAGTCGGCCGAGCGCACCGAGAAGCTGGCCGCCGAGGAGCAGGCCGAGCGCAAGCCCCTGGGCTTTGTGGCCGTGGCCGCCGGTTCCGGCCAGGCGGAGATCCTGAAGAGCCTCGGAGTCGATGTCATCGTCTCCGGAGGCCAGACCATGAACCCCTCCACGAAGGATCTGCTGGACGCCGCAGGATCGGTGAACGCCGATGCGGTCATCATCCTGCCGAACAACTCGAACATCATCATGGCGGCCAACTCCGCCGCCGAGCTTTCTGAGACGCCCTGTGCCGTCGTGCCCACCAAATCGGTGCCCCAGGCCTTCTCGGCCCTGTTCGCCGTGGATGTGGATGCCTCCTTGGAAACGAACGTCGAGGAGATGACCGAGGCCGCCCAGGCCGTGAAGACCGGCGAGGTCACCTGGGCCACCCGCGACTCCAAGGACGCCGAGGGCAACCCCATCGCCGAGGGCGACGTCATCGGCATCGCCGACGGCTCCATCGAGGCGGTGGACGATTCCATCGACGGCGCGGTGCTGACGCTGCTCGGCAAGATGGACGCCGAGGACGCCGATACCTGCACCATTTTGGCCGGCGAGGGCTATTCCGACGAGGATCTGGAGGCGCTCGTGGCGAAGATCGAGGAAGCCTACGACGAGCTGGAAGTTGACGCCCAGCGCGGCGAGCAACCCCTTTACCCCATTGTGTTCTCGGTTGAATAATCTGCTTGAAGCTCTCCCGGGACGCGAGCTGGATGGCATGTTCAGCCGCTCAGACAGTCCTCGTCGGTATCGAAGGCGCCAGGGGCATCCTCTCCCCAACATAAGCCGCCTTCGATACCATCTGCGGAACTCGCTTGGTGAACACGCCGTCCATCTCGCGTTTGGCTCTGCCATAATAGAAGGAAGATAGTTTGCCCATTGATCGGGAAAAAGCTACGCTCTCGCTGGACGAGCCCGTGTCCCGGGTTCGTCTGGTCAGCCCTGCGCGGGCCGTGGCGCTTGAGAAGCTGGGCGTGCGCACGCTGCGCGATTTGCTGACGCACTTCCCCCGGTCCTACATCGATCTCTCCCAGGTGGAGACCTGCGGCACCGCTCGCATCGGGGAGGTCTGCACCATTCGCGGCACGGTGCACGAGATCAAGCTGAAGAAGCCCCGCTACAATCTCAAGCTCGTGGAGATCGCGCTCGTGGATGGCACGGGCATCCTTATAGTCACCTGCTTTCGCCAGCCGTGGCTGATGGATCAGGTGAAGGCGGGAGATGCGGTGGCCGTTTCGGGCAAGGTGACCTTCGACTACGGCTACAAGCGCATGACCAACCCCTTCATCGAGGTGATCGGGGAGGGGGAGGAGGTCACCGGCTCGGTGGTGCCGGTGCATCCGGCCACCGAGAAGCTCACGGCGGCCTGGGTGCGCCGCATCGTGGCCAACGGATTGGAGGCAGCCGAAGGGCTCTTCGACCCGCTGCCTTTGGGGCTGCGTCTGCGCTACCGGCTCATGAGCCGGAACGCCGCGCTGCGCGCCATCCATTTCCCGCGCACCATGGCAGAAGCCGACGAGGCGCGGCGGCGGCTCGTCTATGAGGAGCTTTTGTACCTGGAGCTGTTCCTCATGCAGGAGGGCGCGGCCCGCAGCGCTGGATGCGTGCCCCACGCCCATGTGGTGGACGGCCCGCGGCTTGGCGCCTTCGCCGCCTCGCTTCCCTTCGAGCTCACCGGCGAGCAGCAGCGGGCGCGCGACGAGATTCTTGCCGCCCTGGCGGCGCCGACGGTGGCCAACCACATGCTTTTGGGAGACGTGGGCACCGGCAAGACCGTCGTTGCCGGCCACGCTCTGGCCGCCGCCGCCGATTCCGAGGGGCAGGCCATGCTCCTCGCGCCCACCGAGGTGCTCGCCCGCCAGCACATGGAGGGCCTGGGCGAGCGTTTGGAAGGCGCCGGGGTGCGCGTCGCCCTGCTCACGGGCTCCACGGCCGCTGTCGAGCGGGCCGCCATCGTGGAAGGCTTCGCCTCCGGGCAGGTGGATGTACTCATCGGTACCCATGCGCTGCTCTCCGACGACGTCGTGCCGCGCAACCTCACCCTGGCGGTCATCGACGAGCAGCAGCGCTTCGGCGTAGACCAGCGGGCGAAGCTGCTGGAGAAGGGCGAGGCACCCGACGCGCTGTACCTGACGGCCACGCCCATTCCTCGCACCTTGGCGCTCGCGCTCTACGGCAATCTCACCTTGTCCTACATCAAGCACCGCCCCCACGACAGCGCGCGGCGCACGACGCGGGTGCTCTCCCGCGAGCAGCAGGGAGACGCCTTCGAGGCGGCCCGCGAGGCGCTCGACCGTGGCGAGCAGGTCTTCGTCGTCTGCCCGCTCGTGGGCAAGGACGCCGAGGCCCGCGACGCAAAAGCGGCGGGGCGCGCGCGCGAGGCCGATGCGGCGGGGGAGGAGTACCACCCGGCCGTGGCCATCGAGGACGATGCCGATTTGGCCGGCGACGATGTGACGGCGGCTACCTGCGAGGCCGAGATGCTGCAGCGCACCACCTTCGCCGACTGGACGGTGGGGCTGCTTCACGGCGGCATGGGCGCCGAGGCCAAGCGCGAAGTCATGGAGCAGTTCCGTGCCGGCGAGGTCCAGGTGCTTGTGGCCACGACGGTCATCGAGGTGGGCGTGGATGTTCCCAACGCCACGGTCATGATCGTCCAGGACGCCGACCGCTTCGGACTCGCCCAGCTGCACCAGCTGCGCGGGCGCGTGGGCCGCGGCGAGAAGGCGGCCGAGGTGTTCCTCGTCTCCGCTTCCCAGCGCGAGGAGTCGCTCGCACGTCTGGCGGCCATGGAGAGCACCGACGACGGCTTCGAGTTGGCCGCCTTCGACCTGTCGCTGCGCCGCGAGGGCGATATCCTCGGGAACCGCCAGCACGGTGCCAGCGGGCTGAAGCTCGTGAACATCATGCGCGACGGCGCCGTCATCGAGGCCGCCCGCGCCGACGCCCAGGCCCTTCTGGAGGTGGATCCGAACTTGGAGGAGCCCGACCACGTCGCCCTGGCTCGCGAGGTCCGCCTCGCCTTCGCCCACGAGTCCGCCATCGTAGGAGGTTGATCATGCGCATCATCGCCGGAGAGTTCCGGGGCCGCAAGTTGGACGCCCCCAAAGGCGACGGCACCCGTCCCACCACCGACCGCGTCCGCGAGTCGCTCATGAGCGCGCTCGTCTCCCTGCGCGACGGGCTTGACGACGCGGTGGTGCTGGACGCCTTTGCCGGCTCGGGGGCCCTGTCTCTGGAAGCCCTTTCCCGCGGTGCCGAGACGGCCGTGCTCTGCGAGCGCGACCGCGACGCTGCCGCCGTCATCGAGCGCAACATCGCCGCCCTGCGCCTCGGCCGCGATCGCGCGCGCCTCGTGCGCGGCGACGTCCTCAAGCGCGGCGCGGCCGCGCCCGGGCGCCCCTTCGACCTCGTCTTCCTCGACCCGCCCTACGCCACCGACCCGGCGGAGGTTTTCGGCCTCCTCGACCGCCTCGACGCCGCCGGTGCCCTGGCCCGCGATCTTATTGTCAGCTACGAGCACGACGCCTCCGACGACGATGTCGTGGAGGCTCTGGCCGAAACGTCCGGCTACGAAATAGCCTCCCGCCGCCACTTCGGCGACACCACCCTCGATCTTTTGGAGCGTTTGTGCACGGAATGAGGGGGGTATTCCATAGTTTTTCCATCATGGTAGAATGGAAAAACTTAGCGTGAACGACGTCTGTCCGCGCGTGTCCAAATGGGGCCGTGGGGCGATGCGATATAGTCAGGAAGGAACAACATGGACGAAACCGGAGTACTTGGGCTGCTCGAAGAGCTCTCGATCCTCTTGGAGGACTCGAAGCCGGTCTTCGGCAAGAACAACCTTCGCCAGGTCGATATCGCCGCCGCCTTCGACATCATGGACGAAATTCGCGACCTGTTCCCGGCGGAGTTCTCCCAGGCCCGCCAGATTGTGCGCGAGCGTCAGAGCCTTCTGGACGATGCCGAGGTCGAGGCCAATCGCATGATCGAGGACGCCCGCAGCCAGGCGATCACCATCGCCTCCGAGCAGGAGATCGTGCGCATCTCCCAGCAGCAGGCCGATACCATCTTGGCCGACGCCCGCGAGCTGGAGCGCCAGACCCGCGCCGGCGCCGAGGACTACGCCGACGAGGTGTTCGGGCACATCGAGCAGAGCCTCGACACGCTGCTGAACAACACGCGCCGCTGCCGCGATCGCCTGAACGCCGCCCGCTAGGCTGCGTGGCGCCAGTAAGCAAGCAAGTGACGAAGGCGCGCCGTCTGTGGCGCGTCTTCTTTTTTGGAAGTAAATGCCACTTCGACCTAGAAATGGCATGCGACGATGCCACTTCATGGTCGAAATGGCACGATTTGAGTCAAAAAGGGCCGTTTTCGTGACGGCTCGCATGCCATTTCGGGGTCGAAGTGGCATTTACGGAAAGGAATTAGAAAATGGCTACGGATGCCACGGCGATTATCGCCATTCCCGAGGCGCTGCTGGAGACGGCGGCGACCCGGCATTTCGAAGGAACGCTCGATCTGGCCGAGCTGGCCGCCGGCCCCGACACCTACACCTTCGCCGCGCCCGTCACCTGGTCGGTGGAGGCCACCAACACCGGCGACGCCATCCTCATCCAGGGAACGGCCGCAGGCGACGCCACGACCCAGTGCGCCCGCTGCCTGGAGGACGTGACCTACGGCTTGGAGGGCGACATCGAGGGATACTTCCTCATCGGCGGCGAGGAGGAAGCGGAGACGCCGGAGGATATGGAAGGCGACGAGTTCGACTTCCTGCCCGACAACCGCAAGATCGATCTGGTGCCGCTCGTCGTGGCGGCCCTGCTGCTCGAGGTGCCGCTCGTGCCCCTGTGCGACGACGACTGCAAGGGGCTGTGCCCCCAGTGCGGCGCCAACCTGAACGAGGGGCCCTGCGGCTGCTCCCGCGACGAGGCAGACGTGGAGGCGAGCCCGTTCGCGGCCCTCAAGAACTTCGACTTCGGCGACAAGTAGAAGATCCGGTCCATAACGGCTTTTCAACGAAGGGCGGCGCGGCGGAAACGCTTCGCCGCCCTTCGGGCTATGAGTGCGAAAGGTTGTCTAAAGTTGTCCCGTACGGTTCGGATGCGTGAAAGCGAGGAGGCATGCGGTGAAAGGGGCATCGAGCGCGCAGGTGCTGCGCCACGGGGTGTTCGCCGTGGCCGTCGGCGTCGTGGGGGCGGCGGCCTCGGTGGTGCTGTGCCTCGTTGTCGGCTGGGCCTACGATCTCGTCTGCGCCCATGGCTGGCTACTGTACCTTCTGCCCATTTTCGCGGTGGCGAGCCTTCTGCTGTACCGCGCCCTGAAGCTTCCGCTGGACACCACGACGCACACGGTGATAAACGATATCTGCGCCGATCGCCCCATCTCGCCCGCGCTCGCCCCGGGCATTCTGCTCGGCACGGCGCTTTCCATTCTCGGAGGCGCCTCGGTGGGCAAGGAGGCGGCCGCTCTGCACATGGGGGCGTCGCTGGGCGATCTTGTCGCGCGCCCTTTGAAGCTGCGGCCCTTGACGGGGGTTTGGAAGGGCGGAAGCCGTGCCGACGGCGCAGGTGGCACGAGCGGCGGTGACGGCGCAGTTGGGAGCGCGGGCGCCAGCGGAGGCGCAGGCATCGGCGGAGGCGCCAGCGGCGGCGTGCACGCCTATGCCGCCTCCTGCGGCATGGCAGCGTGCTTCGCGGCGCTGTTCTTCGCGCCCTTGGGGTCGACGGCCTTCGTCATCGAGCTCTCCCGCTACGACCGCTCGGTTTGGCGGCATGCGCCCTTCATGCTGCTGGCGTGCTTCGTGGCCTTCGGCCTGGCGAGCATCATCGGCATCGGCGATGTCATCCCCAAGGTGCCGCTGCCTGCGCTGTCATGGCCCGTTGTCGGCCAATGCGTCGTGATCGCCGTCGCCTGCGCCCTGGTGGGAACCGTCTACATTCAAATCATCGACGGCGCCCAGCGCCTCACCAAGCGCATCTCGCAGAACTACTATCTGTGGGCGGCCCTGGGCGGCGTGCTCATGGCGGTGCTGGTCACGCTGTTCGATTGGCGCGGGTTCGAGGGCACGGGCGCCAACCTGCTCTCCGACGCTCTGGCCGGCCGCGCCGGCGGGTGGACCTTCGCCGTGAAGGCGCTGCTCACCATCGTGTGCCTCGGGCTTTGGCTGCGCGGCGGCGAGATCATGCCCACCTTCACCGTGGGCGCGCTGCTCGGCGCGAGCTGCACGGTCATGACCCAGGGCGATCCGGCCTTCTCGGCGGCTGTGGGGCTCGTCGCCTTCTTCGCCGCCATGAGCCGCTGCCCGGTGACCGCCTTCCTCATGGGCTGCGAGATTTTCGGCTGGGCCGCTGCGCCCGCGTTCGCTTTGGCCGTGGCCGTCTCCTTCTCCCTCGGCCGCGATGTGGGATTGTACGGGCGCGGGGCCACCGGCATTCTGAAGCGCGCGACTTCGGCGGCGCGGGCGCGCCTTGTCGTGAAGAAGCCGTGACCGCTGGCGAATTCGTGGGAAATTGCCCTTGCGGGGCCGCGTGCGGTTGGGTATCATATCAGATCGTGCGTTTACAGAAGAAGTTGTGAACGGCACCCGCTGTTCCCAGCTATAGAAGGAGTAATCGAGATGGCAGTACCTAAGCGCAAAATGGGCCGTGCCCGTACCCACGCCCGTCGCAGCACCAACGACAAGATCGCGGCTCCCGCCCGCTCCATTTGCCCCCAGTGCGGCGAGGTGAAGCTTCCTCACCGCGTGTGCGGCAACTGCGGCTACTACCGCGACCGCGAGGTCATCGAGACCGAGTAGCTTTTGTGCGTGACGGTCGCGGAGGCGCCAGGTAGCCTCCGCGATGTCGGCAAAGCCTCCTCGCATGCCAAGCTGGATAAGCCTGGTCTGCCAGGGGGCTTTTTGGCTATAGGCCCGTGCCTCCGACCGTGTCCGCAGGCTGTGCGGACACGGTCGGATGCGCAGCGCCCGTGCAGCGAAAGACCCTGCCGCCCCGGGCGGCACATCGTTTTGAGGAGATACGCAACGTGGCAGAACCAGTAACAATCGCCGTGGACGTCATGGGCGGTGACCGCGGCCCGGCCGTGGTGCTGCGCGGCGCCCTGCAGGCCCTTGAGGCCGATCCCGACTTGAGGCTCACGCTCGTCGGGCCGGCCGAGGAGGTGGAGCCCTTCGCCGCCGTTCACGATCGGGCGACGGCGCAGGTGGCCACCGAGGTCATCGAGATGGGGGAGCATCCGGCTGGCGCCGTGCGCGCCAAGAAGGACTCCTCCATCGTCGTGGGCTGCCGGCTCGTGAAGGAGGGCGCCGCCGATGGCTTCTTCTCCGCCGGTTCCACCGGCGCCTGCCTGGCCGCGGCCACGCTCGTCGTCGGGCGCATCAAAGGCGTGAAGCGCCCGGCCTTGGGCCAGGTCATTCCGGCTTGGGCCCGTCCGACCCTGCTCATCGACGTGGGAGCCAACGCCGACTGCAAGCCGGAGTACCTCGTGCAGTTCGCCCAGATGGGCGAGGTGTACATGAACGCCATCATGGGGGTGGAGCGCCCGAAGGTCGGTCTTCTGAACATCGGCGAGGAGGACACCAAGGGAGACCTGTTCGCCCAGGAGGCTCACCGTCTGCTGTCCGAGACTGTCCCCGCCTTCGCCGGAAACTGCGAGGGGGGCGACCTCATGGCGGGCGACTTCGACGTGGTGGTCACCGACGGGTTCACCGGCAATGTCTGCCTGAAGACCATCGAGGGCACGGCCAAGACGCTCATGCGGAACCTGAAGGCCGCGCTCATGTCCACGGCGCTTTCCAAAGTGGGGGCGCTGCTCGTGAAGGGCCCGCTCGGCGCGCTTAAAGAGAAGATGTCGCCGGACACCTACGGCGGCACGCCGCTGCTCGGCGTCAAGGGCGCCGTCATCGTGGGGCACGGCTCCTCCAACGAGACGGCCGTGAAGAACGGCATCGCCGTGGCCGCCGCCACGGTGCGCGCCCATGTGCCCGAGGTCATCGCCGAGCGCGTGGCCGCCGCGCCTGCGTCGGCTTCCGCGACCGTTGGTGCCGAGGAGAAGGGGGAGGCCGCCGTCTCGGATGCCCGATGAGCCTCACCGCAGAACAGCAGACCAAGCTCGAGCACGCCCAGAAGATTGTGGGCCGCACCTTCGAGAACACCCAGTACCTGCTCTCGGCCATCACTCATCCTTCCGCCACCGAGGGTCGGGCCGTGAAGTTCTCCTACGAGCGCCTGGAGTTCCTCGGCGATTCCATTCTGGGGGCCTTGGTGGCCAACGCCGCCTTCCATCAGTTCCCCGAACTGGACGAGGGCGGCCTCACGCGCATCAAGGTGGCCCTCGTCTCCGGCGCGAGCCTGTCGGAGGTGGCCGAGAAACTCGGGTTCGCCGACGTCATCGTGTTCGGCTCATCGGAGACCGGCACGGGCCGGCGCGGGCTGCACTCGGCGCTCGAGAACGTCTACGAGGCCGTGGTGGCGGCGCTGTTCCTCGACGGCGGCATCGATGCGGCGTGGGTCTTCGTCGATCGCACGCTCATGCCCAAGATGTCGCTGGATCTCGCCCGCGAGCCGGAGAATCCCAAGAGCGCCCTGCAGGAGAAGCTGCAGGAGGGCGGCATCACGCCCACCTATCGGTTGGTGGAGACCCAAGGGCCGCCCCACGACCGCACCTTCGTCGCCCAGGTGTACGCCGGCGACAAGGGGCTCGCGCAGGGCGTCGGCCGCACGAAGAAAGAGGCCGAGAGCCAGGCGGCGAAATCCACGCTCGCGCGCCTCTCCGAGTTCTTCGGCATCGGCATGACCGAGGAGCAGGCCGCCGAGAAAGCGGCCGAGAAGGCGGCGCGCGCCGAGGAGAAGGCCGCCACGAAGGCGGCGCGGGTCGCCGAGCGCGAGGCTGCGGCCGCCGCGAAGGCCGCCGCGAGGGCCGAGCGCGCCGCCGCCAAGAAGAAGCAGGATTAGGCGCCCATGTATCTGAAATCTCTCGTTCTCAAGGGCTTCAAATCCTTCGCCGACCGCAGCGCGCTCACGCTGGAGCCGGGCATCACCGCCGTGGTGGGTCCCAATGGGTCGGGCAAGTCGAACATCTCGGACGCTGTTCTGTGGGTGCTCGGCGAGCGCAACGCCAAGAACCTGCGCGGCCAGGCCATGGAGGACGTCATCTTCGCCGGCTCCTCGGCGCGCAAGGCCTCCGGTCTCGCCGAGGTCGATCTCGTGCTCGACAATTCCGACGGCACGCTGCCGGTGGATTTCGACGAGGTGGCCATCACCCGGCGCATGTACCGCAACGGCGAGAGCGAGTACCTCATCAACGGCACCGTGGCCCGGCGCATGGACGTGCTGGACATCCTGCACGATTCGGGCCTGGGCACCGGCACCCATTCCATCATCTCCCAGGGCTCGCTCGACTCCATCCTGCAGAGCAAGCCGGAGGATCGCCGCGCGCTCATCGAGGAGGCCGCCGGCGTTCTCAAACACAAGCAGCGCAAGGCGAAAAGCGAGCGGAAGCTGGCGAACATGGACCAGCACCTTTTGCGCGCCCGCGACGTGGTGGGGGAGGTGGCCCGGCAGCTGGGGCCGCTCGAGCGCAAGGCCAAGAAGGCGCGCACCTACCAGGAGCTCGCGGCCCAGCAGGCCGAGATGAGCCTCACCATCGCCGTGGACGATTTGCGCGGGCTGCAGAAGGAGTGGGATGCGGCCAAGGCGCGGGAGGCGGCGCTTGCCGCCGAGCTGGAGGAGCGAAGGGGCGCCATCCAGGAGGCCGAGGCCGCTGTAGAGGCGCTGCAGGAGCGCATCCGCCAGCAGACGCTGGACGCCGGCGACCTGTCGCGGCGCCATCGCGCGGCGGCGACGGTCGTCGAGCGCTTCGACTCCGCGGCCATGATGCTGCGCGAGCGGCGTCGGGCCGCCACGGCCCGGGCCGGCGAGCTGGAGCTTTCCATCGAAGCCAATGCCGTGAAGGCCGACGAGGCGGCATCCGAACTCGCGCGCGCGACGGCCCAGTACGAGGAGGCGGCCGCCGAGCTGGACGCGGCTAAGAAGAAGGTGTCGGATCTGGATGCGGTGTACCGCGATTTGGGAGTGCGCCGCGGCTCGCTGGAGCGTGAGCTTTCCGCCCTTTCCAAGGACACCGAGAAGATGACCGCCGAGCGCGAGACGGCGCGCCGCCGTCATGCCGAGAACACCGAGGCGCTCTCCCACGGGCTTGCCCACGTGCAGGTGGTGGAGGGGCGCGCCGCCGAGCTGGCGCTCGAGCTCGCGCGCGCCCAGGAGGAGGCCGAGCGCGCGGCGGCCGGGGCCGCCGAGGCCGATGGCGAGCTTTCCGCGCTGGTGGCGGACGAGGCGGCGGCCCGCGCCGCCGTGGGCACCGCCGTGCAGTCCCGCGACGCGGCCCGCGCCGCCATGGACGAGGCTCGCGACGCCCACCGCGCGCTTTCGGTGGAGATCGCCACCTTGGAGGAGATGGAGCGCTCAAGCGCGCTTTCCGCCGGCGAGGCCCGGGCGTGGCTCGTGGAGCACGTCGACGAGGTGCTGGGGCTCTGCGAGCCGCTCTCCCACGTCATCCAGGCCTCGGCCGGCTTCGAGCCTTTGGTGGAATCGCTTCTGGGCGGGGACGTGGCCACGCTGCTCGTGGAAGACGCGGGCGCGGTAGAGCTCATCGCCGGCCAGCTCGCCGCCGCCGGTGCCGCGGGCGAGGCGTCCTTCCTCATTCGCGACGACGCCAGTCCCTCCCGCATCCGCGGCGCGGCCCGTGTTCGGCGCGAGCGCTTCGGCGGGGCCGAGGGAGTCCCCCTTGTGGACGAGCTCCTCTTCCCGGAAGAGGCCCGGGGCGCCGTAGAGGCGCTCCTGGGCGATGTGGTGGTGTGCCCGACCCTGGAGGCGGCGCTTTCCGCCCACGGACGGGACGACGCGGCCCTGCGCTTCGCCACTCCGGATGGTGCCATTGTATGGCCCTCCGGCAAGGTGAGCGTGGGAGGTGCCGTGGTTGACGAGGGCGCCGGCGTGCTCGCCCGCGTGCGCCACTTGGAGGAGCTGCGGGCGCAGCTTTCCGGCGCGGCGGCGGCCCAGGCCAAGGCCGAGGAGGCCCACCGCTTGGCCGAGGAGGCCCTGCGCCAGGCCCAAGCCACGTCCCTTGAGCTTTCCCAGGCCCTGGCCAACCTGCGCGGCCGTGCCGAGGCGGCCCGCAACACCGCGAGCGCCGCCGCCGAGAAGCTGGCCTCCTGCCGCCGCGAGCTGGAATCCGTCGAGCGCCAGCGCGCCGAGGCCGAGGCCGCCGTGGCGTCGGCCCGTCCCAACGTGGAGTCCTTCGAGGCCCGGGTGAAGGAGCTTGACGCGGCGCTGGATGCGGGCAAGAAGAAGCAGGAGGCCTTAAGCGAGGAGCTGGCGCCTCTGCGCCGCGAGGCCCATCGCGTCTCCGACAGCCTCGCCGAGGCGAAGCTGGCGCAGGCCACGCTCTCCGAGCGCACCACCTACGCCGAGCGCGTCCGCGATGCCCGCGTCCGCGACTTGGAGACCCTTGCCGCTGCGAGCGAGGAGGCCCGCGTGGCCCTGCGCGCGAAGACGGTCTCCGCCGCCCGCATCGAGCCGGTGCTCGCCCTCATCGACGAGCTGACCGCCTCGGCCCAGAAGTGGACGCGTCAGCTGGAGGAGCAGGCCACGGCCGCCGAGGACTCCTCCACCGGCCTGCATTCCTCCGTCACCGAGGCCCGCGGCCGGGCCCATGAGGCCCACGCCCTCTTCGATGGCGTAAGCGAGCGGTTGAGCGAGGCTCGCGTGCAGAAGGGGCGGCTCGAGCTTCAGGTGGAGGCGGCGGTGAACCACATCGCGACCGACCTGTCCGTGCCCCTGGAGACGGCGCTTTCCGTGCCGCCCCTGGAGAACCGTCCCGAGGTGGAGGACGCCCTGTTCAAGATCAACCGTCGCATCGCCAACCTCGGCACCATCAACCCGGATGCCGCCGAGGAGTACGATGCGCTGAAGGTGCGCTACGACTATCTGGCCGCTCAGCTGGAGGACCTCGATCGCGCCCGGCGCTCGCTTGCGAAGATCAACCGCGTCATCGACGCGCGCATGAAGGAGGACTTCGTGCGCACCTACGAGGCGGTGGATCGCAACTTCCAGGAGATCTTCTCCATCCTGTTCCCCGGTGGCAGCGCAAATTTGTCGCTGGTGGATCCGGACGACGTGGAGAACACCGGCGTGGAGGTGAACGCCCAGCCCAAGGGCAAGCGCATCGCGAAGATGATGCTCTTATCCGGCGGCGAGAAGTCGCTCACGGCGCTGGCGCTCTTGTTCGCGGTCTACCGCATCCGATCCACGCCGTTCTACATCTTGGACGAGGTGGAGGCGGCACTCGACGACACGAATCTGCGCCGTTTGGCGGCCTATATCGACAGCCTGCGCGACGAGACCCAGCTCATCATGATCACCCACCAGCGCCGCACCATGGAGATGGCTGACGTGCTGTTCGGCGTCTCCATGCAGGGCGACGGCGTCACCAAGGTCATCAGCCAAAAGCTCGACCAGGCCCTCAAGCACGCGGAGTAGGGGGACGGTTGGGCGCGCGCTACGAGATAGGGGAGTTGGAGTACGCCTCCGGCTACGAGAAGATGTACGGCGTGACCGACGAGCAGTTGGCATTTCTCTCCCGGCATCAGGACAATCTTCGCCGCTTCGAGGTCGAGCCGACCTACGATGCCGCGCTCGACGCCGATCTTGAGCGCCTGGCGCGGAAGCGCGACGAGCTCTCGCGGCACGGCTTCGATGCGGCCCGCGAGGCGGGGAGCGCCTCCGAGGCGTTTCGCGTGGAGTTCGCCCACGCGACGACGGCGCTGGAGGGCAACGGCCTCACCCTCGCCGAGACGGCCATGGTGCTTGAGCGCGACCTCACCATTCCCGGCAAGCCGCTGCACGACCATTTGGAGGTGATGGACGCCGATGCCGCTTTCACCCGGGTGCGCAAGCTCGCGGCGGATGGCGCGCCCCTTTCCGAAGAGATCGTCTTCGACGTGCACCGCCTCATTGCCGCCCACTTGGAAGAGGCCGATCCGGGGGAGTACCGCTGGGACATGCGCTACGTCACCTCGTCTTCTATGTATCCGCCCCCTCCCGCCCGCGTGCCGGAATTGATGGGCGCGCTGCTCGCATCGTCTTTGGCGCACCCGGGCGTGGCGACGGCGGCGCTGTTCCACCTGGTGTTCGAGGACATCCATCCCTTCGGCGACGGCAACGGCCGCACGGGCCGCGCCCTTCTCAACCTCATGCTCATGGAAGCGGGTTTCCCGCCCATCGCCTTCAAGGCCGACCGCGAGAGCGCCCGTCGCTACTACGACGCCATCGCCGCCTTCGCGGGCGACGTGGAGCATCGCGACGGCACGGCCCTTCTGCGGCTCGTCATTGAGCTGGAGGATCAGGAGCTCGGCAAACGCCTGGCGCTGCTGGGATAAAACGGTTTCTCTGATGGTCACGCGAAGAGGTTTAAAAAGGAGAATGGCCGTGGAAAGCGATGAACTGCAGCAATACTACGCCGAACTTGCCTGCGATGGCGGGTTTGAGGCGCGCTGCCATATGGAGCTGCCGGAGCGGTCGCTGGTTGGCGCGCGCATCGTGAACGTGGGATGCCGCCGCGGCAAGGGCACCTACAAGCTGAGCGAGCAGGTGGGGGAGGGCGGCTTCGTCGTCGGGGTCGACTGGAACGAGGCCTTTGTGGAGGCGGCTCGGGCGGGCGTGCCCAGGGCTCTTGAGCGCAGCGGCCTCTCCCGGTGCAACATGGCGTTTCGCGTTGGCTTCCCTGAAGATTTGGCCGCGGCGGGCCTTGAGGAGGGCTGGGCGGACTTCGTCTATTTGAACAGCTCCCTTTCACTGTTCGCCTCTCCGGCCCGGGCGCTTAGGGAGTGCGGTCGCGTGCTGGCGCCCGGCGGCGTGCTGCTGGCCGAGGTTCCCGTGGCGGAGCCGAACGGAAAGGGGCGCGCGGGCGATGCCGATTTCGTAGCGGATGCCAATCGCGCGGCCGTTGTCGCGGCGGCTCGCGCCCTTCCGAACGCCGTGCAGGCGGCGTCGGCCGTCGAGGAGCTTCTCGGCTGGCTGGCGGAGGCGGGGTTCTCCGAGCCGATCGTCCGCGGCGAGCGCCCGCTGTCGCCCGACGAGGGCAGCACGCCCGATCGCCCCGCCGCCACCGTGCCCGGCGACGACGGGATCTATCGCCTTCTGTCACTCGAAGTCGCTCGATGAGGCGACGAACGTGCCCATTTCTGCACGAGATCGCCGTTTATGAGCGTCTGAATGCGGAAATAGAAGACGAAATTAGCGTAAGACGTGTATCAAAAGGGGAGGTAAGCCTTCTTAGACGCTCATAACGGTAAATCTCGTGCAGAAAACGACCCCTTCGCCGACCGGGGCGAGCGTATCGGCCCGCTACGCCGCTTCCACGGTGACGGCGGTGCCGGAGGCGGTGACCATGAGCATGTTGCCCTGGCCGAGCACCTCGTAGTCCATGTCCACTCCAACGATGGCGTGGGCGCCCAGGGCCGCGGCGCGCTGCTGCAGCTCCTCCAAGGCCTGGGTACGGGCCACCATCAGCTCCTCCTCGTAGCCGGCGGACCTTCCGCCCACGAGGTTGCGGATGCCGGCGCCGAAGTCTTTCAAAAAGTTGATGCCCGTGATGACTTCGCCGAACACGATGCCATAGTAGCCGGTGATGCGGTAGCCCTCCACGGTGGGGGTGGTGGTGACGATCATGGGGGAGTCCTTTCTCGAAGAGGCGCCACGCCGGCGTAAAAGCCACGCGGACGCTGCGAATCCTGCGCGACCATGATACCCGAAGCGGCCGTGTCTCGGCGAGAATGGGCCGCCGATTGTCCAACCTGTGGGGAGGTTCCCGAAACAGCGCCGTGCGGGCACGGGTGCTGTGCTACTCTGTTGCCCGTGCACATTCCCCGGGCGTCATCCGACCCGGAGAGACGAACGTTACGAAAGGAAGCAATCCGTGAGCCAAGCCTGCGATATTTTGGACATCAACCTGGCCGACGAGGGGCAGAAGCGCATTCTGTGGGCCGACCGCGATATGCCGGTGCTCGCCCGCATCCGCGAGCGCTTCGCCGAGGAGCGCCCGCTCGAGGGCGTGCGCATCGGCGCCTGCATGCACGTGACCACCGAGACGGCGAACCTCATGCGCACGCTCGTGGCTTCGGGCGCGGAGGTGACGCTCTGTGCCTCCAATCCGCTGTCCACCCAGGACGACACCGCTGCCTCGCTCGTGCGCGACTACGGCGTGCGCGTGTATGCCATCGCCGGCGAGGACGCGGAAACCTATGAGCGCCACATTGCCGAGGTGGTGGCCACCAACCCGCAGATCATCATGGACGACGGCGCCGATCTGGACACCGCCCTGCACACGAAGTTCCCCGAGAAGCTGGAAGGCGTGATCGGCGGCACCGAGGAGACCACCACCGGTGTGGTGCGCCTTATGGCCATGGCGAAGGACGGCGCGCTGCGCTACCCGGTCTTCAACATCAACGACGCCAACACCAAGCACTGCTTCGACAACCACTACGGCACGGGCCAGTCCACCTTGGACGGCATCGTGCGCGCCACGAACCGCCTTCTGTGCGGCCGCACCATGGTAGTGTCCGGTTATGGCTACTGCGGGAGTGGTCTGGCCCAGCGCGCGAAGGGCATGGGCATGGACGTCATCGTCTGCGAGGTCGACCCCCTGAAGGCGCTTGAGGCCCACATGGAGGGCTACCGCGTGATGAAGGCCGAGGACGCCGCCCGCTTCGCCGACGTGTGGGTCACCGTCACCGGCGACTGCAACGTCATCGACGAGCCGGCCTTCAAGAACATGAAGGACGGCGCCATCATCTGCAACTCCGGCCATTTCGACTCCGAGATCAACATGAAATGGCTGCGCGCGAACGCCGTGAAGGTGGAGGAGCTGAAGCCGCTGGTGGAGGAGTACACGCTGCCCGACGGGCGCACCATCACCGTGCTCGCCGAGGGGCGCCTTGTGAACCTCGCCTGCGCCGAGGGGCACCCGGCCTCGGTTATGGACATGAGCTTCGCCAACCAGGCCCTGGCCGCCGAGTACCTGTTCAAGCATGCCTCCGAGCTTGAGGACAAGGTCTACGACGTGCCCGCCGCCATTGACGACGACGTGGCTCGCGTGAAGCTGGAGACGCTCGGCATCGAGATCGACACCCTCACCGAGGAGCAGATCGCCTATATGAACTCTTGGAATTTCTAGAAGCTTCCTAAACTGTCCGGCCGCGGGTCGGCAGAGGGGCACGTGCGCAAGCAATGAAATGCTGACGGGATGCACGCGGGAGGCCGGGAGCGGCGGAGGGGCTCGCGCGCAGGTTGCGCAGCGAACGGAACAGCCCAGTGGGCTGTTCCGCCGAGCGAGCCATTGCTTGAGCACGTGCCCCTCCGCCGATCCCGGCCTCCCGCCCCTCCACCAAACCTTACGCTTCCCTTACAGGTATGGAGGGGATGTGGCGCAAATGCGGCGAAAAGGAACACTTTGGCCTCGATTGCCCCCATTTCGGCCGTCATGGCCCAACTGGCGCTGCCAACTTGGCTCGAAAGGGCTATACTTTCAGCCGTTTGTGCAGCCGCGCCCACGCCACTGACCGTGCGGGCGCATGTCATGTCCTAGGAGCCTCAAGGTGTTCGATACCGTAGCATCGCAAGTGTCGGCGTTGTCCTTCGTCGACATCTTCAATTTCTGCGTGTTTCTTACCTTCACTATTTGCTATACCTACCAGCTCTTCTACGTGCTCGTGGTGCTGACGCGCCGGGCGCCGAAGAAGGTGGCGCGCGCCAACCACCGCTACGCGGTCATGGTGGCGGCGCGCAACGAGGAGACGGTCATCGCCGACCTCATCCACTCCATCAAGGTGCAGAACTATCCCGCCGGGCTCATCGACATCTTCGTCATCGCCGACAACTGCACCGACAACACGGCCGACGTGGCCCGCGAGGCCGGCGCCATCGTGTTCCCCCGCAGCAACGACAAGCTGGTGGGGAAGGGCTATGCGCTCGACTACGGCCTGAAGGCCATCTGGGAGCAGTACGCCGACCGCGATTACGAGGCGTTCTTCGTCTTCGACGCCGACAACGTGCTCGACGTGAACTACTTCCGCGAGATGAACGCCACCTTCGATAACGGTGCGAAGGCCTCCACCTCCTACCGCAACTCCAAGAACTTCGGCAGCAACTGGATCTCGGCCGGCTACGGCGTATGGTTCCTGCGCGAGGCGAAGTTCTTGAACCAGGCGCGCCTCACGCTGAACACCTCCTGCGCCGTGTCGGGCACGGGCTTCTTCATCGCCGCCGATATCCTGAAGGCCGCCGGCGGCTGGAAGTGGCACCTGCTCACCGAGGACATCGAGTTTTCCGCCGCCTCCATCATCGACGGCGTGCGCATCTCCTACTGCCCGACGGCGGTGCTCTACGACGAGCAGCCCATCACCTTCCGCGATTCGTGGAACCAGCGCTTCCGCTGGGCCAAGGGCTTCTACCAGGTGTTCGCCCATTACGCGGGCGGCCTGGTGAAAGGCACGCTGACCAACCCGCGCGGTTACCGCTTCGCCTGCTACGACATGCTCATGACCATCGCTCCGGGCATGCTGCTCTCCATCATCTCCATTCTGTTCAACACCATCATCATCGTGCTGGCGGCTACGGGCGTCATGTCCACGGGTGTGGCCATCGCGAGCTCGGTGACCTCGGTCGTGTTCTGCCTGTGCAACTACATCGTGTTCATGTTCGTCTTCGGCGTGCTCACCACCTTCGTGGAATGGGACTCCATCCGCACCACCACAGCGAAGAAGATCCGCTACATGTTTACCTTCCCCTTCTTCATGCTCACCTACATTCCTATCGCGCTCATCGCTCTGGTGAAAAAAGCGGCGTGGAAGCCCATCCGCCATTCCATCTCGGTGGACGTCGCCGAGTTCTCCGAGGCCGAGGGCGTCCGTCTCTCCTCGAAATAGCTCCTTTCATTTTCTAGCGATGCTTGCTAGAATATAAGGCAGGCTCGAGGGGAGCCACTGGCCAGTGAAATCTCCCCTGAACCGTTTGTTATTTGGGCCGTCTTGCATGACGTGCCCGCCTTGCCTTTCGGCTCGAATCCGCGTACTCGCGGATTCGAGCCATCAGGTTCAGCAAGCAAGCCGCAAAACGAACCCAATCGCAAAGGTCCATTTGCCTGCCTTTCTCCCGTTGCCTAAGGTAGCGAAACGGGCGGGGTCGGCCAGCTCCCCGCCCCGAGGATGCGTCTCGCGCATCCTCGGGGCGAAAGGCTGTGCCCTAGGTTCGCGCGAATGTGAGGCACCAGACGATCTTGGCGCCGGCGGCGCGCAGGGCCTCGGTGGCGGCGAACAGGGTGGCGCCGGTGGTGCACACGTCGTCCACGACGATGACGGCGCCGGGCATGCTGGCGCCGGCCAGCGCGGTGAGCGAATGCCTCATGTTCCCGATGCGCCCCGTCCGTCCCAGCTTCCGCTGGTCGCGGCTGCGGGCGGCCACGAGCAGAGGGGCGAAGTCAAGCCCGGCGATGAACGACAGCTCGCGGGCCAGATGCTCGGCGTGGTCGAAGCCGCGCCGGCGCCGGGCGGCGGCCGTGGCGGGCACGAAGGTGACGACCGGCGCTGCGCCCATCCAGCGGGGCGGCAGGTAGCGGGCCATGATCTGGGCCATGGGCCGTGCCAGGCCGTGCTCGTTCTGGTCCTTGTACACCGTTACGATGCGGCGGACGGCCTCGGTAAGCACGAGGGCGCTCGCCATCTCGTCGTAGGGCGGCTCCTTGTAGCCGAAGGGCTCCATCAGCACGGACGTGCACTCCGAGCACTGCACGACGCCGAAGGGCGCGCCGCAGCGCGGGCAGGCCGTCAGCGCGTCGATGTAGGGGAGCGCCGCGGCGCAGGAACCGCACAGCACCGCGCCGGGCTTATCGCACACCGCGCAGCGGGTGGGGTAGAGCGTCTCGGTCACCATGTCCGCGGCGAAATCGCGTACGGCGCGCCAGTCCGCGCGCAGGCGGCGGGAGGGAGCGGCGTGTTTCGCGGCCGCGCCCTCCCGACGGCTCTTCGCCGGTTTTCGCTCATCGAAGAGCGCCATCTGTCCTTTCATCGGCTTCATAGGGGCAGTCTACGCGCGCACGACCGTGGCAATGACGCAGGAATGTCCCGTTTCGCTCCCCGCGCCGACCGCGTTCGCGTCCCATCCCGCGCCCCGCGCCAACCGCACGGCTTTCGCACTTCGGAGGTTCTGCGGGGCTTTGCCCCGTCTAAGCCCACTTCTGCTACACTTAGCGATGCTTCTTTCGGGTCTGTAGTTGCGGAAAGGCGCGACGTCTTTCCAAGTCCATGGCAGATGCGGTCGAAAGGATCCACGTAAGCGCGCGGGCATTGCCCGCCGTGAGCATGGCGTATCCTAGAGGTAAGTCGCACCGCCCGCTGACATTTTCGCGGCACGGACGCCGCGACGGGCGAGAGGGCTACTAGCGCAAGCGAACGCCCCGGTGCGCGAGTGTGGGGTCAAAGACTAGGTCAGTCGAAAGAGGCAACGTACCGATTGAATTAGACGGAGGATGATGTGAGAAAGCGTTCGTTCGTTGCGGTTGCCTTTGCGGCGCTGCTCGCGGTCGGCCTGTTCGGCCTGGCCGGATGCACTGGATCGGGCACCTACCAGCCGGAGCTGAAGTCCGCCGAGGTGGCGCCCCCGGTCATCGGCGAGGAGGGCACCCTGCGCGTGGGCGTCAACACCGAGAACCCGCCTCTGGCCGGTATGGGCAGCGGCAAGATCATCGGAATCGACGTGGACATCGCCGCGGCTCTCGCCGACGAGCTGGGGCTGAAGCTGTCGGTGGTGGATGTGGGCAGCGACCCGGCCGGGGCACTCGCCAACGGCACGGTGGACGTGGTGCTCGGCATCGACGACTCCGCGAGCGACGGCGATTTCTGGCGCTCGGCCTCCTACCTGCCCACGGGCATCGCCCTGTTCGCGCTGAGCCCCGACGCGGGCACTCCCACCCAGGATTCCGGTGCCACCTTCGCCGCCCAAGTTTCCTCGAAGAGCGCCTGGGCCGTCTCCAACGGGTTCGGCGAGTCCAGCCTCACGCCCACCGACAGCCTGAAGGAGGCCTTTGAGGCGCTTGAGGCCGGAAGCGTGCAGTACGTGGCCGCCGACGCTGTCATCGGCCTGTACGCGGCCCATGGCCAGGGGCTCGACGTGTCCATCGTCGCCATGCTCATGTCGCCGACCGGCTACTGCATGGGCGTCTCGAACGAGAACGTCGATTTGCAGACGGCCGCCGGCGACGTGCTCGCGCGCCTGGTGAGCGACGGCACCATCAACGTCATTGAGCGCAAGTGGCTCGGCACCACCGTGGCCCTGGGCGATCTCACCGTCGTCAGCGATCTGACCGCCTCCGCCGCCGACGCCGCCACGGGTTCCGATAGCGAGGACGTGGGCGATTCCGACAGCGGTGATGCCGACACCGGCGACTCGGGAGACACGGGCTCCGAAGACACCGGTTCCGGCGACTCGTCGGACGGCTCCGATGAGTCCGGCGATACCGGTAGCGGCGACGATTCTGGTAGCGAGGACTCCGGCGATGCAGGCGACTCCGGCAGTTCCGGCGACGAGGACGCGGCCGAATAGTGTCCTTTCCTTCAATGCACTGAGTCCCGCTTTCGGGAAGATGAGCCTCAGCTGTACGGACGAATGACAAAAGTGGCCCTCGGGCTGCGGGTTGAAGCGCTGAATCCGCAGCCCGAGGGCTCTTTTTGTCGTTTCACCCGCAGCCCGAGGGCCGAAAATGTCGTAGCACGATGCTCGCAGTGGCAAAAACCCGCCTCGGGCTGCGGTTTGCAAAAAGAAGAGGGCGGCTCCTTCGGGAACCGCCCTCGTTCGATGGTGATGCGGGTGCGGCGGTGCGCCAGCGCCTAGCTCAGGAAGTCGTCCAGGATCTCGGCTTCGGCCTCTTCCTCGGTGAGGCCCAGCGTCATGAGCTTCACGATCTGGTCGCCGGCGATCTTGCCGATGGCGGCCTCGTGCACGAGCATGGCGTCCTCGCTGGCGGCCTCGATGCCGGGGATGGCCTTCACCTTGGCGTTGCCCATGATGATGGCGTCGCACTGCACGTGCCCGCGGCAGGCGCACTCGCCGATGACGAGCGGGTTGAACACCTGCACGGAGTCGTCCTGGGCCACCGAGCGGGAGATCACCTGCACGGAAGAGCCCTCGCCCTTCAGCTCCACCTTCATGTTGGAAATGGCGGTCTGGTTGCCGTGGGTGAGCAGCTTCTCGGTGAGTACGAGCTTGGCGTCCGCGCCCAGCTCGGCGTTGGTGTCGCGCACGGTGGAGGTGACGCCGCGCAGCTGTACCATCTCCATCTCGCAGGAGGAGCCCTCCTCCATGTACACGTTGGTGGTGGGGTTCAGGATGCGCTCGCCTGAGCCATCGCCCTCGCCGTAGTGCTTCTCCACGTAGCGTACGCGGCTGTTCTTCCCCAGATAGAAGCTGTGGATGCCGTCGTGCTCGGAGGCGTCGTGGGAATCGTTGTGGATGCCGCATCCGGCGATGATGGTGATGTCGCAGTTCTCGCCCACGTAGAAGGTGTTGTACACGACGTCCTTCAGGCCCGACTTCGTCACGATGACGGGGATGTACACCGTCTCGCCCTTGGTGCCGTCCGCGATGCGGATGTCGATGCCGGGGTTGTCGGTCTTGGTGGAAATGTCGATGTAGGCCGAGGAATGGCGCTCGACCAGTTCGCCGTCCTTGCGCACGTTGAAGGCGCCCTTCGGCATGCCGTGCATATTGGCGATCTCGGCGAGCAGGTTCTCGTCGATGGGGGAAAGATCAACGGTCATAGTTGCCTCCTTTTGCAACTAGAAAAGACGTGCGGCGGGCGGGATGGCGGGTGTTTCGACCGAGCGAGTTCCGCAGATGGTGTCGAAGGCGGTATACAGTGGGGAGAAAGCAGCCCCGTCGCCTTCGATACCATCGAGGACTGTCTGAGCGAATCGGAATACCCGGCAGTCCGCCCGCACTGGTGACGTTTAGCAAGTGGTGGGGATCTCGGTCAGGTGCAGCTCGGTGGGGGTGGAAAGCGGGCAGCCGTGGTCATCTAGGCTGCGGGCCGCGAACCCGAGCCGCGGCATGAGCTCGGCCGGCGTCCCCACCTCGGCCACCTGGCCGTCGCGCAGAAGCACGATCTCGTCGGCCAGGGAAATGATGCGCTCCTGGTGCGAGATGATGACGATGGAGCGCCCGTCGCGGGCCTCGTGGATGTCGCGGAACGTCTCGGTGAGCCTGTCGAAGCTCCACAAATCGATGCCGGCCTCGGGCTCGTCGTAGATGGCCAGCTTCGGGTCGCGGGCCAAAATGGTGGCGATCTCGATGCGCTTCACCTCGCCGCCCGACAGCGACTTGTCCACCTCGCGGGTGAGGTAGCTCGCCGAGCACAGGCCCACCTTCGAGAGGTACTCGTTGCAGGCGAGCATGGGCAGCTTCTTGCCGGCGGCGATGTCGAGCAACTTCTTCACCTTCATGCCGCGGAAGCGGGCCGGCTGCTGGAAGCCGTAGCCGATGCCGAGGCGGGCGCGCTCGGTGATGGATTTGTCCGTGATGTCCTCGCCGTTGAAGAGGATCTGGCCGCTCGTGGGCTCCTCGATGCCCATGATGAGCTTGGCGAGCGTGGACTTGCCGCCGCCGTTGGGTCCGGTGATGACCGTGAAGCGGTCGTCGGGAATGGTCAGGGAGAGATCGTCGATGATGCGCTTGGTGCCCCCGTCGTCGGCCGGCACCTCGAACACCAGGTTCTTAAGTTCGAGCATGGGATACTCCGTATCTGTCTCGTCTCGTCTAGATAGTTCGGGGCTGATTATAGCGAAAATTCCCCCGTCGCGGAGAAATCATAACGACACCATATTGGTTGGAAACGGCGACGCGCGGACGGGTAGAATACTCACGAACACTCCGTTGCTCCGCGCCGGGCCGCCAGGGCCGGTCGCGGGGCCCTTCGCAGGAACCCTTCGAAAGGAAGACAGACCATGACCGATTTGGAACAGGTGGCCGCCTCCCACGGCTTTACCGCCGTGAAAAGCGAGCCGATAAGTGAGGTGGAGGGTACGGTGCACCTCATGCATCACGCCGCCTCCGGCGCCCGCCTCATGTTCATCGAGAACGACGACGCCAACAAGGCCTTCTCCATCACCTTCAAGACCCCGGCCGACGACGACACCGGCGTGTTCCACATTTTGGAGCACTCGGTGCTGTGCGGATCGGAGAAGTTCCCGGTGAAGGAGCCCTTCGTCAATTTGCTGAAGACCTCCATGCAGACGTTCTTAAACGCCATGACCTTCCCGGACAAGACCATGTACCCCGTGGCGTCCACCAACGAGCAGGATCTCGTCAACCTCATGGACGTCTACCTGGACGCGGTCTTCCACCCCGATATCTACCGGCGCCCCGTCATCTTCCAGCAGGAGGGCTGGCACCGCGAGCTGGAAGGGGAGGGAGAAGGCGAGCGCCTTGTGGTGAACGGCGTAGTGTACAACGAGATGAAAGGCGCGCTCTCCGAGCCCGATTCCGTGCTCTACGACGGGCTGTCGGCGGCGCTGTTCCCGGACACGACCTACCGTTTCGAGTCTGGCGGCACGCCGGCGGCAATCCCAACGCTCACCTACGAGGGCTTTCTCGAGAACCATCGGCGCCACTACCGTCCCGACAACGCCTACATCATCCTATACGGCAACCTGGATGCCGACCGCTTCCTCGGCTTTCTAGACGAGCGCTATTTGGCGCCGCTGGCCGCGAAAGAGCGCGGGCCGCTGGACATCAATCCGCTCGGGCTGCAGGCTCCCGTGGCTCCCGAGCCAGTTGTCGTGCCCATGGCCACCGCACCGGAGAACGCCTGCGCTGCCGTGGGATTCGTCATCGGGCGTGCCGCCGAGCGCGAGCGCATTGTGGCCGCCGACATCCTGATGGACGCCATCATGGGGGCCAACGAGTCGCCCCTGAAGCGGGCGCTGCTCGACGCGGGCATCGCCGACGACGCCATCGGGTATGTGGCCGACTCCGTGGCCCAGCCCTTCGCCGTGGTGTCCCTGCGCGGCGCCCGGCCCGGCGCCGCCGATGCGCTGCGCGCCATCGTGGAAGCCGAGGCCCGGCGCCTCGCCGAGGGCGGGCTCGACCGCGAGCTGGTGCGGGCGGCCCTCTCCCACGCCGAGTTCGTCATGCGCGAGCGCAACTTCGGCTACCCCGACGGCGTGGTGCTGGCCATGTCCGCCATGGCCGGATGGCTGTACTCCGACGACGACCCGGCGGCCTACCTGCGCTTCGAGGACGTCTTCGCCAGCCTGCGCGAGAAGGTGGAGGAGGGGTACTTCGAGGCGCTTTTGCGCGAGCTGTTCCTGGATAACGACCACCGCGCCTGCGCCGAGGTGGTGCCCACGGAAAGCGACGAGGCCGCCGAGGAGGCCGAGGCAGCCGGCGAGCGCGAGGCGGCCGCGGCGCTCACTCAGGACGAGGCCGCGGCCATCCGCGAGGCGGTGCGCGCGCTGCGCGAGGCCCAGGAGGCGCCGGACGCGCCGGAGGCCCTCGCGAAACTTCCGCAGCTTTCGCGGGCCGATATCGGCGAGGCGTCCGCCGAAGCGATGTGGGAGGTGGGGGAGTGCGGCCCCTGGCGCCTCATCCGCCACCATCTGCCCTGCCGCGGCATCGCCTACGCCTACCGCTACTTCGCCATGGACGGCCTCGCCTTCGACGAGCTGCCCTACGCCACGGTGCTGGCCTGCGTGCTCGGCAAGTTGGATACGTCCCGCCACACGGCGGCCGAGCTGGACACCCTCGTCCAGGCCCATCTGGGCAACCTCGGGTTCGCCGTGGAAGTGCACGAGGACGCCGAGAACCGCGAGCGGCTGCGCCCGATGTTCGTCATGGGCTCCTCCGCCCTTGACGAGGAGGTGCCCTGGGCGGCACGCCTGGCCGAGGAGGTGCTGCGCGAGACCGATTTCTCCGACACCGAGCGCATCCGCGACATCTTGGGCCAGCGGCGCATCGCCATGGAGCAGGCCTTCGCCTCGGCCGGCCACAGCGCCGCCATGGCGCGGGTCGCCTCCTACTACCTGCCGGCCGGGGTGGTGCGCGAGGCGCTCTCCGGCGTCGGTTTCTACCGCTTCTTGAAGGAGCTGCTCGCGAGCTTCGACGAGCGGGCCTGCGAGCTTTCCGCGAAGCTGGCCGAGCTGTCCCGCCGCCTGTTCACCGACGGCGGCTGCACGCTCTCCTTCGGGGGCGACGAGGCGGCGCTCGCTGCCTTCCGGGAGGCGTCTTCGCCTTTCGGCGGCATGGCGGGCGCCCCGGTGCTCACGGTGCCGGCGCCCGAGGATGGGCACGAGGCCTTCGTCGTGGCGAGCGACGTCACCTACACCGCCTGCGGCTGGGACCGCCGCCTGCTCGGCGAGCCCTACGGCGGCGCGTGGCTTTTGGCCTCGCGCATCCTGTCCTACGATTTTCTGTGGACGGAGGTGCGCGTGAAGGGCGGCGCCTACGGGGCCGGCTTCCAGACGACGCGCTCGGGCTCGAGCCGCTTCTACTCCTACCGCGACCCGCGCATCGACGAGACCGTCGAGCGCTTCCGCACCTCCGGCGACTGGCTCGCCGGCGTCTTTAACCCCACGGAATCGGAGATGGACGGCTACGTGGTCTCCACGGTGGCCTCCCTGGACGCGCCGGCCAAGGCCCGCGAGCTTTTGCGTCGCCAGGACGGCCTATACTTCTCCGGCGCCACCTTGGAAGACCGGGCCCGGGTGCGCGAGGAGGTGCGCGCAGCCGGCATCGATGACGTGCGCGCGCTGGCCTCCTCGGTGGACGCCATCGCCGGGGCCGGACCGGTGTGCTGCTTCGGCAACGGCGAGGTCATCCGTGCCAGCGGCGAGGGATTCAACGTCGTCGACCTTCTGGCCTAAAGGGTGCTGAGGGGCGGCCGCCGCGACGGCTCTGCGGGCGTCGGCGACTGGCAACGGTTCTCCGGGTGCCTGCGCGGCGCCCCTCGCGCGGCGCCTTCGCGTGGTGCCCGGATGCAGAACTGGTGCAGCGGATGCGCGCCGCGCGGCCCATCGGCTATAATAGGGCAACCCCAAACAGAAAGGATGCAAGCTCCCATGGCGAATTCCAAGGAGTTCTCGCATATCACGGTCACGGCCGACGATGACGACGATGTGGTCATCCAGGCCGGCGTCGTAGAAGAGCCGGCCGCCGAGGAGCCGGTCGAGGAAGCGCCCCTTGAGGAGCCGGTCGACGAGCCGGCCGCCGAAGAGGCCGACGACGCGGTAGCGGAGGCTGTGGAAGAGGCCGCCGTGGAAAAGGAGGGTGCGGGAGAGACCGCCGATGCCGCCTCCTACCATGAGACGACCCTCGATGACTTGGAAGCGACCAAGATGTCCACGACCCAGAAGGTCATCATCGTCGTGGCCGTGCTGGGCATTGTCGCCTTTGCGGCCTGGTACCTTTTGGCCCACTAGCCCCGTGGGCCTTCGAGAAGCGAGAGGAACAGCGAGCACATGGTGAGAAGAAGCAAGCGCAACCGCGACGCCGGCATTAGCGCCGACGACGGCAATGCCATGGGCCTCACCGAGGCCTTCCACCCCGTGTCGGCGGATGGCTTCACCACGGCCATGTCCCCCGTGGACGAGGGCGACGGCTCCATCATCGGGGAGGATGTCGTCGTCGACGAGGAGGGCGTCTTCGAAGAGGTGGACTTGGGCGATGGGGAAGTACTCGACGACGAGGGCTTGCCCGCCGGCGAGTCGTTTCCCGATGAAGCGGTCTTCGAGGACTTCTACGCCGGTCGTCCGCTGGACGCCGACGGCGCCGATGCCGCGGACGCCTCGCCCGTGCCCGACGCTGTGTCCCTCGGCGTGGTGACGGCCGACGTGGCGCCAACCAAGCCTGCGAGCAAGGCCGCCCATGGCGCGAAGAAGGGCGACGGCGCCTCGCGCGGGCGCCATGCCAAGCACGCGAGTGAGATGAACGAGAAGGCCCGAAAGAAGGCGGAGCTGCCCGAGTACATGCGCAAGTCGCGCCGTATGCGCCGCATTCTTATCGTGGTCATCATCCTGCTCGTGCTCATTCTGGCCGCCATGGTCTACTTCGGCGTTCAGCTGTACAAGGAGGCCTCTTCCAGCGCGGTGCAGCAGGCGCTCTCCTCGGAGCAGGAGGTCGCCGCCATCGCCTCCGAGGACGCGACGGACTCCGCCGATGCCGCCAAGGTGACGACGGTGCCCGACCTGGTGAGCTTGCTGGGCCACACCCAGCAGGAGGCCATCGACATCCTGCAGCACGGCGCCACGGCCGCCGAGCCCCGGGCGGTGAACGAGGAGGGCAACCCCATCAAGAGCGAGGTGCGCGTCGCGCTCACCGCTGAGCCGGCCGACAGCCGTACGGGTACGCCCACGGTGTATTTGGGACTCGACGCCGACGGCAAGATCATTCAGGCGGGCTATTCCACGTCCACCAGCTCGCTCGGCTACGGCTCCGTTAGCTTTAAGGATGCGGTTCTCAAGGAACGCATTATCGAAAAAACCTTGGC
Source organism: Adlercreutzia sp. CNCM I-6215 (assembly GCF_977072315.1). NCBI lineage: Bacteria > Bacillati > Actinomycetota > Coriobacteriia > Eggerthellales > Eggerthellaceae > Adlercreutzia > Adlercreutzia sp. CNCM I-6215. The sequence goes on along the minus strand of NZ_CDRVMA010000006.1, from coordinate 65,926 downwards.
TGAGGCAGGCCTCTCTATTCCTGATGACGCGGTCGTTTTGCCGGAAAATGCGGAAGAATACACCTCCTATGACACTGACGGAACTACGACCACCAAGGAGTACTGCTCCTTTAACGGCGAGGTGGACATCGACGGTGCGCCCCATGCCTGGTCTGCGGTGCTCTCCTACGACTACTCCATGGCCAACGCCTCGGACAACTTGGCCGACACCGTCCGCACCATCTTCATATATGTAAACTCCTAGAATTTCCCTTGCGCGGGAGCGACGGCAACGCTATACTGGGCAAGCTGTCAATCAAGCGAGGGCGAAAGCTCTCCACCTGGTTCGGCGCCTTCCAAGGTTGCTGATGGGTACCCGCAGATAGAAACTTTGCGTGTAAGCCCGCCGTGCGCCTTGTTGGCCCGGCGGGTTTTTATGTGTGAGAACACGAAAGGGAGGTGAGCGCGATAGCTGCTCAAGAGCCCCGGCTCAACGATGAGATCACCACGCGCGAGTGCCGTCTCATCGATTTCGACGGGAACCAGATGGGCGTGTATCCCACGCACCAGGCCCAGCAGATCGCCGACGACATGAATCTCGATCTGGTGGAGATCGCTCCGAACGCCACGCCGCCCGTGTGCCGCATCATGGACTACGGGAAGTTCAAGTACGATCAGGCCATCAAGGCCAAGCAGGCTCGTAAGAACCAGAACAAGATCGAGGTCAAGGAGATGAAGTTCCGGCCGAAGATCGACGTGGGCGACTACACCACCAAGAAGAAGCACGTGCTGCGCTTTTTGGAGGCCGGCAACAAGGTGAAGATCACCATCATGTTCCGCGGCCGCGAGATGGCCCACCCCGAGCAGGGCCTCTCCATTCTCGAACGATTGGCCGACGACCTGAAGGACGTTGCCGTCATCGAGAACCAGCCGAAGATGGAGGGGCGCAACATGCACATGCTCATCGCGCCTCTGCCCGCGACCGCGAAAAAGAAAAAGGATTCCAAGAACGACGAAGGAAAGGACAACTAATGCCCAAGATGAAGACCCATCGCGGTATGGCCAAGCGCGTCCGCAAGACCGGTACCGGCAAACTCATGCGCGCCAAGGCGTTCAAGAGCCATATCCTCACCAAGAAGAGCCCCAAGCGCAAGCGCAACTTCCGCCACGAGACCGAGGTCGCCAAGGCGGATACCAAGGTCGTCGAGCGCCAGCTCGGCCTTCGCTAGTCCCATTCGTCTTCAAGGAGTGATTAAGATATGCCTCGTGTAAAGCGTTCCGTCCATGCCCGCAAGAAGCGTCGTACCGTCCTCAATCGTGCGAAGGGCTACTATGGCGCGAAGTCCCGTTCCTATCGTGCTGCGAAGGAGCAGGTGCAGCATTCGCTTCAGTACATGTACCGCGACCGCCGCAACAAGAAGCGCGAGATCCGTCGCCTGTGGATCACCCGCATCAACGCCGCGGCCCGCATCAACGGCCTGTCCTACTCGGTGTTCATGAACGGCCTGAAGAAGGCCGGCGTCGTGCTCGACCGCAAGGTGCTCGCCGATATGGCCGTGAACGATCCGAACGCCTTCGCCGCCCTGGTGGAAGTCGCCAAGAAGGCCGTTGCCTAGTTTGTTTCGTTCGAAAGAGCGCACAAGAAAAGGACCCTTCGGGGTCCTTTTTCGTTGGGGGAGTGCGAGCGGGGGCTAGGCGCTTTGGGCGACGAGCTTGAGCTCGATGCGGGCGAAGGCGTCGTCCAGCTCGCCTAAGGGCTCCTCTTTGATGCTCTTTTCCGATAGGCCCTCTTCCCCCATGAGCGTGCGGTAAAGATACAGATCCGCCGCCTCGCGCGGGGAGGCGGCGTTGGAGAGGACGGCCTCGATGCCCGCTTCGTCCAAAGCCGCGAGGCCTTCGGGGCTGAATTGGCGGGCTATGAGGGCGTCGACGCCCATCTGCTGCAGGATGGAGGCCCTCTCTCGTGGGGTGATCCCCATGTTCGGCACGTTGCTGCAGCCTGTGACGACGCCGCTTTGCGCGGTGTAGCAAGCAAAGCTCGAGCAGGTTGCAGCGGTCACGGCTATATCAAGTCCGTCGCAAGCGACAGCGATCTTCATGCAATATTCCCTTCCCCAGAAATACTGAGGTTACAATACCCGAACAATCCTCCGCTGAATGTGGAGTACGGCAAACGGAGGGTATCTTCCCGATGAGGTGCTTCGATCGCTTTGCTAGCCGCGGCGCTTGCCGCCGCTGCGCTTGGCGGCGACGGCAGCGCGATGGGCGCGGCCGGGACGGAAGTCGCTCGACGTACGCGGCGCGCCGCTTGCCGCCGCGGAACCCGTCTTCGCGCGGTTGCCGCCCTTGGGCGCTTTGGATTTCGGAGCCGCCTTAGATCCCGTCCCGCTCTTCCTCGAGCTGTGCGCGGCGCCGGCGCTCTTGCCGCCCTGCTTCTTGCGCGTGCCGCGCTGGCGCGACTCGGCGGCAGCCTGCTCGGCGCGCTCCTTCTCCTTGGCGCGGCGCTTCTCCTTCTTGGCGAGCTCGCGGGCGGCCGCCGCCAGCTCGGGGTCGCGGCGGGCGTTGGCCCGCGTGGCGCGCTCGGCCGCGGCCTCGGCGGCCTCTTCCAAGTTGAAGCCCGCGATCTCGATCTCGGGGATGTCGCGCTTGATGAGCTTCTCGATGGCCGCCAGCTCGTCTTTGTTCTCGGGGCTGACGAAGGTGATCGCGAAGCCCTCGGCCCCGGCGCGGCCCGTGCGGCCGATGCGGTGCACGTAGTCCTCGGCCTGGGTGGGCACGTCGTAGTTCACCACATAGGACACCTCGTCGACGTCGATGCCGCGGGCCAGCACGTCGGTGGCCACGAGGATGTCGGTCTCGCCGGAGGCGAAGTTGTCCAGGGCGCGTTTGCGCTGGTTCTGGGAGCGGTCGGAATGGATGGCCTCGGCGTGGTAGCCGGCCCGCTTCAGCTTGCGGCAGGCGGCGTCGGCCCGATGGCGCGTGCGGGCGAAGACGATGACGCGCTTGTGCCCCCGCTCTTTCAGGAGCGCCGCCAGAAGGTCGGGCTTCAGGGTGTGGGGCACGTGCGCGATGTACTGCTCCACGGTGTCGGCCGTCTCGCCCTTCGCGGCGATCTGCACAATGGCCGGATCATTCAGCATGGCGTCCACCTGGTCGAGGACGCCCTTGTCGATGGTGGCCGAGAACAGAAGCGTCTGGCGGCTTTTCGGCGTCGCCTCCACGATACGGCGAACCGAGGGGAGAAATCCCATGTCGAGCATGCGGTCGGCCTCGTCCAGCACGAGCACTTGAACCTGCGAGAGGTCGACGGCCTTCTGGTTCATGAGGTCGATGAGGCGCCCCGGCGTGGCGATGAGCACGTCCACGCCGCGCGCGAGGCGGTCGATCTGCGGCTCGATTTTCACGCCGCCCACCACATTGGCGACGCGCAGGCCGCGGGTGCGGGCGATGGTTTGGCAGACTTCCTGAATCTGCATGGCCAGCTCTCGCGTGGGGGTGATGACGAGCATGGCCGGTGCCTTCTTGCGCTCGGCGCGGGCGAGGATGTCCAGGCTCGGCAGCGAGAAGGCGGCCGTTTTGCCCGTGCCGGTCTTGGCGGCGGCGATGATGTCGCGGCCTTGGAGGGCGAGCGGGATGGCCTGGGCTTGAACGGGGGTCGGCTCGGTGTAGCCGAGATGATCGACGGCGGCAAGGACGGCGTCGGAAAGGCCGAGTTCGGCAAAGGTGGTCATGAAACTCTCTTTCGTGGTTCGGATCGTGACGGTAGCGGTTGGGGGTCCTAGCGGACGTGGGCCGGCTTCTTGCCCCAGTAGAAGTGCAGGAAGTGCTTGGCCCGCAGCTTCGCGTCCCGCGGCGGCTCGCGCCGGATGAGGGCGAAGGTGGCCCGGGCGATGCCCTCGGCGGCGTTGGGGCGCCGCAGGATGGAGGCGTTCATCAGCATGGCGTGGGCGCTCGCGGAGTGGTCGCTGATGTGGCGCAGGGTGTCCAAGAGCTCGCGAGGCGTGGTGGCGGCCATAGCGGCTCCGGCGGCGGTGAGCATGCGCACGTTGGCCTTCTCCTGGCCGTAGGCGCGGCCCAAGAGGATCATGGGCGCATGGGCGCACAAACACTCGGTCACCGTGAGGCCTCCCGGCTTGCAGATGACCACGTCGGCGGCCTCCATGAGCTCGGCCATGGCGTTCACGTAGCCGAGTACCGTGACGTTGGCCAGGCCGTATTCGGCCACCTGGCGCCGCAGCTCGCGCTCGTAGTCCTCGTCGGCCCCGGCGACGATCACCAGCTGCATCGAGGGCATCGCGTGCATGAAGGGGAGCATCTCCCCGATGGCGGCACGGAAGTGCACATAGGGTTGGGGGAGCTTCGCCCCGGCGAGCGCCAGCACCACCTGTTTGTCCTGCGGCAGTCCGAAGGCCTCGCGGGCCTTAGCGCGGTCGTAGGTTCGCGAGAAGGCGGGGCTGGCGGGGATGCCGGTGATGAGGATGCGGTCCTCGGGCACGCGCCGCGGGCGCAGCGTCTCGGCCATGGACTCGTTGGCGACGCAGAACAGGTCGGTGTGCAGATGGGGCCACAGCCCCTCGGCCTCGTAGTCGGTGGGCACGCAGACGATGGGGAAGCTCTGTCCCGTGATCATGCGAGCGCTCACGGCCACGTTGGCGGCGGTGATGTGGGTGGCGACGATGGCCGCCGGCCGCAGGCGGCGCACGTACTCGGTGAACTTCGGGTACATGAGGCGCGCCCAAATGGTGCCGCCGCCCCACAGAAGACGCCCAGTGAGGGTGTAGCGCCAGGTGAGGTCGTAGAAGGGACGCGTCCAGCCGGTGAACATGGAGGCGGTCTTGTCGCCGTCGAACACGATGCGCCCGAAATCGAGGATGTCGAGGACGCGCACTTCCGAGCGCGCTTCCAGCGAGTTGTCGTCCCCGGCAGCGCGGGCGGCCTCGCCGGCCTCTTCCAGGGCCTCGGCGATGGCGTTGGCCGCCGAGCGATGGCCCGAGCCCACCGAGGCGTGCACCACTAAGATGAGCGGATGGGCGGCGGCCTCCTCGGCCGTGCGCTCCGGCGCGGCCAGCGCGCACGTGATGGCCTCGGCGGCCGTGGCGCCTTGGGCGCCCGCAGCGAGGGGGGAGGGCGAGGGCTCGGCCGGGACGGCGAGCGTCTGGGCGGGGGCGTCGGGGGCGATCGGAGCCGAGGGCTCCGTCGATTTCAGTGCAGGTGTGTTCATGGAAGCTATCATAGCCTATTTTCCCCGCATCGGCCCCGCGTCGGCGGCAAGCCCGCCAAGATGCCAGAAAATCCGCTTATGGGTCGCAGGAGCTTTTCGCCGATTCGGTCAAAGTTTTTCTCGGGGGATTTTCCGCGCCCCCGCGTTCATTTAAGATAATGGACGCGGTCAACAATGGACAGGAGGTTTGTCTTCCCATGACCGATATAGCGACATTTTCCAACGCCGAGGCCACGGCGTCTGCCGTCGAGGCGGCCCGGCGCGGCGAGGGGGTGGCCGTGCTCGCTCCGTGCTACAACGAGGCGCCCACCATCGCCCGCGTGGTGGCCGACTTCCGCGCGGCGCTGCCCGAGGCCACGATCTACGTCTACGACAACAACTCCACCGACGGCACCGCGGACATCGCCGCGGCGGCGGGGGCCGTGGTGCGCCGGGAGTCCCGCCAGGGCAAGGGCAACGTGGTGCGGAGCATGTTCCGCGACATCGACGCCGAGTACTACCTCATGGTCGACGGCGACGACACCTACCCGGCCGAGGCCGCCGGCGACCTCATCGCGCCCCTGGCGGCCGACGAGGCGGACATGACCGTGGGCGACCGCATCTCCAACGGCGCCTACGGCAAGGAGAACGAGCGGCCCTTCCACAACTTCGGCAACAACCTGGTGCGCCGGCTCATCAAGGTGATCTACGGCTACGCCTTCGAGGACGTCATGACCGGCTACCGCGCCTTCACCCGCGCCTTCGTGAAGACGATGCCCGTCATGAGCGGGGGCTTCCAGATAGAGACCGAGATCTCCATCTGGGCGGTGGACCGCCGCTGGCGGGTGGCCGACGTGCCCATCGACTACCGCGACCGGCCCGAGGGGTCGGAGAGCAAGCTGTCCACCTTCTCCGACGGCATGCTCGTGCTGGCGGCCATCGCGAGCCTGTTCCGCGACTACCGCCCCATGGCCTTCTTCGGCTGGCTCGGCCTGGCGCTCGCCGTGGTGGGCCTCTGCTTCGGGCTGCCCGTGGTGGCCGAGTACCTCGACACCGGCTACGTGGCGAAGCTGCCCTCGGCGGTGCTCGCCGTGGCGCTCATGATCGTGGCGGCGCTCTCCTGGACGGCCGGGCTCATCCTGGACACCGTGGCGAAGTCCCACCGGCGCCAGTGGGAGATGAGCGTGTACCGGGTGATGGAGGCGGATGCCGAGCGCTAGGGACCTGAGCGTCGCGCACCGCGCGGATCTCGCGATGCGGGGCGCCTGGTGCCGCCGCTGCCGGCTTTCGGCACGTTCCGAAAACAAGAAACCCCGCGCTAAGCGGGGTTTCGTTTGTGGCAAAAGTGGTGCCCCCAACGGGAATCGAACCCGTATTTCAGCCTTGAAAGGGCCGCGTCCTAACCGTTAGACTATGGGGACTCGTTCAAAACAGCTTGCATAGTATGGCAGAGCCGCCCCCGCTTTGCAAGGGTTGCGGCCGCAAAATCTGGGAAGGAACTATGGAGAAGCTCATTGCACAGTTCATGAAGTTCGGCGTGGTGGGCGTTATCGCCTTCGTCATCGACTATGGCCTCATGGTGGCGCTCACAGAGCTGGTCGGCGTGAACTACCTCATCAGCGCCACTATCTCCTTTACGGTGTCGGTCGTCTTCAACTACCTGGCCTCCATGCGCTACGTGTTCACGCACAAGCAGGGGCTCTCGCGCCGGCGCGAGTTCGTCATCTTCGTGGTGCTCTCCGTCATCGGCCTGGGGGTGAACGATCTGCTCATGTGGCTCGGTTCGTCGGTTCTGGGCGTGAGCTACCTCATCGTGAAAATCGTCGCCACGGCCATCGTCATGGTGTACAACTTCGTGACGCGCAAGATCTTCCTCGACGGCGACACCGGCGCCGTCCTCGAGTAGCGAACGGGCGACCCCTCCGTTTCGAAAACGAGTTGCGAACAGCGCGACTTGGTAGGTGGGGGACACGGTACTCGGTGCTAGAATGAGGGAAATCGCAGGTCGGCGCTGGGCCGGTCGCTCGGTTAGGAGGCAGGTTGTGGTTCCGTCCGTAGAAGAGGGGAAGATCGTCCTTATCGCGAACCCCGTGTCGAAGAGCGGGCGGGGGGCCGTGGCCGCCTCCGAGGCGGCGCGGCTTCTGCGCGAGCGCGTGGGCGACGGGCGTTTCGAAATGCTCACCACGGCCTCGGCCGGCCACGGCGAGGCGCTGGCCCGCGAGCTGGGCCCCGACGTGGGTTGCGTCATCGCGCTCGGCGGCGACGGCCTGGTGAACGAGGTGGTGAACGGCCTTATGGCCCGCGCCCCCGAGGATCGCCCGGTCCTGGCCGTCATTCCCGTGGGCTCCGGCAACGATTACGCCGAGACGTTGGGCATGGCCTACTCCGTCCCCGCGGCGGTCACCGAAATTCTGCGCTTTCAAACGGTGCGGGCCGACGTGGGGCGCGTCAACGGCCGCTACTTCGCCGAGACGCTCTCCTTCGGTTTGGACGCCGCTATCGCGCTTGACACCATGGACCGTCGCCAGAAGTCCGGCCGCGCCGGCACCATGCTCTATTTGGAAAGTGCCGTCGATCAGCTGTTCCACCACTTGCAGGTGTTTTCCTTCAAGATGGATGTCCTGGGGGCGGAGCCGGGATGCGCTCCTCATCCGGAATGGGACGATGCCTATCTGGTAGCCGTGCAGGTGGGGCCCACCTACGGTGGCCACTTCCGCATCACACCCAAGGCGCGCCTCGACGACGGGCTGCTCGACATCTGCTGGGCCACGCCGGAGCTTTCGCCCATGCGGGCGCTGGCGCTCCTTCTGCGCGCCCGGGGCGGCAAGCACACGGGAAGCGACCACATCCATTTCCGGCGGGCGTCCTCCCTCGTGCTCGACTTCGAGGAGGAGCCGCCGGCCCAGATGGACGGGGAGCCGGTTCACGGCACGCACTTCCTCATCGACTGCGTCCCCGACGCCCTCACCGTCGTTGTGGGCCAGCGGTAGGGCAATGAAAAAGCCCCGCGGGGGCGGGGCTTGCGCGTTGAAGGTGGTGCCCTCGACAGGATTCGAACCTGCGGCACCTTGCTCCGGAGGCAAGTGCTCTATCCCCTGAGCTACGAGGGCACGAATTCAGGGTCCCGACAGGCGGGTGCTGCGCTATTATAGGGCAATTGCGCCGCCGCGGACGGCAAATCCGTAAAATACCCCTCAGATGGAACGAGAACGGAACAGGAGCCCCCAGTGATCGATACGTCCACCAGGAACGATAACGCCGCGTCCGACCGCTCCGTCGACACGGCGAAGGCTCAGGACGCGGCGGCCCCTGAGGTCGCGACGGCTCCCGCTTCGGCCCCGTGCGCCTCGGGCGCGCCCGGCGAGGTGGTGCCCATCGAGCGCATGAGCTTCGGGTCGGCGGCCGTGGGGCATTTGCCGGACGGCAAGACCGTGTTCGTGGAAGGGGCCGTGCCGGGCGATGTCGTCCGCGTGGAGCTGACCGAGGAGAAGCCCCGCTTCGCCCGCGGACGGGTGTCCGAGATCCTTGAGGCCTCTCCCGACCGAGTGGCGCCCCCGTGCGCGGCGGGGTGCGGGGGATGTCCTTGGGCGCCTCTCGCCTACGAGGCCCAGCTTATCGCCAAGCGGGCGAACGTGGTGGACGCTCTGGTGCGCACGGCCCATATGGACGCGGCCCGCGCCGAGGCCCTCGTCGGTTCCTGCGTGCCCTCGAAGCGCCAGTGGGGCTACCGCAACAAGCTGGAGCTGTCCTGCGGCGCCGACGGTGCCGGTCGCCTCATCTTGGGCATGCGTCCCGAAGGGGGCGCCGATGTCGTCTCGCTGGACGCGTGCCCCTTGGCCCACCGGAACATCGAAGGTGCCCCCAAGGCGCTTAGGGGCGCGCTGCGCTACCTCTCCGGTGGCAGCGACTTGGGCCTGTTCCGCGTGGGGGTGCGCGGCAGCCTGCGCACCCGTGATGTGGAGATCGCCCTGTGGACGACCCCGGGCCCCTTCCCGCGGGCCGCGGCGGCCAAAACCCTCGCCAGCGCGCTGAAGAACACCTCCGTCGTCCGCGTCGTGGCCGACCCCGGGCGCGCCCGCAAGGTGAAGAAGGTGGAGGCCATCTCCGGCAAGGGCTGCTGGGAGGAGGAAGTGGCGGAAAGTCGCCTCCTTCTGAGCGCGCCCTCCTTCGCCCAGGTGAACACGGCTCAGGCCGAGAAGCTCGTCGAGCTGGTGCTCGCGGGTTTGGAAGTGGAGGCCGGCGACTACGTGGCCGACCTCTACGCCGGCGCCGGCACCTTCACGCTGCCGCTCGCCCGGGCCGGGGCCGAGGTGGTGGCCGTGGAGTCGGCGGGCAGCTCCGTGCGCGATCTGCGCCGCAACGCCGAGCGCGCCGGCGCCGACATCGACATTATCGGCGGGGATGCCGCCCGGGAGCTTCCCGAGCTGGGGGAGTTGGACGCGCTCGTGGTGGATCCGCCGCGCGCGGGGCTCGCCGAGGGGGTCGTGGCCTCCATCGCCGCCGCCTCGCCGCGGCGCGTGGCCTACGTCAGCTGCGACGCGTCCACCTGGGCCCGCGACGCGGCCCGTTTCGAGCAGGAGGGCTACCGTCTTATCCGCGTCACCCCCGTCGACCTCTTTCCGCAGACCTACCATGTGGAAGTGGTTAGCATTTTCGAGCGGTCCGGCTCCTAACCTGCTAGAATCATTCCCCGTATGCAATGAGACGCATTCGCGCCCGCAGCGCCCCCAAGCGCCGGCCGTCCGCGTCGCCGAGAACAAAGGAGGAGCCCCATGGCTCTCTACACCCCGGAATATCAGCCCACCGGCGAGGAGATCGCCGTCATCAACACCTCCAAGGGCCCCATCCGCGTGCAGCTGGCGGGCAACGACGCCCCCATCCACGTCGGCAACTTCGTGGAGCTGGCCCAGAAGGGCTTCTACGACGGCCTGAAGTTCCACCGCTACGTGCCCGGCTTCGTCATCCAGGGCGGCTGTCCCAACACCCGCGAGGCGACCCCCGAGCAGGTGGCCGCCGGCCGCGCTCCGGGCATGGCCCCCTTCGGCACCGGCAACCCGGGCTACTCCATCAAGGAGGAGTTCACCACCAACCCGAACAACTCCCATGAGGACGGCGCGCTCGCCATGGCCCGCTCCATGGATCCCAACTCCGCCGGCTCGCAGTTCTACCTGTGCCTGGGCCCCCAGCACAACCTGGACTCCGGCTATACCGTGTTCGGCCAGACCATCGAGGGTAAGGACGTCATCGGCCAGCTGCGCGCCGGCGATGTCATCGAGTCCGTCGTCATCGAGAACGCCGCCGAGTAAGCACCGCCCCGCGAGAGGGGTCGGCGCCCGCCGTCCGAGCCGTCTCGCCCCACTGCCGCGCCGCCTAAGCGGCCGCCCCGAATGTCGAGTGAAGGAAGTCTATGAACAACGAGTTATTCGATCGAGCAAATGAGCGCTACCGCCTGCGCGACTACCGCGGCGCGCTGATGGCTTTCACGGAATGCTTGCAGGACACGAACTTCCCGCTCACTCCCGGGGAAATGGGCCTTCTCTACCACCAGATCGGCAACTGTCTGGTGAAGCTGAAGAACCCGCGCGAGGCCATTCAGGCCTACAGCCAGGCCACGGCCGATACGGCCTATCGGGCGCTGGCGACGGTGGAGTGCAACCTCGGCATGGCCTACGCGTCGCTGCGCGACTACACGAACGCCATCAACTGCTTCGAGAAGTCGGTGGCCGACACGACCAACCCCACTCCCTACAAGTCCTACATGGGCATGGGCAACGCGCTCATGAAGCTCGGAAAGTCCGCCGAGGCCGGCGTGGCCTTCCGCGAGGCCGCTCTGGACGAGTCGAACCCCGACCCCACCAAGGCGCTTTTGAACCTGGGCGTCTGCTTCATGGCTCTGAACCGCCCGGCCGACGCCGTGGCCTCCTACGAGAGCGCCCTGCAGTTCGACATGCAGCCGGCCACGCGCAACAAGCTGCAGGCGAGCCTGGGGCAGGCCTACGTGGCCTGCGGCCAGATGGAGAAGGCGGTGCATGCCTTCGAGGAGGCCATCGCCGACAAGACGTACTACCTGTCCGATTCGGCCAGCGTCGACTACCAGCGCGCCGTGGGTGCCGTGGCCCAGGGAACGTCCGAGCAGAACCAGGCCACCCAGGTGCTGCAGCTGGCCGATATGTCGGGGCTCGACGTGGCCGCCGACGGCACGAGCGTCTACGACGAGGGCGCCTACGAGGGCGGCGACGTCTCCGAGGCCTTCTACTACGACGAGGGCACCTACGAGGCCGACCCGGCGAGCTTCCCCGGCTATGTGGGCGCCTACGAGAACGTCGACAACGACCGGTTCTTCACGGCCACCGACGCCGAGCTCGAGCAGTGGTCGCGCGGTCTGGCCAAGCAGGATCGCAAGCGCCGCAACGTCGGCTTGAAGATCCTGCTGTTCTTCGTCATCGTCATCGTGCTGGCCGCTGCGGCCGGCGTGTTCGCCTATACTCAGGGCTACGGCTACCCCACGGTGCAGACCGTGACCCAGGAGCTGTTCAGCGACCCGTCCGGTGCCGCTGACAAGGTGTTCTCCGCCGATGTGGACAAAGACGCCATCCCGGCCATGCTCGATCCGGTGGTGTCCGATTCCAACGTGACTATCGACGGCGTGAGCCGCTCCATGACCGAGTCCACGGTGTACGCCACGGCCACAACCGAGGAGGGCGGCGAGGTGCAGTACCGCATCTCCATGGTGCGCGACGGCATCACGTGGAAGGTCAGCAACGTGGAGCTGTACTTCCCGAGCCAGGCCTAAAGCGCATCGGGCCGTTTTCCGATTTCAGCAATCCCGGCCCGCGCCTTGCGGGCCGTCTGCAAGCAAGACCCTCAAACGAAAGGATTTCCATGGCTATCCAGCAGACCTACTCCATGATCAAGCCCGACGGCGTGCGCAACGGGCACATCGGCGAGATCATCAACCGCTTCGAGCGCGCCGGCCTCACCATCGAGCGCATGGAGCTGGGCATGGTCACCCCCGAGCAGGCGAAGGCCAACTACGCCGAGCACGAGGGCAAGCCCTTCTACGACGGCCTGATCGCGTACATCACCTCCGGCCCCGTGGTGAAGATGGTCGTCTCCGGCGAGGGCGCCGTGGCCAAGTGCCGCTCGCTCATGGGCGCCACCAACCCGGCCGAGGCGGCCCCGGGCACCATCCGCGGCGATTTCGGCCTCATCATGGACGAGAACGTGATCCACGGCTCCGACAGCCCGGAGTCCGCCGAGCGCGAGATCAAAATCTTTTTTAACTAAAAAATTAGAAATCATAATCAAAAACTCTGAAAAACAAAAGGAAGGATATTAAATGAAACACTTACCTAAAAGTACACTTACGGAAATATTGAATGACCCATACGGATTTACTTACAAAGAAATGTCGGAAGTAATTGGAGAGGATAAAGCAAGAGCCTTATATGCGGAATTGTATAAACAGCCATTTCACAAAAAAAATCTATCAATATCAACAAAAAAAAGTCTATAAAAGTAGCGATACTGAAAAGTATGTTTATGAATTGAAAGACAACAGGTATATCGAAACGGTTTTTATTAAACGGCGAGATGGTGGGACTGTTTGCGTAAGTACGCAAGTTGGTTGTTCTGTTGGCTGTATTTTTTGTGAGTCCGGACGCAATGGTTTCGTTCGTAATCTAACACCATCTGAAATTGTGCAGCAGGTCATATTGATACGTCAAAAAGTAAATCGTATCGTTTTTATGGGAATGGGAGAACCTTTATTCAATTACGACAACTTGATTGCAGCAATCCATATTCTTCGAGATAGAAATGGACTTAACTTTCCAACCGACGGCATTACCGTATCAACAGTTGGTCCAGTTAATCAATTAAAAAAATTGCGCGAAGAACATCTAAAAATTCAGTTGACAATATCTTTACATGCAGCAACACAGGCTGCGAGAAACTGCATCATTCCTCATATGCACATGTACGCTATTGAAGATGTTGTTAAGCAAGCATTGTCCTATTCACAAAGGCATAATCGAAAAGTGGTATTTGCGTATTTGCTTTTACCAGGTATAAATGACCGTTCCTCAGATATAAAGCAACTTGCAAAATGGTTTAAGGGCAAAAATGTTATGATTAACGTGCTGCAATACAACCCGACGAGTAATTCAAAAATTAGAGCACCACAAAAACAAGAAATGGTTGCGTTCAAACATCAATTAGAGCAAACAGGACTTGAAGTTACCATGAGAGTTTCTCATGGTAGAGAGATTAAAGCAGCTTGTGGACAGTTAGCTAATACATATAATAAAGCCAAAAAACAACAAAAATAATTTAATTAAAAGAGCCAGACGCACAGACGCAGAGCCGATAATATGCAGTTTGAAATACTGCTGTTATCGGCTCTTTTTTGATTTAATTTGTGCCCCCAAAAGATTAAGTCGACACTGCGAAGCCCCAATGCACCGATATTTGGCGCTTTCTCGCTTGCCCTCACGTACCTCAAGTACGCTCGGCCGCGAGACGCGCCAACTATCGGCACCTTGGGGCTTCTCGCTGACCTTGCCAACAATGTGAGTTGGCAATGGCTCTATCGGAAAGCCCCGAGAGGGGCTTTTTGCGTCTCTGTCTGGTTTTTCTGGGCCATCGGCCTGAGCGAGGGAGCGGGGCGGCGGAAGAGCCGTTACTATGGAGGGGAGACGGAACCGTTGCGCGAACCGTTGCGCGCAGGACGTAAGGAACAAAATCGCCTATGCTGTATCGCGTCATTGACGAGACGGAGATGCCGGCGCTCGTCGCCGCCTTCATGGAGCGCTACGAGGTGGTGGCGCCGGTCAAGCGGGGGAACAAGTACGTGTTCTCGGCCGTTGATTCCTTCGACGACATCGCGCTGGACTATCCCACGACCATCGCCTCTCCCAAGAAGTACCTCCTGCCGGCCAAAGAGACCCTCTTCGAGTTCGATGCCGAGCGAAACGAGGTGACCGACTACGCCGATGAGGTGCGCCCCCGGGTGCTCTTCGGCGTGCACGCCTGCGACATCAACGGCCTCGCGAACTTGAGCAGCGTCTTCAACGACCCGCGCTATCCGGATCCCTACTACGCGGCCCATGCCGCCGCCACGCTCATTGTCGGCGTCGCCTGCATGCCGTCGGCGAACTGCTTCTGCAACCACATGGACGCCGAGGAGGCGCGGGCCGCCTACGATCTGTTCCTGACGAACATCGGCGGCCGCTACCTCGTCTCCATCGGCAGCGTCGTGGCGGCGAACATCTTGGAGGCGGCCTGCGATGTCCGCGAGGCCACCGACGAGGATCGCATCGCGTTTCGCGCCGCCACCCGCGCGCGCCAGGAGGCCTTCAACCGGGACATCCCCGACATCCAGGAAATCCCCATGCTCATGGACGCCTTCCACGAGGACGAGTTCTGGGAGGAGCTGGGCGGCCGCTGTCTTTCCTGCAACGCCTGCGCGAATGTCTGCCCCACCTGCTACTGCTTCGATATCCGCGACACGCTGGATCCGGGCGCGGCCACGGGGCGCCGCGAGCGGGTGTGGGACGCCTGCACCTCGCCGCAGTTCGCCATGGTGGCCGGCGGCCACAACTTCAGGCCCACGCCGGCATCCCGCGTGCGGCACCGCATGTACCACAAGCTCAACGGCTTTCTGGCCAAGCACGACCGCAACCTCTGCGTGGGCTGCGGCCGCTGCGTTTCCGCCTGCAAAGTGGACATCAGCCCCATCGAGGTGCTGAGGTTCTTCGACCGAAAGGGGGCGTAAGGCGCCATGGCGAACGACAACATCGTGGCCGTGCATCCCTTCCACGACGCCGGGCGCGAGGCCACCGGCGCCGAGCTCATGCACGCGAACCCCTACCGCCCGTGGCCGGCGCGCATCACCTCCATCACCGAGCTCACGCCCACCGAGAAGCTCTTCGAGTTCCGCTTCGTGGATGAGCGCATCCGCGAAGCTTTCCGCCAGGAGCCGGGACAGTTCGTGGAGCTGTCCATCTTCGGGGTGGGGGAGGCGCCCATCTCCATCTCCTCGTCGCCCACGAAAAGCGGCTTCATCGAGCTGTGCGTTCGTCGCACGGGGCGCTTCACCGAGCGGCTGCACCAGATGCAGTGCGGCGAGATCGTCGGCATCCGCGGGCCCTTCGGCCGCGGCTTCCCCATCGATAAGATGCGCGGCCACGACGTGCTCTTGGTGGCCGGCGGCCTGGGCATCGCGCCTCTGCGCTCGCTCATCAACAACATCCACGACGAGCGCAGCGAGTTCGGGAAGGTCGCCATCATCTACGGCTCGAAGAATCCCTCCGAGGTCATGTTCCGCAACCAGTTCGAGATGTGGAAGCACCGTAAGGATTTCGAGCTGCACCTCACCGTGGACAACGCCGATGAGGGGTGGGACGGGGAAGTGGGACTGGTCACCAAGCCCTTCGAGCACTTGGAGATCGACCCGGCCAACACTTTCGGGGCGCTCTGCGGGCCGCCGGTGATGTATCGGTTCGTCGTGCAGGAGATGCGCAAGAAGGACATTCCCTACGATCGCATCTACATGAGCTTCGAGCGCCACATGAAGTGCGGCGTGGGCAAGTGCGGGCACTGCCAGGTGGGCCATCAGTACTGCTGTATCGACGGGCCCGTCTTCAACTATTGGGAAGCCAAGAACATTCAGGGGTCGATGTAAATGAGCGAGAACCTGTCACCGACCGCCGAGCGCCGTGCTCCCCGCGTGGTCGTTATCGGTTTGGCCAGCTGCTTCGGCTGCCAGATCAACATCACCAACATCGAGCGCCACCTCATGGACGTGCTCGGCCAGATCGATCTGGGGTACTGGCAGCTGACAAGCTCGGTGCCGATGCCCGATGAGTTCGACGTTGCCGTCATTGAGGGCGCTGTCACCACCGAGGAGGCGGCCGAGACGGTGCGCCGCGCCCGCGAGCGCGCAGGGAGCGTGATCGCCATCGGCTCGTGCGCCGTGACCGGCGGCATCCCCGGCATGGCCTCGGACGATCTGGCGGGTCATGTGGAGGCCGTCTACGGCGACGCTGCCCCGGACGCCTGCGGGGATTTGGTGGCGCCCCGGCCCGTGTCGGATGTGATCGACGTCGATTTCGAGGTGCGCTGCTGCCCCATCGACCCTATGGAGTTCGTGCGGGTGCTGGACGCCGCCCTCTACGGGAGCAACCGGCTGCCGGCCACCTCGGCTCTGTGCGGCGAGTGCTCCCGCAACGAGAAGGGGTGCTTCTACAAGCAGGGCGTCATGTGCCTGGGGCTCGTGACGCGCTCTGGCTGCGGGGCGAAGTGCCCGGCGCTGGGCCGTCCCTGCAACGGCTGCGCGGGGCTCTCTCCCGATTCCAACGTGGAGGCGGCCCGCTACGTCGTGGGAAAGCGCGGCCTTGAGGTCGCGCGCTTCGACGACGCCCTGGAGATGTTCAACGCCGTGGCGATAAGCGCCGCGCAAGGGGAGGAGTAGCCTCATGGCCGCCACCGAGATTTCCGTCGACCACATCGCCCGCGTCGAGGGCCACGGCGACATCCGTCTCACCATCGAGGACGGCCGGGTCGTCACCTGCGAGATGGCCGTGGTGGAGCCGGCGCGCCTGTTCGAGTCCATGGTGCGGGGGCGCTCCTTCGAGGAAGTGCCCTACATCGCCTCCCGCGTCTGCGGCATCTGCTCGTCGAGCCACGTCGTCACCGACCTGCGCGCCATCGAACAGGTCTTCGGTGTGGAAGTGACCGACCGCACCGAGGCTTTGCGCGAGCTTCTGCTCTACGGCTCCTACCTGCAGAACCACGGCACGCACCTGTTCGTGTTCGCCGCCCCGGACTTCTTGGATCACAAGTCGGTGTTCCCGCTGGCCGAGGGTAACCCGGAGCTGTTCGAGAAGGCACTGGGACTGAAGGCGCTGGGCAACGAGCTGTGCACCCTGGTGGGCGGCCGGTCCATTCATCCCATCACGGCGGTCGTGGGCGGCTTCACCCACGAGATCTCCGCCGACGAGTACCTCCGTCTGGCCGAGGCCATGGATGCCACGAGAGAATTCGCCCTGGCCAGCGTGGACTTGTTCCGCGACTTCGACACGGTGGACGTGCAGACGGAAGGCGACCTGCTCGCCATGGTGGCGCCCGGCGCCTACCCGGTGTGCACCTCCGACACCTTGCGCTTTGTTCGCGCTGGCTACGACTTCAGCGCCCAGGACGTGGAAGAGGAGATCGAGGAGTACCCGGTGGGGCATTCCGCCGCCTTCCTCGCCCGGGCGCGACGCACCGGGCAGCCTTACATGACGGCGGCCCTGGCCCGCGTGAACGCCAGCTGGGACGCGCTTTCCAAGGACGCGCGCTACGCCGCCGCCAAGGCGGGGCTGCGCCCTCCGGAGTACAACCCCTTCGCCAACAACATCGCCCAGGCGGTGGAACTGGTGGACGTGCTCGACCGCTGCGCCGCGCTCTGCCGTCGTTTGGCCGCCGACGAGTTCGAGGGCTCAAGCGCGCCGGTTCCCTTCGAGGTGCGCGCCGGTCGCGGCGTGGGCTTCACCGAGGCCCCGCGCGGGGCGCTGTTCCATATCCTGGACATCGACGGCGACGGCCGCGTCGAGCGCGCCTCCATCATGACGCCCACGGCCCAGAACATCGCGAACCTGGAAGCGGACATGCGCCAGCTCGCCGGCAAGATGGTCGCCGGCGGCTACGACGCCGACCTCATCACCCTGGAAGTGGAGAAGCTCGTCCGCGCCTACGACCCCTGCCTCTCCTGCAGCGTGCATTAAGTTTTGGCAATGTAGGGCTCGGAGCCGCCGGGGTGACCCGCGCGCAGGTTGCGCAGCGAACGGAACAGTCCAGTGGACTGTTCCGCCGAGCGAGCCATTGCTTGAGCACGGGCCACCCCGGCGGCTCCGAGCCCGGACAATCTCTTACACCTATGGAGTTTCTAAGCCCCTAGGCCTCGTGTGATAAAATCTAAGGCTGACTGTAACCTATACGTATCCGAAGGGTTTGCCTGTATGTCATTCCTTGATTGGTTTTCGGGCCTGACCGGCCAGATGTCCGCGGACATGGCCATCGATCTGGGCACTGCCAATACCCTTGTTGCTATTACGGGGGAGGGCATCGTCATCAACGAGCCCTCCGTTGTCGCCATAGAAAAGTCCACTCAGCGCGTGCTGGCCGTCGGCCATGAAGCCAAGAACATGATCAACCACACGCCGGACGCGTTCTCCGCCGAGCACCCGCTCAAAGACGGCGTCATCGCCGACTACGATGTGACCGAGGCCATGATCTCGGCCTTCATCAACAAGGCGGCCGAGCGCAAGTACCCTTGGCAGCCCAAGCCCCGCATCGTCGTGTGCATCCCCTGCGGCGCCACCTCCGTTGAGAAGCGCGCCGTGTTCGAGGCCACCATCCAGGCGGGCGCCCGCCAGGCCTACCTCATCGAGGAGCCCATGGCCGCCGCCATGGGCGCCGATCTGCCCGTGACTGAGCCGACCGGTTCCATGGTGGTCGATATCGGCGGCGGCACCACGGAGGTGGCCGTCATCTCGCTCGGCGGCATCGTGACGTCCAGCTCGCTTCGTTTGGCCGGCAACCGGCTCGACGAGGCCATCGCCATGCACCTGCGCGATTTGCTCGGCATCAAGATCGGCGAGCGCACGGCCGAGGTCATCAAGATCAAGATCGGCTCCATCCTGCCCTTCGAGGACGGCCGCGAGCGCGACATGATCATCTCCGGCCAGGACGTCTACACCGAGCAGCCCAAGGAGGTCACCATCCAGTCCGAGGACGTGCGCGCGGCGCTTCAGGCCCCCATCGAGGAGATGGTGCTGCACATCAAGGACACCTTCAAGAAGACCAACCCCGACCTGGCCAGCGACATCATCCAGAACGGCATCCTGCTCACGGGTGGGGGCGGCCTGCTGTCGGGCCTCGACCGCTACCTCACCGACAAGCTTGAGATTCCCGTGTGGGTGTCCGAGACGGCGCTGACCAACGTGGTGTCGGGCTGCCTGAAGGTGCTCGAGACGCCGACGGCCCTCAAGCAGACGCTCATGCGCTCGAAGTAGGTCTTTCGCTTCCTATGGCTCTCAACTTTCAGCAACACGAACCGGCCTCCGCGGGCCGGCTCTCGCTCATTATCGCGCTGGCGGTCTCGCTGGTGTGCGTCGGCCTGTACCAGGCCGAGGGCGCTACAGGCCCCCTGCATTCCCTGCAGTCCGCCGTGGAGGGCGCCATGGTGCCCCTGCAGCGGGCGAGCGCGCCTCTCACCGAGGCGGTGGACGACGCCGGGGCCGCGGCGGCCGAGGGCGGCGTTACCGAGGAGACCTATGCGACGTTGCGCCAGCAGAACGAGCAGCTCGTGCAGCAGCTGGCCGCCGCCGAGGAGCAGCGTCTCGAGAACGAGCGGCTGCGCGGCCTTCTGAACCTGCGCGACACCTACGAGATCACCGGCGTGTCCGGCCGCGTCATCGGGCGGACCACCGACGCGTGGAACCAGACGGTGACCCTGGACGTCGGATCGAGCTCCGGCGTGGAAACGGGGCTCACCGTGCTCGGCCCCACGGGCGTCGTGGGCCAGGTCATCTCCGTGGACGGCGGCTCGTGCCGGGTGCGCCTGCTCACCGATCCGCAGTCCGGGGCGGCCGCCATGGTGCAGTCGAGCCGGGCCGAGGGCATCGTGCGCGGCTCCATGGACGGCCTGCTCTATCTGGAGAACATCGGCGCGGATGTGAACGTGCAGGTGGGTGACGTGGTTCTCACGAGCGGCCTGGGCGGCAGCTACACCCGGGGCCTCATCATCGGCACGGTGGTGCGCGTCGAGGGCAGCGCCGGCAGCGACACCCGCAAGATCGTCGTGGCCCCCAACGACACCGTGAGCCTCATGGAGGAGGCGCTCGTGGTGTTCTCCGCGGCCGACGACGCCGCCGACCGCACCGTGACGGCGCCCACGAGCGCCGACGGCGGCGAGGGGGCGTCCGGTTCCGGCTCGGGCGATTCCGGCGACGGCAACGATACCGGCAGCGGTGACGACAGTGCCAGCGGCGACGGCTCCGGCGACGATGCGGGCCGCTCTGACGGCACCGAAGGAGGCGAGGCCGCATGATGGAACTTTCCCGCGAGACGGTGGCGGGCGTCATCGGCGCCGTCATCGCCGTGCTTCTGCAGATAACCGTGGCGCCGGCCATCACGCTGTTCGAGGCCGTGCCCAACTTCATCGTGGCCTTTTGCATCGTGCGCGCCGTGGCCACGCCGGCCGCGTCCGGGTCGGTCATGCCGCTGGTTTTGGGGCTTCTCTTCGACCTCATGGGGGGAGGGCCCGTGGGAGGGATGGCCTTTGTGCTCGTGCTGGTAACGTTTCTTGCCTCGCGACTGTTTATGGCGCTGAACAACGATACCCTGTTCATGCCGGTGGCCATCATGCTGGCGTGCATCATGCTCGTCGAGGTGATGTACGGGCTCATCGTCGTGGTCTGCGGCGCCGACGTGCCCTTGGGGGAGGCCTTCCTCTACCGCACGCTGCCCTGCATGCTCTACGACTGCGTCATCGGCCTTTTGCTGTATCCGATCGCCGCGCGGTTGATGGTCGATCGCCCGCGCGTCCAACCCGGGACGCCGGTCCTTCGTTAGGAAGGGGGAGCCGTGCTCGTAGCTATCATCGTCGCCGTCCTGGCGGCGGTCATCGTCATTGTGGTTGTGGCAGCGGCGCTCGCGCTGCGCGCCCGCAGGGAGACGCCCTCGGTCGGCCGCGCCAAGGGAGTCTCGGAGCTTTCCACCGTGGGCGTGGGAAGCTCGCCCTTCGAGCGCCGCTCCAAGGCCCAGGCCGCTCGCGAGGGCGATGTGACCGTGTCCAGCTCCGAGCCCGGGGCCGCGTCGAAGAAGCCCTCTGACGAGCTGGGACGCCGCTTTGCGGGTCTGGCGGCGGCGGCCGTGGCCATCTTTGGCGCCCTGTCGGCGAAGCTGTGGTCCATGCAGATCGCGGGATCTGAGGCCTACGCCCAGGCGGCGGAGGAGAACCTGTACACCACGGTGAAGACGCCCGCCCCCCGCGGCTGCATCTACGACACCAACGGCGAGGCTTTGGTGGTGAACCGCCCGAGCCAGACCGTCGTGGCCGACCCTGAGGTGGCCGACAACCGCGATGTCGTGCGCCGGCTCTCCACGGTGCTGGGGCTTCCCGCCAACGTGGTGCTCCAGCGCATCAACGATGCCGCCGCCGGCGCTCAGAGCCTGCGCGTGGTGGGGGAGGACGTGCGCCTGCGCGACGTGGCCTTCATCGCCGAGCATGCCGACGCCTTCCCCGGCATCACCGTGGAGGAGCGCTCCCAGCGCGAGTATCCCTACGGGGCGCTGGCGGCCCATGTGCTCGGCTACACCGGCTCGCCCTCGGCTGCCCGGCTCGAGGAGAAGATCGAGGGCCGCGACATCCTCGCCATCGACGTGGTGGGCAACGCTGGGGTGGAGGCCACCTACGACGCGTACTTGTCCGGCGAGCACGGCGAGAGCCAGGTCATGGTGGACGCCAACGGCCGGCGCATCTCGGTCATGAGCGACATCAAGGACACCAAGGGCAACGACCTCTACCTCACCATCGACGCCAGGGCTCAGTACGTGGCCGACGCGGCCCTGGCCAAGCTCATCGCGCCATCGGGCGGCGTCATCGGCACGGGCAAGGGCTCCAAGGGCGCCGTTGTGGCACTTGACGTGACCGACGGGTCGGTGCTCGTTATGTCAAGCTTCCCCACCTTCGACCCGACGAATTTCACCGGTGCCTTCTCCCAGGAACTCATGGATAGGTACAACTCCGAGGAGGCCTACGCGCCGCTGAACAACAACGTGGTGTCCGGCCAGTTCATGGCCGCCTCCACCTTCAAGGCCTTCACCTCCTTAGCTGGCCTGGAGTACGGCTTCGCCACGGAGAGCAGCTCGTGGAACTGCACGGGCAAGTGGGACGGCTTCGGCACTGGGGACGTGCAGCGCTGCTGGAAGCACGACGGCCATGGGACGCTCGATCTGCACGGGGGCATCGTGAACTCCTGCGACACGGTCTTCTACGAGATCGGCAAGGCTTTCTACGACCATGGGCCCGCCGGCACCGGCGAGATATCGGAGACGGCGCTCCAGGACTACCTGGGGCAGTTCGGCTTCGGCGAGAAGACTGACATCGATTTGGGCGGCGAGGCCGTGGGCGTCATCCCCACCCCGGCCTGGAAGGCCGAGCGCTGGCAGAACGTGCCCTCCGAAGCCACCTTCCGCGGTGGCGACTACACCAACATGATCATCGGCCAGGGCGATGTGCTCGTGACGCCCTTGCAGGTGGCCTGCGCCTACGCCGGCGTGGCCACGGGCCGCATCATGCGGCCGCACCTTCTGAAGGAGGTGCGCAACAGCGAGGGCGAGACGGTGGTCACCTACGAGCCGGTCGTCGAGCGCACCCCCGAGGTGAGCGAGGCCCATCTGGCCTACGTGCGCGACGCGCTGCGCGGCATGGTGCAGGAGTCCCATTCCGTGGCGCCGCTGTTCGAGGAGCTGGGGATCGACGCGGCCGGCAAGTCCGGGACCGGCGAGAAGCAGGACCAGAACGATACGGCCTGGTTCGTGGCCTATGCCCCCTACAACGACCCGAAGTACGTCGTGGCCTGCGTGGTGGAGCAGGGCGGCGGCGGATCGGACACCGCGGCGCCGGTGGTGGCCGAGGTCATGGGCGCGCTCATGGACTGCGCCGCCGGCACGTCCTCGGTGAAGCCGGAGCGCATCTCCGGCTCGCCCGGCGAGTCCGTCGCCATCGCCAACGACTCCGGCGGCCGTGAGGACTAGCATGGCCCAGCAGCTTCCCCAAATCCACTCGGTTCACTCCAGCCAGCGCCGACCGGCCCACGGCTCGGCGCGCCCGGCTGCGCCCTCGCTGCTTGCGCGCGTGCCCTGGGGCTTCCTCGCCGTCATCGCGGTGCTCGTCGCCTACGGTCTCGTGGTCTGCTGGTCGGCGGTGCAGGGGGACGCCGACTACAACTTCAGCCGCCAGCTGCAGGGCGTGGCCGTGGGCCTGGTCGCCATGGTGGCCCTGTGGGCCTTCGACTACCGGCGCCTGGCGAACCTCACCACGGCGCTGCTCGTCATCAACGTGGTGCTCATCCTTCTGCCCCACATCCCGGGCCTCGGCACCGACGCGGGCATGGGGGCCAAATCCTGGATCAAGATCGGCATGCAGGTGCAGCCCGGCGAGTTCGCGAAGGTCACGGTGGTGCTCTTCGCCGCGAGTCTTCTGGCCCGCTACCAGGGCACGCTGGACGATTGGCGAGAGTACTGCAAGGTGCTCGGGATGCTGCTCGTTCCGTTCGCGGCCATCATGACCCAGCCGGACTTGGGCACGGGGCTGGTGTATATGGCCATCTCCGCGGTGGTGCTCGTCATGGGAGGCGCCAAGGGGCGCTACCTGCTCATCACGCTCATCGCCGGCATCGCGGCCATCGCGGCGGTGTTCGCCGTCGACGAGCTGCTGAAGTACCAGCAGTCCGACGGCACGTGGGAGTACCGCCTCCTGAAGAACTACCAGCGCAGCCGCCTGCTCGTGTTCCTGAACCCCGAGGGGGACCTTTCCGGCGACGGCTACAACCTCGCCCAGGCCAAGATCGCCATCGGCAGCGGCGGCCTGTTCGGCAAAGGCATCGGGAACGCCACACAGTCGACCCACGGTTTTCTGCCCGAGGCCCCCACGGACTTCATCTTCTGCGTTCTGGCCGAGGAGTTCGGGTTCGTGGGCGTCATGGCGCTTCTCGGCCTGTACGCCCTGCTCATCGTGGCGTGCCTCTCCATCGCCCGGCGCGCCGACAACCTCTTCGGCATGCTCATCGTCATGGGCGTCATCGGCATGTGGCTCTTCCAGATTTTGGAGAACATCGGCATGGACTGCGGCCTTATGCCCATCACGGGCATCCCGCTGCCCTTCGTCAGCTACGGCTCCTCGTTCATGGTCGTGAACTTCGCGCTCATCGGGCTCATCGGCTCGGTGTACTCCCATACGTCCACGCAGTCCGGCTTTGCCCGGACTCCCTCTCACGGAAGGAAAGCCTCATGAATCTTCCCCTCGATATCCCCGCCCTCCTGAAGGCGGCCACCGATATCGACGAGGCGCGCAACACGCCTCTGGCGGTGTCGGTCTACATCGACGAGACGGCCCCGGGCGATGTGGTGGGCCACGTGCGCAGCGCCTTTGCGAGCGCGGGGGCCAAGACCCGGGTGACCATCGGGTATCTGGACGACAACCTGCTCGCCGAGCCCTACGGGGCCGACGACATGGCGGTCATCGTCGCCGGGGATTCGCCCCGCATCGGCGAGCAGGCGGCCCACATCCGCGGCGCCGGCATCCCGGTCATGGTGGCCACCACGGCCCCTCACGCCGTGGCCGCAGCGGCCGAGGCGGCCGGCTGGCCCGTTCCCGAGGGGGACATCGTCGCGCCGAGCATGACCAACCCCACGCCTTTCGGGGACGCCGCCCGGGCTCTGGCGCGCCGCATCACGGCCGGCAGCACCGCCAACGAGGCGCCGAACGCCGCGGCGGCCGAGGCGGCGAACGCGGCCGAGGCGGCCATCGAGGACATCGAGCACGCGCTGCCCGTGGAGACCGAGCCCGCCGACGCCGAGCCCATCCCGCTGGACGCCGAGGGCGCGGCCACGCTGGACCGTCGCATGGGGGAGTGGATCATCGCCGCCTGCAAGGACAAGCGCCTCGCCTTCGCGCTGGCGTTTCCCTTCGTGCGGCGCCCGCTGTCCCTGGACGCGGTGCGGGCCACCTCGGTGCAGAACGCCGGCGTGGGCGTGGTGGTGTTCATCCCCGGGGCCGACATGCCCATCATGACGCTCAACCAGGCGAAGATGCTGCTGCAGATCGCCGCTGCCTACGGCCAGCCGTTGTCGGCCGAGCGCATCAAGGAGCTGGCGGCCGTCGTGGGCGGGGCGTTTCTGTTCCGCAACATCGCCCGCACGGCCGTCGGCGTGGTGCCGGTGCTCGGCTGGGCCATCAAGGGGGCCATCGGGTTCGCGGGCACCGAGGCCATGGGGCACGCGGCCATCGAGTACTTCGAGGCCGGCGGCGACATCGTCGGCGTGGCATCGGTGGTGCAGAAGGCCCGTGACGAGGCCGTGGAGGCCGCGTCGAAGGCGGCGGCAACCCCCGCCGGCGGCAAGGTGATCGAGGCGGCCCGCGGAGCCGGGGCCTCGGCCTTCCGCGCCCTGCGCGGCAAGGGGAAAGGCGCTGGCAAGGGAGGCGCCCGTGGCTAGGCGCGATCTGTGGCCTCGGGTGGAGCCTTTGCTCTCCCGGGTGGAACGGCCGGCCCGCTACCTGAACCACGAGTGGGGCTGCGCCGCGCCGGTGGCCGAGGGGGACTTCGCCTTCTGCATGATCTACCCGGACACCTACGAGTTGGGCCAGGCCAACCAGGCCGTGCGCATCCTCGTGAACGCCGTGAATGCTGCCGACGGCATGGGGGCCGAGCGGGCCTTTCTGCCGGCGGTGGACATGGCCGACCTCATGCGCGAGGAGGGCGTGCCGCTGTTCTCCCTGGAGAGCTGCCGGCCCGTGGCCGACTTCGACGTGGTGGGCATCACGCTGCCCCACGAGCTGGCCGCCACCAACGTGCTGGAGACGCTCGATCTCGCCGGCATCCCGCTGCGCACCGTCGACCGCGCCGAGGGCGACCCCATCGTGCTCGCCGGCGGCCCGTGCGCCTACAACCCGGAGCCCTACGCGCCGTTCTTCGACGTCATCTTGGTGGGAGAGGGCGAAGAGCAGCTCCCCGAGACGCTGGCGCTCATCCGCGAGCTGCGCGCATCCGGCGCGCCCCGGGCCGAGATCCTGCGCGAGGTGGCGCGGCGCGTGGGCGGCGCCTACGTGTCGAGTCTGTACCGCTGGCGCAGCGATGAGGAGGCCCAGGCGGCCGGCAGCTGGGCGGAGCCCCTGTTCGACGATGTGCCATGCGTGGTGCACAAGCGCGTCTTCGAGGGTTTCGCCGACAGCCCGGCGCTCGAGCCCATGATCGTGCCCTACACGGAAGTAGTGCACGACCGGCTGAACGTCGAGATCCTGCGCGGCTGCGCGCGGGGCTGCCGCTTCTGCCAGGCGGGTATGATGTACCGCCCGGTACGGGAGCGCTCGGCCGACAACATCGTGGACGCCGTGGCCCGGGGCCTCGCCGAGACCGGCTACGACGAGGTGAGCCTGACATCGCTCTCCTCCACGGATCACTCCCAGATCGCCGAGATCCTCTCGCGGGTGAACGCCGACTGCGCCGGGGCCGGTGTGCGCGTGAGCGTGCCCTCCCAGCGTCTGGACGCCTTCGGGGTGGAAATGGCCGAGCTCGTAGCCGGTCAGAAAAAGGGCGGCCTCACCTTCGCGCCGGAAGCCGGCACCCAGCGGCTGCGCGACGTTATCAACAAGAACGTCACCGAGGACGACTTGTTCGCCGTCATCGATGCCGCCTTCGCCGCCGGCTGGCGCCGCTGCAAGCTGTACTTCATGGTGGGGCTGCCCACCGAGACCGACGACGACATCAAGGGCATCGCGAGTCTGGCCCAGCGCGCCTACGACCGCGCGAAGGCCGCCGTGCCGCCCGAGCAGCGCGGCAGCGTGCGCATGAGCGTGTCCTGCGCGGTGTTCGTGCCCAAGGCCCAGACGCCCTTCCAGTGGGACGGGCAGATCTCCCCGGAGGAGACGCTGCGCCGCGTGGGGCTGCTCAAGCGGTCGGTGAAGTACAAGGCGGTGGACGTGCACTACCACGATCCCGCGACGTCGTTCGTCGAGGCGGTCATGAGCCGCGGCGGCCGCGAGGTGGCCGACTGGGTTGAGGCCGCCTGGCGCCGGGGCGCCCGCTTCGACGCCTGGACGGAGCTTTTCAATGAAGAGGCGTGGACCGGCGCCGCCGAGGATTTGGGGCTTGATCCCGCCGCGATCGCCCAGGCCGAGTTCCCGACCGGCTACGTGCTGCCCTGGGCGCACATCACCGCCGCGGTCTCGCCGAAGTTCCTCGCCCGGGAGCGGGAGCGCGCCGCTGCCGGCGTCACGACGCCGGACTGCACCTTCGAGAACTGCTCCGCCTGCGGCGCCTGCCCCACGTTGGGCGTCGACATCGAGTTGCAGCAGGAGCGCGAGGGCAAGGAAGTGGCCCCGGCGCGCAACCCGTACCGCACGGTGAAGGAGGCGATCCGATAATGGCCGATCCCCGTTTGTTCCGCCTGCGCGTCACCTTCCGCGAGACCGGGCGCCTGTCCATGCTGTCGCATCTGGAGTTGGCCCGCGCCCTCGAGCGTGCTGTGCGCCGGGCGCAGCTGCCCTTCGCGGTGAGCCAGGGCTTCTCGCCGCATATGCGCATCGCCTTCGGGGCGGCTCTGCCCGTGGGGGTGGGAGGCACCGCCGAGATATTCGATCTGTTCCTCACGGACTACGTGCCTGCAGGCAAGGCCCTCGCGGCGCTGCAGGAGGCGAGCCCCGCCGACTTGTACCCCACCGAGGCGCGCTACATTGAGGCGCGCGATGCCGCCGCCAGCGTGGCTTTGCCCGTGAGCACCTACGAGGTCGTGCTCTCCGAGGCTCCGGGCGCCATCGTGGTTCCCGAGGCCATCACCGTTGTGCGCAAGAAGAAGCAGAAGACGCTCGTGCCGGCCGACTTCCTCGTGGGCCCGGTGTCGCTGGACGGCGCCACGGTGCGCTTTTCTCTGGAGGCCAAGCCCACGGGATCCTTGCGCGCCGACGCCTTCGCCCGCGAACTTATTCGCGAGACCGTTGCCGCCGGTCACGCGACCGAGATGCTGCGGCCGATCACCTTCCTCCGCATCGACCAGCGCGCCGCCGAGGGGATTTAGCCCCGCAAAATGGCTTGGAAATCACGAAAGTTCGGCCGAAAGAGCGAAAATCGGGCTTCGTTGTAATACAGAACCGGATGTTTCCCCAGCTGGTGTATTACAAAAGGGCTTTCAAGAGCTTGGCATGCCCGATCTTTCGTCATTTCCAAGCCATTTCAGGCAAAGGAGGGGCGAAAAACGGCGCGATTGCCGATCTTTCGTTGTTTTCAAGCCAACGCGGGCAAATGAAGGTATGATTTAAGGGTTGGAAGTTGAAAGGAAGACCCATGGACGATTGCCTGTTCTGCAAGATCGTGTCCGGCGAGATCCCGTCGGCCAAGGTGTACGAGGACGATGTGTGCTACGCCTTCGACGACATCGAGCCCGAGGCGCCGGTGCACACCCTCATCGTGCCGAAGACCCACTACGACAACTTGGCCGCCGGCGTGCCGGCCGAGGTCATCGGGCATATGATGAGCGTCGTGCCGGAGGTGGCGCGTTTGAAGGGCGTCGGCGAGTCCGGCTACCGCACCGTGGTGAACACGGGCCCCGACTCGGCGGCCACGGTGAATCACCTGCACATTCACGTGCTCGGAGGCACCAAGATGGGCCGCTTCACCTTCGAGGGCTCCTACCGCGAGGCACAGTAGGAAAAATTCTCGAAAAAGGGGCTTGTGCGGAAGAGCGATTCTGTTAAACTATACGGGCTGCTGAAACACGGGGTGTTAGCTCAGTTGGTTAGAGCGCCGGCCTGTCACGTCGGAGGTCGCGAGTTCGAGTCTCGTACATCCCGCCATTTTCAGCACGACACCATTCGGGGTGTTAGCTCAGTTGGTTAGAGCGCCGGCCTGTCACGTCGGAGGTCGCGAGTTCGAGTCTCGTACATCCCGCCATTCGAAATTGAATCGCCGTCCTTTGGGGCGGCGATTTTGCTATGTCGGGGTACCTGCCCCTCGGGGCGGGGATTTGGCGTTTCGAGGCGATGGAGCAGGGGACGGGGGAGACCCGATGCTAGAATCCGTTGTTGAAAACGATGACCCCGAAGGTGAGGGGAAGCTATGATCTGCGATAACGTTCTGGAGGCCGTGGGATCGACGCCGCTCGTGCGGCTGCGGCGCATGACCGGCCCCGACGACGCCCAGGTGCTCGTGAAGTTCGAGGCGGTGAACGTGGGCGGATCGGTGAAGACGCGCACGGCGCTGAAGATGATCGAGCGCGCCGAGGAACGCGGGGAACTGACGCCCGATTCCATCATCGTGGAGCCCACGAGCGGCAACCAGGGCGTGGGGCTCGCCCTTGTGGCGGCCGTGAAGGGCTACGCGGCCCGCATCATCATGCCGGACTCCTGCTCGGTAGAACGCCGGCGCATCATGGAGCATTACGGGGCCGAGGTGATCTGCGTCCACGACGAGGGCGACATCGGCGCCTGCATCGAGGAGTGCATCGCCCTTGCCCAGAAGATGGCCGCGGAGGATCCGCGCGTGTTCGTGCCCCAGCAATTCGTGAACCGCGACAACCTGGCGGCCCATGTCGATGGCACGGCCGCGGAGATCCTTGCCGATGTGCGCGCGGCCGGCATCGCCATCGATGGCTTCTGCTCCGGCTTCGGCACTGGTGGCACCATCACTGGCATAGGCTCCGAGCTGCGCACGGCCTTCCCCAAGGTGCAGATCTGGGCCGCCGAGCCCGAGCATGCCGCACTGCTCTCGGGCGGCGCCATCGGCACCCATGTGCAGATGGGCATCGGCGATGGCATCCTGCCCGCCATCATGGACACCGCGCTCATCGACGAGATCGTCGTGGTGACCGATGAGGAAGCTCTGGAATGCGCGCGGCGCCTCGCCCGAGAGGAGGGCCTGTTTGCCGGCATCTCCTCGGGCACCAACGTGGCGGCCGCTCTGCGGTTGGCGCGGGTGCTCGGCCCGGACAAGACCGTGGTAACGCTGGCCCCCGACACCGGCGAGCGCTACTTCTCCACGGTGCTGTTCGAGGGGGAGTGAGGCAGCGCGAAGTGGTTGCGGCGGCATCGGATGAGCCCCGCCTTCTGCATGCGGGACAGCTCCGCCGATAGCGCGCTGCGATCCACCCCCAGGTAGTCGGCGAGCTGCTGGCGGTTGAAGGGGATGTCGAACTCGCGGGTGCCGGTGCGCTCTGCCTCATTGGAGAGGTAGGCGAGCACCTTGCCGCGGATGGACTTGGGCGCTACGTGAAAGATGCGGCGCGAGAGGGCGAGGCTCTGCCGAGCGATGGCGGCGATCATGTTGCGGGCCACGAGGGCGTGATGGTCGCAGCGGCACGAGCAGGGGCCGACCACCTTCGCGAGATTCAGGAAGAGGACGGTGCAGTCCTGGTCGGCGACGACGTCCACGAGCAGCGGCTCGCCGGCGGCGGCGTAGGCCTCGCCGAACATGGCACCGGGCCCGCGCATGCCCACGACGCTCACGTTGCCCCAGGGGTCGACGTGCTCGATGCGGACGCGCCCCGTGAGCACGATGCCGGCAGTGGACACCGAATCCCCCATATGATGGATGCGCTCGCCCTGGGCATAGCGGCGCTCATGGGCATCGAGGCAATCGAGCATCGCGCCGACCTCCTGCGATGCCACGCCCGAAAACAGCGGCGTTCCAGCCAGGAAGGCGTTTCGTTCCATGGGTCAACCTTTTCATTGAAGGAAGCTTCGTTTGTTGTGATTACAACATACAATGCCCTGCCGTGCCAGTACCTTCACAACAGCGGCGCAACGGTGCCGTCTATCTACTGGAACACGGCCGCAAGGGCCGCGACCCGAAAGGGAGTGTCTATGGCGACAGAGCAAATGTTTTGCTTCCAATGCGAGCAGGTGGCGAAGTGCGAGGCCTGCACCGGCGGCGCCGGCGTGTGCGGCAAGCCGGCCGATGTGGCCGATGCCCAGGACGCGCTGACCGGGGCGATGATCGCCCTGGCCCGCACGGCCCGAGAGGCCGGCGTCAAAAACGACCGTATCTGCGATCTCATCGTGGACGGCCTGTTCACCTGCATGACCAACGTGAACTTCGACGGGCAGGCCGTGACCGCGCTTAAGGGCGCAGTGCGCGTCGAGACGGCCGCCGTGGCCGCCGCGGCCGGCATCGAGCCGGTCTCCGACTACGACGTCGACCAGATCTGGGGCGACGACGAGGACATCCGTTCGCTCAAGTCCCTCGTGCTGTTCGGCCTGCGCGGTACGGCGGCCTACGCCTACCACGCCCGGGTGCTGGGCTACCGCGACGCGACTGTCGACGAGTTCTTCGCCGACGCCCTGGCGCAGCTGGCCGAGCCGGGCTCGGTGGACGCGCTTCTGCCCCTGGCGCTGAAGGTGGGCGAGGTGAACCTCGGCTGCATGAAGCTGCTCGATGAGGCCAACACGGGCACCTACGGCACGCCGGAGCCCACCACCGTCGCCATGGAGGTGGAGCCGGGCCCGTTCATCGTCATCTCCGGCCACGACCTGCACGACCTGAAGCTTCTGCTGGAGCAGACCGAGAACACAGGCGTGAGCGTCTACACCCACGGCGAGATGCTGCCGGCCCACGCCTATCCGAAGCTGAAGAAGTACCCGCAGCTCAAGGGCAACTTCGGCACCGCATGGCAGAACCAGAAGAAGGAGTTCGACGGCGTGCCCGCGGCCTTCCTGTTCACTACCAACTGCCTCATGCCTCCCAAGGAGAGCTACGCCGACAACGTGTTCACCACGGAAGTCGTCGCCTTCCCCGGCTGCACGCATATCGGCCCCGACAAGGACTTCGGCCCGGTTATCCAGAAGGCGCTGGAGCTGGGTGGCTACGACGAGCCCCACACGATTCCCGGCATCAACGGCGGCACGGCGATGACCACGGGCTTCGCCCAGGGCACGGTGCTCTCCGTGGCCGACACGGTGGTGGACGCGGTGAAGAGCGGCGCCATCAAGCACTTCTTCCTCGTCGCCGGCTGCGACGGCGCGCGTCCGGGGCGCAACTATTACACCGACTTCGTGAAGGCCACCCCCGACGACACGGTGGTGCTCACCCTGGCCTGCGGCAAGTACCGCTTCAACGACCTCGATCTGGGCGAGATCGGCGGCCTGCCGCGCCTCATGGACATGGGCCAGTGCAACGATGCCTACAGCGCCATCCAGGTGGCCGTAGCCCTGGCCGAGGCCTTCGACTGCGGCGTGAACGACCTGCCGCTGTCCATGGTGCTGTCCTGGTACGAGCAGAAGGCCGTCTGCATCCTGCTCACGCTGCTGTACCTGGGCATTCGGAATATCAAGCTCGGCCCCACGCTGCCGGCCTTCGTGAGCCCGGGCGTTCTCGACGTCCTCGTCGAGAACTACGGCATCGCCCCCATCACCACCCCGGAGGCTGACCTCGCGGAGCTTCTGGGCGAGTAGCGCCGAGCACAGAACGAGGAGCCCCGAGAGATCGCGCGAGCGCGATGCGATGCGAGGCAAACGGAAGGCGGCGACCGACGGAGGTCGTCGCCTTTTTCGTTGCCTTCCATGGTTCACGAAGAGTCGGCCGCCATTTTGTGGCGCCACTCGGTACTTACCGAGAGAGGAGGACGTGGGGGTTCCGGCTATGCTAGAGCGCCAGCAACTCCAGGATGAGCTGGCAGCGGGTGCCGATGGGGAGCTGGTTGGCGTCCAGGAAGGCGCGCAGGTCGGTGCGGGCCACGGTGAAGGGCTCGATGAGCTCGGCGCTGTCGGGGCGCGCCTCGCCGGCGGGCTCCACCTGGGCGAAGACCACCTGCACGTTCTCCTCGGTAAGACCTGTGGACGAGAAGCCGGGCTGGGGCAGCGGGCGCACCGCCGGAGCGATGTCGTCGCGCAGCCGATAGCCGGTCTCCTCGGAAAGTTCGCGGGCCACGGCCTCTTCCAGGGACTCGCCGGCGTCGATGAGACCGGCGGGCAGCGATACGCACCAGCTGTTCAGCGGGTAGCGGAACTCGCGCTCCAGCAGCACCGAGCCATCGGGCAGAAGGGGCACGATGCACACGGCGTCGGGGTCGGGCGCACCGGTGCTCCCTAAGGCCTCCAAAGCGGCCTCGTAGCGCTCGGGCCCCTTGCGGGAGACGCCCTCGTAGGTGTAGGGGCGCCCGTCGGGCAGCGTGTAGTGCAGGTGGTACTTGTTGATCCAGCCGGTAGAGACGGTCTCGATGGACTCGAGCGTCGGGGTAGGGGGCAAGGGAGCCCCCGAGCCATTTGCGGCCGCCGTATCCGCTGCCGCGTCCGTTTCCGTGTTCCGCGCCTTCGCCTCCAGCTCCAGGGCCACGGCCCGGGCCACCTCGGCCTCGGTGTCGCGGACGTGCAGAAGCCCGTTGGCCGCGAAGTCGCCGGTGCGGATAAGCTGGATGCCCGCGGCCTCCATGTCCGCCAGATTCGCCTCCTGTGCTTCGGGGCTGCGCGAGGAGGTGGCGTCCCGCAGGACGGCGACGTTGAAGCCGCGCGCCAGCCCGTCGTAGGCCGTCGAGCGCACGCAGTTGGGGGTGGTGGTGCCCGCGAGCACGAGGGTGCCGATGCCCCGTGCGCGCAGCAGGGCGTCCAGATCGGTGCCGAAGAAGGCCGACCAGCTCGGCTTCACGACGACGGGCTCGCCAGGGGCCGGCGCCAGCTCAGACGGGCACGCAAGGCTCATCGGATCGGCGCTGGAAAGCGGCCGGCCCCCTTCTGCCCACGCTTCCCAGCGGACGGCCTCCACATCGCTGCCGTCGGCAGCGTAGGCGCGGCGCACGTGGAAGACGGCGAGGCCGTGCTCGCGGGCGGCGGCCAGGGCATGGGCGCAGGCAGGAACGGTGGCGGCGGCACCGGCGATGCACAGGGGCGAGGCGCCGTCGATGAATCCGTTCTGCATATCGATGAGCAGGAAGGCGGCGCGGGCTGGTTCTATCACGGCAACTCCTTAAACTTCGCGGTAGGTTCGCTCCATTGTAGTACTATGGGAGGCGAATCAGGCGAGGCGTTGCCAATCCATCGCCTGGCCCCTTCGACGAAAGGAATCCCATGATCGGACTTGCTATCATCATCGTTCTTTTGGTGCTGCTTCTGCCCCAGGCGCTGTTCATCGTTCCGCAGCAGAACGTCTACATCATCGAGCGGCTGGGCAAGTTCAACCGCACCGTGGGCGCGGGCCTGAACATTAAGATCCCGTTCTTCGAGACCATTGCCGCCAAGGTGGACATGCGCACGCGCCAGGAGCAGTTCGGGATCGATGCGAAGACCCGCGACAACGTGACGGTGACCATGGCCATCGCCGCCCAGTACCGCGTGAGCGCCCAGCCGGCGGCCAACGGGCAGCCCTCGGGCGTGTGGCGCAGCTACTACATGCTGGCCAACCCCACGGCTCAGATGCGCTCCTACCTCATCGACGCCCTGCGCTCCAGCGTGCCGCAGTACACGCTTGACGAGGTCTTCGACAAAAAGGACGCCATCGCGTCGGACGTGAACCAGACCGTTTCCGGCCTCATGGTGGCCTACGGCTACGACGTGGTGAGCACGCTCATCACCTCCATCGATTTGCCCGCCGACGTGGAGCAGTCCATGAACCGCATCAACTCCGCCCAGCGCGAGAAGGAGGCCGCCCAGTCGCTGGCCGAGGCCGAGCGCATCAAGGTGGTCACCGAGGCCCGCGCCCGTGCCGAGGCCATGGAGCAGGCCGGTCGCGGCATCGCGGCCCAGCGCAAGGCCATCGCCGACGGCATCTCGGAGTCGCTCGCGGTCATCAAGAGCTCCGGCGTGTCGGCGGCCGAGGCAAACCAGCTGTTCATCTTCACCCAGTGGACCGACATGATGAGCGAGTTCGCCCGCAACGGCCGTCAGTCCACGGTGGTGCTGCCGAGCGATTTTTCGGCCACGGCCTCCATGTTCGAGCAGATGCTCGTGGCCCAGGAGACGGAAGGCGCCGACGAGTTCGTCATCGTGGAGGAAGAGGAGAAGTAGCTCCTTTGTCGCGCCGCTTCGAGCTTCCGTGTGCCGTTCGTGGACTTTCCCAGAAAGGCGCGATAATTTCCCTTGCGCCGAGGGTATAGGGGCGATATACTGTCAAATCGCGTCCAAACGAGAAATGATGCAAGACCATTTAGAAGTATAGAGTAGGAAAAGGCAATGGATATCATTCGCGCTATTGAGCAGCAGCAGATCAAGCAGGACCTCCCCGAGTTCCACGTGGGCGACAACGTGAAGGTTCACTATCGCATCACCGAGGGCAACCGCGAGCGTATCCAGGTGTTCCAGGGCGACGTCATCCGCCGTCAGGGCGAGTCGGTCCGCGAGACCTTCACCGTGCGCAAGATCAGCTTCTCCATCGGCGTGGAGCGCACCTTCCCCGTGCATTCCCCGAAGATCGAGAAGATCGAGGTCACCCGCAAGGGCGATGTGCGCCGTGCCAAGCTGTACTACCTGCGCAACAAGGTGGGCAAGGCCGCCAAGATCAAGGAGAAGGCGTTCCGCTAGGCCTTATCTTTTGTGTTTGCGAGGGCTCCTTCGGGGGCCCTTTTTCGTATTCCTCGCCGGTGGGAAGGAGCCCGAGGTGATTGATCTGACCGTCCCCGAGATCCGACGGAAGCTGCAGGAGGCCGATGCGGCCGCCTTCGCCGTGCTGGAGCGGTCGCTTGTGGCCGACACGCGCAAGGGCGTACGGGCCGCCGTGGAGGTGGCGCGGCGCCGACTTGAGGCCGAGGCCGCCGAGGAGGCGCGGCTCGCGGGGATGTACGCCTTCGAGCAAAAGCTCGCCGCCGAGCGGGGAGGGTCGGTGGTCATCGGGCTCGATGAGGTGGGACGCGGGCCCTTGGCGGGGCCTTTGGCCGTGGGGGGCGTGGTGCTGGATGCGGACGACCCCATCGCCGGGCTCAACGACTCCAAGCAGGTGAGGCCGGAGGACCGCGAGGCCATCGCAGGCGAAGTGCGCCGGCGCGCCCGGGCGTGGACGGTGCAGTACGTGGAGCCGGCCGACATCGACCGGGTGGGCATGACGGCGGCCCTGCGCCGGGCCTTTGCCGCCGCCATCGCCGAGGTGGAGGCCCAAGGCGTCGCGGTTGATGTCGTGCTTCTGGACGGCAACCCGCTGCATCTTGATCCGCGGGAGGTGAACGTCGTGAAGGGGGACGGGAAGTGCGCCTCCATCGCCGCCGCGTCGCTCGTGGCCAAGGTGGCGCGCGATCATGTGATGGAGGCCTATGCCGAGCAGTACCCCGGCTACGGCTTCGAATCGAACAAGGGATACGGCTCCGAGGGCCATATGGCGGCCATCCGTGAGCGGGGGTTTTGCCCCATCCACCGGCGCAGCTTCTGCTCCTTCGCCGCCCAGGAGAGCCTGTTCTAGGGATTTTGCGACGTCGATGCGACGCTAGTGCGACGCTGTTGCGACGCCAGTGCGACGCCAGTGCGGTCGGCGCGAGGAACGAAACGGGACATTCCCGCGTCATTTTTACGGTCGTGCTCGACTAAGGTGTGCTCCATCGAGAGGAAAGGAGCGCACCTTATGGCTGCGAGCAGTGAGGCGGGCGTGTTGGAGCGTCCCGCAATTAAGGAGAAGAAGGCCAAGTCCGCGTCGGCACCCAAACGCAAGGCGAGAGAGGGATCGAGGAAGCGGCGGCCTGCCGACCCGAACGCCCAGGGACGCCGCAACCAGGCGCTGGGGGCGCGGGGCGAGGAGGCGGCCGCGCGGTTCCTCCAGCGCAACGGCTACACCATCCTCGAGCGCAACTGGACCTGTTTCGCCGGGGAGGCCGATATCATCGCCGTCAACGACGAAGCGCTCGTGTTCGTCGAGGTGAAGACGCGCCGCAACGCCGACAAGGGGCTGCCCAGCGAGGCAGTCACCCGGGCCAAGCGCGAGAAGTACGAGCGCATCGCCCTCGCCTACATCCAAGACCATTTCTTCGGCGAGGCCGTGGTGCGCTTCGATGTGGTGGCCATTATCGTGCTCTCCGACGACCGCGCCTTCATCCGGCACCATCTGGGCGCCTATTCGGTGGGTTGAGCCGTGGCGCGGGGTCAATGCGCCGTCATGGGGGCGACGGTTCGCGGCGTGGAAGTGGTGCCGGTGCGGGTCGAGGTGGTCGTTTCCGGCGGCCTGCCGGGCATGGCCATCGTGGGCATGCCGGATGCGGCCATCCAGGAGGCGCGGGAGCGGGTGCGCGCCGCGCTGCGGGCAGCGGGGTTCTCCATGCCGGGGGAGAAGATCGTCGTGAACCTGGCGCCGAGCCATCTGCGCAAGACGGGTTCGGGATTCGACCTTCCCATAGCCTTGGGCATTCTGGCGGCCACGGGGCAGATCGATCCGGCTTGGGCGCGGGACGCGCTCTACGTGGGCGAGCTCTCGCTGGATGGGCGGGTGCGGCCGGTGGCGGGCACGCTCGCCTGCGCCATCTGCGCCCGGCGCCTCGGGCTGGACTTCGTCTGCGCCGCCGACAGCGATCCGGTGCCCTTAGACGACGTGCGGCTGCTCGCTATGACGTCGCTGGTTCAGGCGGCCCGTGAGGGAGGCGCGGCAGCGGTGCTGCCGGCCCACAGGGGGCGGGCGGCCCCGGCGGCCGTCGAGGCGCTCGACTTCGCGGAGGTCGCAGGCCACGAGACGGCCAAGCGGGCCTTCCAGATCGCCGCGGCCGGCGGTCACGGGCTGCTCATGATGGGACCGCCCGGGTCGGGCAAGACCATGCTCGCCTCCCGAGTGCCCACCATCATGCCGCCGCTCTGTCCCGACGAGATGCTGGAGGCGGCCGTGGTCCATTCCGTGGCCGCCGAGCCCATCGATGCCATCATCGCGGGCCAGCGCCCCTTCCGCCATCCGCATCACAGCGCCACGTTGGCCGGGCTCGTGGGAGGCGGCAGCCCCCTGCGGCCGGGCGAGGTGTCCCTGGCCCACCACGGAGTGCTCTTCTTGGACGAGCTGGCGGAGTTCAAAAGCTCGGTTTTGCAGGGTATACGCCAGCCCATGGAGAGCGGATCGGTGATGCTCACCCGGGCCGACGGCAACGTGACCTTCCCGGCGCGGTTCATGCTCGTGGCGGCCAGCAACCCGTGTCCCTGCGGGTACTTCGGCGACGAGGAGCGGGAGTGCACCTGCACGGTGCCCCAGATCCGGGGCTACCAGAACCGCATCGGCGGTCCGCTCATCGACCGCATCGACCTGCATCTGGACGTCCGCCGCATCCGTCCGGCGGAGATTTTGGAGCGGAGGCGGGGGACGAGCTCCGCGCAGCTGCGGGAGGGGGTGATGGCGGCCCGGGACTTCGCCTCGTGGCGCGCATCGCAGATGGCCGAGAAGGGGTCTGATGGCTCCATAGAGGCCTTGGCCGACGGGCCGCGCCGCTTCATGATCGCCCAGGCGGAGCTGCGCGCCATGAGCGGCAGGGCCATCACGCGCACGCTCGCGGTGGCCCGCACCATCGCCGACCTGGCGGAATCCCAGGAAATCGAGAGCGCGCACATCGCGGAGGCCGTGAACTTCCGCGTGCGCGATGGAATAGGAGGAAAGTGATCGATGCCGGTGAAGGTAATGAGATTGGAAGGGGAGCGCTTCGAGCTTGCCTTGGAGGATCCGCTGTTCCCGAAGGCGCTGAAGAGCATACCCCACCCGCCGGCGCGCCTGTACGGCGTGGGTTGTCCCGGCGCGTTGGGAGAGGGGCTGGCCGTCGTGGGTGCGCGCCGCGCGACGCCCTACGGGCGCGGCTGCGCCAAGCGCTTTGCCGCGGCTGCCGCCGAGCGCGGTATCGTCATCATCTCCGGGGGCGCGCGGGGCTGCGACGCCGTGGCCCACGAGGCGGCCCTGGCCGCGGGCGCGCCCACGGTGGCCTTCCTCGGTGGCGGCTGCAACCAGCTGTACCCGGCGGAGAACGCGGGGCTCTTCCAGCGCATCGTGGCGGCCGGCGGCGCGGTGGTCTCCGAGCACGAGTGGGATTTCCCGCCCCAGCCCCACACCTTCCGCGCCCGCAACCGGCTCATTGCGGGGCTCTCCCGGGCCACGCTCATCGTGGAGGCGGGGCTGCCCTCGGGCACGTTCTCCACGGCCGACGAGGCGCTGCTCGCGGGCCGGGAGGTATGGGTGGTGCCCGGGGCCATCACCTCTGCGGCGTCGAAGGGGGCGAACCGCCTGCTGTACCAGGGGGCGCTTCCTATCGTCGACGACGATGCCTTCGCCGACGCGCTCTTCTCAACCTTCGGTTGTCTGAAGGAGCAGCGGGCCGAGGCTGCGGACGATCGCGGCAAGGCGAGCCAGCCCTATCGCGGGGAAGAAGCCCTGCTCTCGGCGCTCCAGGCCGAGCCCTTGGGCATGGAGGCCCTGCGCCAGCTGGCCGAGGACCATGCTCCGGCTGGCGACACGTTCACCTGGCTCATGATTTGGCTCGCCGAGGCCCAGCGCGACGGGCTCATCGCCCAGTACCCCGACGGGCGCTACGGCCCGCATCCGGCCCTGCGGACGGCGGTGTAGGCCATGGCTGTGTCAATAGGGAGAAGCTGGGGCGCCCAAGCGGAATTGACGGGCCTTGCGGCACCGTTGTTTGGTATCCTTTTGCCCCATGAGCAATACGGTAACCATAGTAGGCGCAGGACTGGCGGGCAGCGAGGCGGCCCTGAGCCTCGCCTCGCGCGGAATCTCCGTGCGCCTTGTCGAGATGCGCCCCGCGCATCCGACCGCCGTGCACCATACGGGGGACGCGGCCGAGCTCGTCTGCTCCAACTCGCTCAAGAGCACCAAGCCCGACAGCGCGGCGGGGCTCTTGAAGGCGGAGCTCGCGACTCTGGGATCGCCGCTGATCGCGGCGGCGAGGCGCCATGCGGTGGCCGCGGGCGGCGCGTTGGCGGTGGATCGGGTGCTGTTCTCCCGGGACGTGACGCGCCAGGTGGAGGAGCATCCTCTCATTGCGGTGGAGCGCCGCGAGGCGACGGACATCCTCTCCCTTGCCGCCGGCTCGGACGCGATCGTCTTGGCGAGCGGCCCGCTCACCTCCGATGCGCTCTCGTCGTCGCTTATGGCCCTGACGGGGCGAGACGCCCTGGCCTTCTACGACGCTGCGGCGCCGGTGGTGATGGCGGATTCCATCGACTTCGGGAAGGTGTTCCGCCAAAGCCGCTACGAGGACGCCGGTGCCGGCGGGGACTACCTGAACGCCCCGTTCACCCGGGAAGAATACGACGCCTTCATCGAGCAGCTTCTCGCGGCCGAGCGCGTCATCGCGAAGGACTTCGAGACCCGCGAGCTGTTCCAGGCCTGCCAGCCCATCGAGGAGATAGCCCGGGCCGGCCGCGACGCCCCGCGCTTCGGCACCCTGAAGCCGGTGGGGCTCACCGATCCGCGCACGGGGCGCCGCCCTTGGGCGGCTTTGCAGCTGCGCGCCGAGGACGCCCACGGCGCCAGCTACAACCTCGTCGGGTTCCAGACCAACCTCACCTTCCCCGAGCAGCGCCGCGTGTTTCGCATGATCCCCGGCCTGGAAGAGGCGGAGTTCGCGCGCTACGGCGTCATGCACCGCAACACCTTCATCGACGCGCCGCGGCTGCTCGACCGTCGTAACCGGCTCGTCACGCCGCAAGCGGACGTCCTCGGCGTCCCCGTCTACGTGGCGGGGCAGCTTGCCGGCACCGAGGGCTACTGCGAGGCCATCCGCAGCGGGCTGCACGTCGCGCTGGCCGTGACCGCCGACCTTGCGGGGATCGCGCTGCCGGAGCTGCCGACGGAGACGGTGTTCGGGGCGCTTCTGGCCTACGCCACGGATCCGGCGACGAAGGACTACCAGCCCATGCACGTGAACTTCGGGCTCATGGCTCCGCTCTCGCCCCCGGTGCGCAACAAGCGCGCCCGCTACCAGGCCTACGCCGACCGCGCCAATGAGGCGCTTGCGGGCTACAAGGAGGCCCTGGCCGAGGCGGGGCTGCTGCCGTGACGGGGCGCAAAGGCGCTGGCGGCGGAAACGCCGCCGACGGGGCGCCGCTGCCCGGCGAAGAGGCGGTGGCGCGGTTCGGCGATCACCTCGCCTCCGAGATGGGCGCCTCGGCCCATACGGTGCGCGCCTATCGCGAGGACATGGAGGCCTACCTGCGCTGGGCGCAGCGGGCGGGCGTCGATCCGCTCGCTCCCACCTACCGCCAGCTGAGGCGCTACCTCGCCGAGCTCGACCAGGCGCGCTACGCCCGCACCACCATCAAGCGGCACCTGTCGTCTCTGCGCACGTTCTTCCGCTGGGCGTGCGTGACCGGTCTCGCCCCGGCCGATCCCGCCAGCGTGCTGTCGGCCCCCAAGGTCGACCGCCGGCTCCCGAAGGTCGTGTCCGACGGCGACGTGGAGCGCCTGCTGGCCGTCTACGGCCCGACCGACGCCGACGGCGCGCCCCGCGAGCAGACGGCGGCGCAGATGCGCGACGCGGCGCTCCTGGAATTCCTGTTCTCCTGCGGCGCCCGCGTCTCCGAGGCCTCCGGGCTCCTCCTTTCCTGGGTGAACTTCCCCGAGCGCGAGGTGAAGGTGTTCGGCAAGCGCGCCAAGGAGCGTATCGTGCCCCTGAGCCGCCGGGGCGCCGAGGCCATGACCCGCTATCTCGAGAAGGCGCGGCCGGAGCTGCTCGGCGACAGGCAGAGCGACTACTTCTTCGTCAGCAACCGGGGCAACCAGATGAAGCCCGACGGCATCCGCAAGATGTTCAAGCGCGCTCTGGCCGCTGTGGGGTTGGACGAGTCGCTCTCGCCCCATGCCCTGCGCCACTCCTTCGCCACCGACCTTCTGGAGGGCGGCGCCGATCTGCGCAGCGTCCAGGACATGCTGGGGCACGCGAGCCTCACCACCACGCAGATCTACACCCATGTGACCCCCGAGCGCCTGAAGGAGATCCACGGCCTCGCCCATCCGCGCGCGTAAGTCGCCCCCTACGGTTGGGCGCACTGCGGCCGATATGCGCGTAATTTACAAATGGCGAACAGAGGCGTTGCGCGGGGTCATCGGGGCGGTTGCGCCATCGTGACCAGTGGCTTTTCCGGGTCTTCCCCTCCTGTATTTTGTGCAAGAATCACCGTGACGATCCAGATGGACCGTCGATCGGACGGATTGCGCGGAAGGGAGGAGCCATGAGTCGCAAGAAGGCGAAGATGCTGTTTTGGGCGGCGCTCGTCGTGCTCGCCTACATTCCCTACCTCATGCAGTCCGCCAGCCACGCTGTCATGTAGGTTCCGGATACGCCACAGCGGAAACCCACTCAGGAGCCCTCGGGGGAGAGGGCTCCTTTTGCGCTCGCTGTCGGTTGCGGGGGGGGGGGGCATGACCAGCTGCTCGCGGCGGCCGCCGTCGGCGGCTTTAAGGCGGCGGCGGGCGGCACGGGACTCCGAACCCTCGCGCGGCTTGCGGGGCCGTTTCATCGCTGAGTGGAAAACTCAGCGCAATCCCTTGAATTCCCCTGAAGCGAGGTTCATACTTCACCCACCCTTTCGGGATATCCGTTCCCAAGAGGCAGGCTGGCACATCTCGTTCATACGGAGGAAAGGATGCACAAAGAGGAGCTCACCGACGGGCAGTCCCTGCGCGGGTTCGCGCTCGCCACCATCGCGTTTCTGGCCATTTTCGCCGCCACGGCGATCCCGATTCCCCTCTATGCCGACTACCAGGCCACCATCGGGCTCACTACGGCGGATATCTCCAATACGATGTTCACCTACCTCACCGGCGTGGCCTTGACGCTCTTGCTCGCCGGACGCATCTCCGACGCCTTCGGGCGTACTCCCGTGACCAGCCTCACCCTCATGCTCGCCATCGTCGGCTGCATCATGTTCATGATGGCCGACAGCGGCGCGGCCGTGCTCGCCGCCCGCTTCGTCCAGGGCCTCTCGGCCGGCTTCGGCATGAGCGCCGTGTCCGCTCTCGTCATCGACTGCGTGGGGGAGAAGCACCTCGGCTGGGGATCCACCGTTGCCAGCTGCGGCGCCATGGTCGGCATCATGATCGGCTCGGTGGCCGTGGGCGTCCTCTACGACATCGTGCCGAGCATCGCCGTGCTCTACGGTATCATGATCGTCATCCTGGCCGTGTGCCTGTTCCTCATGCCCGTGGTGCACGAGCCCCTCGACCAGACGCTCTCGCTGCGCGCCGTGCTGAGGGTGCGCGTCTACATCCCCACCGACAACCGGCGTCTGTTCGCCGTGGTGGCCGTGTGCTACCTGGCCACCTGGCTCGTCTCCTGCTTCTACCAGTCGTTCTCGGCGCCCATCGCCCAGCAGTGCTTCGGCGAGACCTCGCCTCTGGCCGGGTCGGTCATTCTGGCCCTCATCATGGCGCCGTCGCTTCTCGGCGGCCCCCTCGTGCAGCGCTTCGAGCCCAAGCGCACCCTCGTCGTCTCCATGGCGGCCGTGACGGCCACCACGGCGCTGATGGCGCTGTTCGTCCTCATGGGCGCCGAGCTTCTGTTCATGGCCGACTGCGCCCTGTTCAGCTTCGCCATGGGCGTGGCGGTGTCCGTGTCGCTGCGCCTTCTGCTTCTGCGCGTGAGCGTGCTGCGCGTCTCGGCCATCCTCGCCTCGGTGAACCTCGTGGCCTACGCCGGCTCGGCGATCACCGGCGTGATCTGCGGCATCCTTCTGGAGGCGACCTCCTTCGCCTTCGTGTTCGCCGCCATGGCCGCCGTGCTCGTCGCTGCCAGCCTGTTCGTGGCGGTCTGCCTGCGGGCGCCCAGCGAGAAGAAGAAGGACGGCCGCCTCACGCTGTCCCGTTTCCGGAAGATGAAGGGCATGGGGGAGTCCTCGGCGCCCGAGCCCGCGACGGGG
Organism: Adlercreutzia sp. CNCM I-6215; assembly: GCF_977072315.1. NCBI lineage: Bacteria > Bacillati > Actinomycetota > Coriobacteriia > Eggerthellales > Eggerthellaceae > Adlercreutzia > Adlercreutzia sp. CNCM I-6215. Next base: position 22,193 of record NZ_CDRVMA010000006.1, on the reverse strand, counting down.
GAGGCCGCTCCCGAGGATGCCTCCGTCGCTGCCCCCGCGCTCATATAACCTGAGCGCTCATCTATGCAAAATCCGTGAACCCGAACAAAAGTTCCCTAAATTGCTAGCCAGCGGCCGCGCGAATCGCTAGAATACGCAGGCGAAACAAGAGAATTCGGCAACGGGCGGCCCGCGCGGCGCCCGTTGCTTCACGTCTGCGAAGGAAATCCAGCCAATGGCCAACGAGATCGTCATCAAAGGCGCCCGCGAGCACAACTTGAAGGACGTCGACCTGACTATTCCCCGCGACGAGCTGGTCGTCATCACGGGCCTTTCCGGCTCCGGCAAGTCCAGCCTCGCCTTCGACACCATGTACGCCGAGGGGCAGCGCCGCTATGTGGAGAGCCTCTCCAGCTATGCCCGCATGTTCCTGGGCCAGATGTCCAAGCCCGATGTGGACTCCATCGACGGCCTGTCGCCGGCGGTGTCCATTGATCAGAAGACTACGTCGAAAAACCCCCGCTCCACCGTGGGCACCACCACCGAGATCTACGACTACCTGCGCCTTCTGTTCGCGCGGGTGGGCGTGCCCCACTGCCCCGAGTGCGGCCGCGAGATCAAGAAGCAGACCACCGACCAGGTGACCGACGATATCCTGCGCCTCGGCGACGACGCCCAGGGCGAGTCGACGAAGGCCATCCTCATGGCCCCGGTGGTGGCCGGCCGCAAGGGCGAGTTCACGAAGCTCTTCGCCGATCTGCAGAAGGAGGGCTTCTCCCGCGTGCGCATCGACGGCGAGATCGTGAAGCTTTCCGGTGAGCCCGTCACGCTGAACAAGAAGATCAAGCACTTCATCGACGTGGTGGTCGACCGCGTCACGCTGAAGGAATCCGCCCAAAGCCGCATCGCCGAGGCCGTGGAGCTGGCCTGCAAGCTGGCGCAGGGCCGCGTGCTCGTGCAGGTGCTCGGGCCGGACGGGAAACCGCTCGGCGAGGCCGGTGGCACCTCCTCGGGCGCCACGGGCGGCCTCGGGGAGGGAGAGCATTTGTTCTCGCTGGCCCTCGCGTGCCCCGAGCACGGCCACTCCATGGACGAGCTGCAGCCCCGCGACTTCTCCTTCAATGCCCCCTACGGCGCCTGCCCCGACTGCCTCGGCATCGGCAGCCGCGATGAGGTGGACCCCTCGCTCGTAGTACCCGACCCGTCCCTCACGCTGAACGAGGGCGTCATCGCGCCGTTCAAGAGCGGCAACTACTACCCCCAGGTGCTGCGCGCCGTGGCCCAGCATGTAGGCACCGACGCCGACACACCGTGGGAGGACATGCCGAAGAAGGCCCAGAAGGCGCTCTTGCATGGCCTCGGCAACGAGAAGGTGCGCGTTGACTACCGCACCGTGGACGGCCGCGACACCTACTGGTACATCGAGTGGGAGGGCGTGCTCGCCGCGGTGAAGCGCCGCTATACCGAGGCCCAGTCCGACGCCCAGCGCGAGAAGCTGTCGGCCTATTTCGCCACGGTGCCCTGCGAGACCTGCGGCGGCAAGCGCCTGAAGCCGGAGGTCCTCGCGGTCACGGTGAACGACAAGTCCATCCACGACGTCACGGAGATGTCGGCGGCCGAGTCGCTGGCGTTCTTCGAGGGGCTGCACTTCACGGGCCAGGCGGCGGTCATCGCCCTGCCCATCGTGAAGGAGATCCGCGAGCGGCTGCGCTTCCTCGTGGACGTGGGCCTGGACTACCTCACGCTGGAGCGGGCCACGGCCACGCTCTCCGGCGGCGAGGCTCAGCGCATCCGGCTCGCCACCCAGATCGGCGCCGGGCTCATGGGCGTGCTCTACATTCTGGACGAGCCCTCCATCGGGCTTCACCAGCGCGACAACGAGCGGCTCATCGCCACGTTGGAGCGCCTGCGAGACTTGGGCAACACCGTGGTGGTCGTGGAGCACGACGAGGACACCATCCGGGCGGCCGACTTCGTGGTGGACATGGGCCCGGGCGCCGGCGAGCACGGAGGCCACGTCATCGCGGCGGGGACGCCGGCGGAGGTCATGGCCACGGAGGGCTCCGTCACGGCCGACTATCTGTCGGGGCGCCGCCGCATCGCGGTGCCGGAGGCTCGCCGCAAGCCGGGCCGCGGCACGCTGAAGATGACTGGCGCCAAGGAGAACAACCTGCAAAACGTCACGTTGGAGGTGCCCATCGGCACGCTCACCGTGGTCACGGGCGTCTCCGGGTCGGGAAAAAGCTCCCTTATCACCGACACGCTGGCGCCGGCGCTCGCCAATCGGTTGAACCATGCCCACCGTCGCACCGGGCCCTACCGCAAGATCACGGGCCTGGAGAAGCTCGACAAGGTCATCAACATCGACCAGAGCCCCATCGGGCGCACCCCGCGCTCGAACCCGGCCACCTACATCGGACTGTGGGACGACATCCGCGCGCTGTTCGCCAGCACGGCCGAGGCCAAGGCCCGCGGCTACGCGCCGGGGCGCTTCTCCTTCAACGTGAGCGGCGGCCGCTGCGAGGCCTGCAAGGGCGACGGCCAGATCAAGATCGAGATGCACTTCCTCCCCGACGTCTACGTGCCCTGCGAGGTCTGCAACGGCGAGCGCTACAACCGCGAGACGCTGCAGGTGACCTACCGCGGCAAGAACATCTCCGAGGTGCTCGACATGACCGTCGAGGACGCCCTGCACTTCTTCGAGAACATCCCGGGCATCAAGCGCAAGCTGCAGACGCTCTTCGACGTGGGCCTCGGCTACATCCGCCTGGGCCAGCCGGCGACCACGCTCTCCGGCGGCGAGGCCCAGCGCGTGAAGCTCGCCAGCGAGCTGCAGAAGCGCCAGTCCGGCAAGACCTTCTACATCTTGGACGAGCCTACCACCGGCCTGCATTTCGAGGACGTGCGCCAGCTTCTGGAGGTGCTGCAGCGCCTCGTGGACGCCGGTAACACCGTGCTCGTCATCGAGCACAACCTCGACGTCATCAAATGCGCCGACCATATCGTGGACTTGGGCCCCGAGGGCGGCGACCGCGGCGGCACCATCGTCGCCCAGGGCACGCCTGAGGAGGTGGCCGAGGTGGAGGGCTCCTACACCGGGCACTTTGTCAAGCGCATGCTGGAGGCCGACCGCCAACTGGCCTCCCGTTAAGCGTCCGGCCCTATCCCGTAGGGGCAGACCTTGGTCTGCCCTTTCGAGTGGAATAACCTCGCTCGGGAGGGGCGACCAAGGTCGCCCCCTACGGAAATCCTCCGGCGATTAGGGTCGCCCCCTACGGAGATCAACCGGCGACCAAGGTCGCCCCCCGGTGAGGGAATATGGAACCTCGTGCCCCGTCGCGCCTTCGCGGCGGGGCTTCGGTATAATTTTCCCCATGAAGAAGCGTACCCGCGAAAAAGTCGCCCTGCTCGTGTTCGCGCTGCTCGTCGTGCTCGGCGGCAGCGTGCTTCTGCGCTACTTCGAGACGGGCCGCTCCTTCAACATGGCCGCCACCGCCGTGGACGACGCCTTCGGGCAGATGTCCGGATATACGGCCATCGTCTTCGACGGCACCTATGACGTCCTGGATGCGCTGCGCCCCACGAAGCTCCCCTCGGTGGACGGGGACGCCGACGAGCGTCCCGAGACGCTGGGCGAGATGGTGGCCGCCGAGCTGGCGCGGTTGCCGCTGTCCATGCGCGAGCGGCCCGTCTACGCCTCGGATGTGCGCTCGTTCTACGAGGAGAAGGGTGCCGGCGTTCTCACGCTGAACCTGGACGATCTCGCCCGCTACGAGAAGCCGCGCATCCTCATGGCCGGCGACCGCAAGATCGGCGTCGTGGCTGTGGACTACTACGCCTCGGCTCGTCAGCTGGAAAAGCTGCACGACGAGCTCGCGTCCGCCGGCGCCGAGTCCTTCGTCTGCCTCGTGCCGCGTCTGAGCTGCCTTGCGAGCACCGACGACTTCAACGTGGTCATCGTCACCGACGACGACCAGGCCGAGCCCGGCCGCGGCGAGGGCGAGGGAAACGCGCACATCGTCTACGCCCCGGAGCGCGGGCAGGTGGGCGTCGTGCTGCTCACGTCCCTGAACGTCCCCTCCTCGAAGGTGTACGCCTCGCTCTAGCCCGTTCGCCGCTCCCGTGCGCGCAAATTCGCGGGCTTTGTTTCGGCTCAGTTAATTAGTCATCGTTTGGAAATTCCCCGTTCTATAATGCGGCGCGAAGGCGGAGGTGCATCGTGGCACCGCCGCGAGCCCTTTCCGCATAAAGGAGGTTCCTTTGAGCTACGTCGACAACGTCATCGAGCAGGTGAAGGCGAAGAACGCCGAGCAACCCGAGTTCATCCAGGCCGTCACCGAGGTGCTTCAGTCCCTCGAGCCGGTCATCGAGGCCCATCCCGAGTACGAGCAGGCCGCGCTGCTCGAGCGCATCGTCGAGCCCGAGCGCGTCATCATGTTCCGCGTGCCGTGGGTCGACGATAACGGCAAGGTTCAGGTGAACCGCGGTTTCCGCGTGCAGTTCAACAGCGCCATCGGCCCCTACAAGGGCGGCCTGCGCCTGCACCCGTCGGTGAACCTCGGCATCATCAAGTTCCTCGGCTTCGAGCAGATCTTCAAGAACAGCCTCACCACGCTGCCCATGGGCGGCGGCAAGGGCGGCTGCGACTTCGACCCGAAGGGCAAGTCCGACATGGAGGTCATGCGCTTCTGCCAGGCCTTCATGACCGAGCTGTTCCGCCACATCGGCGCCGATACCGACGTGCCGGCCGGCGACATCGGCACGGGCGCCCGCGAGATCGGCTACATGTTCGGCCAGTACAAGAAGATCAAGAACGTCTTCGAGGGCGTGCTCACCGGCAAGGGCCTTTCCTTCGGCGGCTCGCTCGCCCGCACCGAGGCCACCGGCTACGGCCTGGTGTACCTCGTGGAGGAGTACCTGAAGTGCAACGGCGACTCCTTCGACGGCAAGACGGTCTGCATCTCCGGCTCCGGCAACGTGGCCATCTACGCCACGCAGAAGGCCCAGCAGCTCGGCGCCAAGGTGGTCACCGTGTCCGACTCCACCGGTTGGGTGTACGATCCGGCGGGCATCGATGTCGCGCTGCTCAAGCAGGTCAAGGAAGTGGAGCGCGGCCGCCTCACCGAGTACGCCGCCCGCCGCGAGGGCGTCGAGTACCACGAGGGCCGCGGCGTGTGGGTTACCCCCTGCGACATTGCGCTGCCCTGCGCCACCCAGAACGAGGTGCACATGGAGGACGTCGAGAACCTCGTGAAGAACGGCTGCAAGATCCTCGCCGAGGGCGCCAACATGCCCACCACCCTCGAGGCCACCGAGTACGTGCAGGAGCACGGCATCGTGTTCTTCCCGGGCAAGGCGGCCAACGCCGGCGGCGTGGCCACCTCCGGTTTGGAGATGTCCCAGAACTCCGAGCGCCTCTCCTGGACCTTCGAGGAAGTGGACGCGAAGCTCAAGGGCATCATGGTGAGCATCTTCCACGCCATCGACGACGCCGCCAAGCGCTACGGCCATGAGGGCAACTACGTCATGGGCGCCAACATCGCCGGCTTCGAGAAGGTCGCCAACGCCATGATGGCCCAGGGCATCGTGTAATCGATTCCGTTCGCCCTGACGGGTCGAACGGATCTGCCGACGCTGCGAACAGCCTGTGAGTCGCATGAAAAGAACCCCCCGTGATGAACTGGGGGTTCTTTTTACGTGCTAGAATGACGGTGTTCATGCGATGGGGAAGGGGACCGTGGCGATTCACGAAGACATAGCGGCGTTTCTTGCCTCCCATGCGGATGAGGGGTACCGGGCGTTCCAGGCGAAGCTCATCCCGAACATCGACGCGGCCACCATCGTGGGCGTGCGCACGCCCGAGCTGCGGAAGTTCGCGAAAGGGCTCGCGCGGCGGGAAGATGCGGGGGAGTTTCTGGCGGCGCTGCCCCACGGCATCTTCGAGGAGAATCAGCTGCACTCGTTCGTCATCGCCCAGGAGCGCGACTTCGATAAGCTCGTCGGCGAGATCGAGCGCTTCCTCCCCTTCGTCGACAACTGGGCCACCTGCGACCAGCTGTCCTGTCGCGGGCTCGCCGCGAACCCGGATGCCGCGCTGGCGAAGGCGCGAGCGTGGCTGGAAAGCGACCACGAGTACACGGTGCGCTTCGCCATCGGCGTGCTCATGGAGCTGTTCCTCGACGAGCGGTTCCGGCCGGAGTTCTTCGCGTGGGTCATCGGCGTCTCGCGCCCGGAGTACTACGTGAACATGATGCGCGCCTGGTACTTCGCCGAGGCGCTGGCGAAGCAGCCGGCCGCTGCCGAGGCGGTCATCGCCTCCGGCGCCCTCGACGAGTGGACCCACAACAAGGCCATCCAGAAGGCCGTTGAGAGCCGCCGCATCTCCCCCGAGCAGAAGGACCGCCTGCGCGCCATGAAGCGACGATCGTGAGCGGGACGTGCGGCGGAAGCATCTTCGTTCTGGTTGGGCAATTACTGCGATTCAGTATGACGCGAACGAACGTTCCATGTTATACTGGGCGGCATGGAACGTGAGCGCACATATGTCTGTATCGATCTGAAGAGCTTCTACGCCTCGGTGGAGTGCGTGCGCCGGGGCTTGGATCCCATGACGACGCGGCTGGTGGTGGCCGATCCGACGCGCTCGGAGATGACTATTTGCTTGGCGGTGAGCCCGGCCATGAAGGCGGCGGGGGTGAAAAACCGCTGCCGGCTCTACGAAATTCCCGAGGGGATCGACTACATCACGGCCCAGCCGCGCATGACGAGCTACATGGAGGTGTCGGCGGAGATCTACGGCACCTACCTGCGCTATGTGTCCCAGGAGGACATCCATCCTTATTCCATCGACGAGTGCTTCATCGACGCCACGCCCTATCTGGAGCTGTACGACCTGACGGCCCGCGAGTTCGCCGACACCCTGCGCTCGGCGGTGCGCGCGGAGACGGGCATCCCGGCCACCGTGGGCATCGGCCCCAACTTGTTCCTCGCGAAGGTGGCGCTCGACATCTCGGCCAAGCACGCGCCGGACGGGGTGGGCGAGCTCGATGCGCGCTCCTTTCGCGAGAGCATCTGGCGGCATCGGCCCATCACCGACATTTGGAACATCGGGCCGGGCATTGCTCGGCGGCTCGCGAAGTACCGGGTGTTCGATTTGAAGGGCGTGACCGAGATGGATCCGGACGTGCTCTACGGCGAGTTCGGGGTGAACGCCGAGTATCTCATCGATCATGCCTGGGGCGTGGAGCCCTGCACCATCGCCGAGGTCAAGGCCTACGAGCCGGAGAGCTCCTCCACGATGAACGGGCAGATCCTGCCCTGCGGCTACAACTTCGACGACACCCTCATGGTGCTGCGCGAGATGGTGGACGACTCTGTGCTCGATCTGGTAGAGAAGCACCTGGTGACCGATCATATCTCGCTGCACGTGAGCTACGGGAGGGGCGGGGATGGGGACGAGGCGGCGGAAGGTGCCGGGGGGGACGCCGCAAAGGGCCCCGAGAAGGCGGGGGAGCTCTTCGACGGCGGCCATGGTACCCGGCGTGTCGGCGGCACGCGTCCGCATGGGGGCGGCTCCCGTAAGATTCCTGAGCGCACGAACTCCTTCGCGAAGCTCTACGGATACTTGGAGGCGCTCTTCCGGGAGACGGTGGATCCGGCCCGCACCATGCGCAAGATCAGCATCGGTTTTGGCAACCTGGTGGACGCCGATCTGGCCACGGTGGACCTGTTCACCGATGCTGCGGCCGCCGATCGCGAGCGGCGTCGCGCCGAGGCCGTGCTCGCCGTGAAGGGGAAGTTCGGGAAGAACGCCCTCATCAAGGGCACGAGCCTGAAGGAACACGCGCTTGGTCGCGAGCGGAACACCATGGTGGGAGGGCACCATGGCTAGGGAAGTGGATGTGCTCGCGGGACTTAGGTGGGAGGAGGTCGGCGACGCGGGCCCGTGCGGTGCGCAGACCGCTGCCGGGGCCGAGGCGCCCTTGGATCCGCCGGTGCCTCCGGGCATCGGACGGCCGCATCCCGATCGCGCCCGCCAGTTCATGCCCTTCGCGGCGCTGCGCGGCTACTACGATCTCGTCCACGCAAAGGAGGCGGTTCCCGAATCGCGCCGGCCGCTTTCCGACGACGAGGCCCGGGCACTGGATGATCTCATCGCGAACCTCGACCGCGGGGACGTGGTGCGCTGCCGCTACTACGAGGGCGGCGGCTACCGCGAGGCCGAAGGGGTCGTGAGCCAGATCGATGTCACCTTCCGCGATCTGTGGATCGTGCGTCGGCGCATCCCCTTTTCGGCCATCCAGTCTCTGGAATTGCTGTACCCGGCCAGCTGAGCCTCGAGCCGCCGCGTCGGCGACGGTGTATGATTTCCTCGAGCAACAGGAAGGAACCGTTTCATGAGCAACGAGATCAAGTGCCCCCATTGCGGCGAGGCGTTCACCGTGGACGAGAGCGGGTACGCCGCCATTTTGAACCAAGTGCGCGACCAGGAGTTCCAGCGCGAGGTGGATGCCCGCGTGTCTCTGGCCGAGAAAAGCCGCGAGCAGGAGGTGGCGCTGGCGGTCACCAAGGCCGAGGAGGCTCTGCGCGCCCAGATCGCCGAGCGCGACGGCCAGATTGCCGCGCAGGCCGAGCGCTTCAAGGCCCAGGCCAAGGATTTTCAACTGGCTGCCCAGAACGAGAAATCGGAACTGGAGAAGCAGGTGGAGAGCTTGCGAGCGCAGCTGTCCTCCAAGGACGGAGAGGCTGAGGTTGCGCGCAAGCTGGCCGTGAGCGATGCGGTGGCCGCCGAGACCGAACGGCTGCGCGCGGTGGAGCGCGAGCGGGACGAGCTGGCCCAGAAGCTGGAGAGTGAGCGCGCGCAGGCTTCCATGAGCACGCAGATCGCGGTGCAGAGGGCCGAGGCCGCAGCCAAGGACGCCCAGGTGGCCGTCGAGCGCGAGCGGGACGATTTGCGCGGCAAAGTGGAGCGGGCGCGCGACGAGCTGGAGGCGCAGAAGACCCGCGCCGAGGCCGAGCTGGCCCGGGCTCGGGCCGAAGCCCAGGCCCAGCTGGCCGAGAAGCTTCGGGCGAAGGACGAGCTCATCGCCGACCGCGAGCGGGAGATCGAGCGCATCCAGGACATGAGGGCGCGCCTTTCCACGAAGATGCTCGGCGAGTCGCTGGAACAGCACTGCGAGATCGAGTTCAACCGCCTGCGCCCTACGGCCTTCCCGCGCGCCTACTTCGAGAAGGACAACGAGGTGGTGGAGGGCACCAAGGGCGACTTCGTCTTCCGCGACTTCGACGAGGAGGGCAGCGAGATCGTCTCCATCATGTTTGAGATGAAGAACGAGGCCGACGACTCCACCCATCGAAAGACCAACGAGTCGCACTTCAAGAAGCTGGACGCCGATCGCCGCAAGAAGGGCTGCGAGTACGCCGTGCTCGTGTCGCTGCTCGAGCCGGACAACGAGCTGTACGCCGCCGGCATCACCGACGTGTCCTATCGCTTCGAGAAGATGTACGTCATCCGGCCGCAGTTCTTCATCCCCCTCATCACGCTTCTGCGCAACGCGGCGCTCTCCTCCATGGAGGCCCGCCGCGAGCTGGCGCTCGTGCGCCAGCAGAACATCGACGTGACGAACTTCGAGGACCAGCTGGCCGACTTCAAGGACAAGTTCGGCCGCAACTACCGGCTCGCCAGCGAGCGCTTCGCGAAGGCCATCGACGAGATAGACAAGTCCATCGACCATTTGCAGAAGATCAAGGAGCACCTGCTGGGAAGCGAACGTAACCTGCGTTTGGCTAACGACAAGGCCGAGGATCTCACCGTAAAGAAACTTACCCGCAAGAACCCCACCATGAAGGCCCTGCTCGACGAGGCCCGCGCCGCCAAGGAGGAGCAATCGGAGGGCGTGTCTGAAGGTGAGATCGATTGAGATCATTGACAGGAGCGTGTATTAACTCTACAGTAATGACCCAAATTTAGGCTATTACTGTAGAGTGGGACAATGAAACTTATAGAAGCGGAAAGAAAACTCAGAGCCTTCAGCGAGCAAAAGCGCGTGTTCCGCTCGCGCGAGCTTGGCCGCGTCCTTGGAGAGAGTGGCAATACTTTGCGAAGCTCTATCAAGCGTCTGCTTGATTCGGGGATCATCACGCGGCTGGCGCGAGATGTCTACTGGTTCGGCGACTTCAAAGGAAGAGACGTGCCGGCCATTGAGGAAGTCGCCGTCGCCTTGAGATCCGGTGAGTTCAACTACATCGGCATGGAGAGCGCGGCGTCTCTGTGGAGCGTGATTTCCCAGATTCCCGTAGGGCGTTTAACGGTTGTCACGACGGGTAGGGAAGGAGAGTTCAGCACTCCCTTCGGCACAATTGAGTTTATTCACACTGCCGCCGATGCCAACGAGATCATTTCGAATACGGTCGATTATCCTGGCCACGCCCTGCGGCTCGCAACTAAGAGATATGCTGTCCAAGGGCTCATGCGAGCGCGGAGATCAACCTACCTCATCGATTGGGAGGAAGTGGAAGATGGCGATTGATTTCAAGAAGTTCGCTGAAAACGTTGCCCGTCGAGGCGAAGTGGAGGCGTTGCTCCCGATTGTAGAGAAAGAGCTCATTCATTACGACATCATCCGTGCGCTCGATGAATCGCGATGGCTCGACGGCCTCACGTTCCAAGGAGGAACATGCCTGCGTCTGTGTTATGGCGCTGTCCGCTATAGCGAGGATCTTGATTTCACCACGGCCTTGGACTTGGAGGAATCGGATCTCGCCGGTTTTCGGGAACTGCTGAGCGATAGCTTGCGGAGCAAATACGATGTGGGCGTTCGGGTCAAGGACCCGAAAAAGATCAAGCACTTCGAAGGCGGTGGGTCGATGAAGAGGTGGCAGGTGGTCGTCGACACGGCGCCGGCGCGACCCGATCTTCCTTCCCAGAAAATCAAGATTGAGATCGCGCAAATACCCTCATATACTCGCGATCTTCGCGTTCTTGAGGAAAACTATCCGGAAGTGGAAGGGATGTGCAGCCGAGCTATTATCGGTTGCCAATCTTTGGATGAGATTCTGGCGGACAAAATCGTGTCGTTCTCGCAGCAAGTGCTTGCCCCGCGCTATCGCGATTTATGGGACATTCCCTGGATCGCTTTGCGACCGGGGAGGAATATGGACGAGGTTGCGGTCATGGTTGGCCGGAAACTGAACGATTACCATGTGGGCGAGAACGCTCAAGAGCTTCTGCGCAGTGGGCTTTCCCGTGCGCGGGAGGCGCTTGGGAGTGCCGCTTTCGCTGAGGAAATGCGTCGATTCCTTCCACCAAAGCTTTTGGAAAGAACAGCGGCACGACCGGAGTACCGCGAAGCCATGACCCACAAAGTGGAAGATGTTTATCGCTTTGTTGCAGAGCGTCTATAGCGAATATCCCTAGGCCTTTTTCTCGCGCAGCTTGAGGGCGGCGGCGAGGCGGCGGCCCTTGCCGCACTTCGGTTTGGAGAGCGGGCAGCGCTTCTTGCAGCAGGTGCAGTGGGAGAGCGCAAGCGACGCCTTCGCCTTGGCGCAGCCCTTGCAGCCTGCGGCGCCCTTCTCGCCTTTGCAACCGGTGTGCTTCTTCTTGCGGGCGAGCTTGTCGGCCTTCTTGTCGCCGGCGGCCTTCTTCGATTTCTTGTCTTTCATGTCATTCCTCGTCTTTCGGGGAAGCGGATTTCGTGTTAGCGGACTCTAACATAATCGTGCGGCTGCGACAACCATGATCGATCTGCTCAGCAAGGGCGATCTTCGGTGGTTCGCTGTACCGAATAAGGGACACTTGATCGCAAGCGGTTCTTTATCATGATCGATCATAAGGTTATCGGTCAGGAGGAACCATGGCAAATGCACCAAAATCGATTCGCGTCGTGGAAAACACTACTGTGGCGGGAACGCGCCACGTGCCCGCGATGGCGGCCATTGCGGAAGGCTACGGAAAGGGGGATCGGTTCTCCCTCGTGCGGGACGCGGCCAACCCCCACGACGGCTGGGCCGTGGAGGTGCGCGACGGCGCCGACCGGCGAATCGGGTACGTCTCCTGCGAGTGCAACGAGTTCGTCGCCCGGCTCATCGACGGCGGCAAGTCCGTGGAGGGGCGGCTCACGGACAAGGAGCAGATCGGCTCGTGGACGCGGCTCGTGATGGAGGTGGTGCTCAATGACTAGCGCCGTTGCGGCCGTGGCCGACCCTTCCGTCGCCTGCGCCTTGGCCCTTCCCGCTGAGGATGTCGCCTCCTCGGTTGCCGCTCCAGCCCGTGCGCGGGAAGTGGGCTGGGCCCAGCGGGCCGCCAACGTGCTCTTTGGCGCGCCCAGTGCGCGGCGGGCCTGCGGCGGCGCGGAGACGAGCTTCACGCCGAAAGTGCTGCGCAACGAGAAGTGGCGGCGTCGGCGTGAGACGGGCTCGGTGTTCGCCGTGGATCGCAAGGGAGGCGCCGGCGAGGGCGGTCTGCCTCGCATCTGGGTGAGCGAGCCGGCGCCCGACGGGAGAGGGCGCACGTTCGTCGCCTCCTATCCCTGCGGCGCCGACCGTGGCGGCTGGCGCGCCCTGGAGCTGGCGGAGGTCTATTTCAGCGAGGCTCTGGGCCTGCCGGGCGAGGAGCATCGGCGCCGCCGCGTCGACTGCTACCGCGCGGCCGAGATGCTCCTTCTGCATGCGGCGGCCCGGGGCAATATCGGCGCCCACTGCCGTCTCGGCGTCATCTACGAGGGCGATCTGTGCGAGGGGGCGTACTGGGACGGTCTGGCCGATCGCCAGGCGCTCCACAAGGCGGACACCCCCTGCGACGAGCGCGCCTACCTGCACTTCTCCTTCGGCGCCTATCATGGTCACGGCGAGTGCTGCTGGCGTTTGGGCGATCTGGTGGCCGCGGGTCGGGGATGCGCTTCCTCGGCGGCTCGGGCTTTCTCGCTGTACCGGCGAGCCTTCGATTTGGAGAGCGGGCGCATTGACGAGGATCGTGCGAGCACGGGCAACGCCGCGCTGCGCCTCGCCCGCGCCTTCGAGCTGGGACGCGGCTGCGAGCAGGACTTCCGCCGGGCGCGCACCTGGTACCGGCTGGCCGCCATTGGCCTCGGCGCCGCCTTCGACGCCGGTCAGTGGCACTTCAAGCGCGAGCGCATCGAGGCTCGTCGCGGGGTGGCCCGCATGGCCCAGGAGATCGCGGGCACTTACTAAGGGCAACGCGGCCGCAGACGGCGAGAGCCGCCCGTTAAGGCGGCTCTCGAAGATGGCGGCTAGATTGACCGGCTGGCATTCGACGCTCGTCTTCTGGGCGAGGGCGAAGCGGGGCGCGTGGCCGGAGGTGCTGCGGAGCCTACTGGCCGAGCGGGTGGGCGAAGGCCTCGGGCAGCTGGCCGGCGAGCACCTCGTACTCGGCGATGTTGCGTCGCATGAAGTCGTTGAAGTCGTCGTAGTGATCGCGCAGGGCCCGGGCGAACTTCTCCACGGGCCAGATCTCCGGGGCGTCTTCCAGGCCGCCGTCGCCGTCCACGGTGTGCTCCCACTCGATGATCTCGGCCTTGGCGACCTTGAGGTCGTGGGGCAGCCGATCCTCGCGCTCGAACTTCTCCAAGTCGGGCATCATGTGCTTCTGAATCTCGATGAGCTTGGTAACCAGTTCCTGATAGGTCATCATGCGCCTCCTGTAATCTGCGGTTCGGGAAAGCGGGCCGGCCTGGGCGGGGGAGCGCCCGGTGCCGACTCGTTCTTTCGCTATGGTAGGCCTGGCCGCGCCGATGCAAGACCAGGTCGGCGACGGGTCACCGCACGGGCGGCAATCCGTTGCCAAATGCTCACGGGAGCTGCCGACGGAAGAGGCGTTCTGGCTGTGGAGGGACATAAAGAGGACACCGAAGCGCCCCGGTCGCGCTAGAATGGTCGGAACTGATTTTTGAGGAGGACCGCCGTGCCGACAACCGTTCCCGTAGAGCTCTACCGCACCATCGAGCGCGCCAATGCTGCCGCCAAGGCCGCCGCAACCGCGACGGCTCCCGGTGCCGCTTTCGGCGTGCGTCGCCTTACGGCCGCGGGATTGGTGGAGGAGCTGTGGGAACTGTGGGGCGACGGGCGCGTTCTCGTTTCTGCTGAGGAGCGCTCCCTTCTCGCGGCCCGGGCGGCTTCGACTTGCGATGCCGCCGCTGCCTCCGGGGCGCCATCGGTGCTGGCGGCTTTTGCCGCCGAGCACGCGGCCGCTCTCGCCGACGAGGGAGCCGTTCCCGTTGCGGAGTTGACCTCTCTGCAGCGCGGGCTTGTCGCGTGTTTGCGCTCCTACTACGATGAGCTGGCCGCGCGGAATCTGATCGAGGCGGACGAGGCGGCCGATCTCCTTGCCTCGATGGTCGAGGATGGGCGGCTTCCCGCCATGGGTGTGACTGTTTGCGATTGCCTGGACGTCTCGGGAGGGCTTCGGCACCTTCTGACGGCTTTGGGCGCTTCCGCGGAAGGCGATGAGGCTCTTGCCGCGGTTTCCTGTCTTCCGGAAGACGTGGAGCCGGGCGTGCTGATCGCCGCAGGAGCGGCGGCGATGCCCGGGCTTCTGCTCGACGAGATAGGGCGCGCCGGTCGTGCGGGCGCAAGAAGCGTTCTGGTGGTGGCCGCCGACCCTGCAGAGCTGTTCGGCGTGTTGGGAGCGCCTTTGTGCACCAGCGGTTGGGCGGTGGCGCTTCGGGGCACCGCGCCCTGGAGGGCCACCGCCTTCGGGCGCGCTTGGGAATGCGCGCGGCGGCTGGAGGAGGGGAGCCCCCACTGGCTCGAGGCGGCCACTGATTTCGCCTACAACCCCTTTTCGGGCATCGCCGAGCGAAAGGCGCGGGATCTCAACGGGCGTCTGCGCAAAGACCGCTTACTGACTGCCACCGATGCCGCCGAGATCCTCGCGGGGGAGAGCGACTCGTTTTCCGCTCTGGCCCTCGCCGTGCGCGCCGTGGCTTGCGGCGAAAGCGTTCCTCCTCGTATTCTCGACGCCCTTTCCAGCGCCGTCGGTGCCGCCTCGTCGGACGCGCTGGAGCGTGCCGTCGAGCGCGCCGCCTTCGACAAGCTCTGCGGTCTGCTTGCCCTGGCGGAGGGGCTGGGCGTGTCGACCTGCGCGCTGACGCCGCTGCTTGCCGATGCCACGCTGAGCGTCGAGGGCTCCTCCGGGACGGACGGCCCCCTCTGCGAAATCGCCGGTGCGGCCGTACTGGACTCGCTCGTGCCGAAAAGCTGGGATGTGGTGATCCTGGCGGACGTCAGCGCGCGCACCTTCGGCATCTCCGAGAGCCTATCGGCTTTGGACGGCCTCGCCGAGACGCTCGGACTTCCCCGAGAGCCTTCGGCGCTCTGGCGCCAGCGCTCCCGGTTCGCGGCGGCACAGCGCGCCGCCCGTCGGCGATTTGTCCTGGGCGTGAGCCGGCGCGACGAGCGGGAAAACGAGCTGTTCCCCTCCTTTCTGCTGGAAGAGTTCGCGAGCGCCCAGGCCCGGGCCGGCGCCGACCGGGCCTTGGCGGCCGGCGATGAGGAGCTGGCCTTGCGTTGGGGCC
The DNA here is from genome assembly GCF_977072315.1 of Adlercreutzia sp. CNCM I-6215. Lineage (NCBI taxonomy): Bacteria > Bacillati > Actinomycetota > Coriobacteriia > Eggerthellales > Eggerthellaceae > Adlercreutzia > Adlercreutzia sp. CNCM I-6215. Next base: position 6,684 of record NZ_CDRVMA010000006.1, on the reverse strand, counting down.
GCCCTGACCCTGCGCGCTTCGGACTCCCCGAGCCCTTGGCCGCCAGCGCCCGATGCGCCGGCGAAGGCGACTTGCCGCAAGCGCTTGGCGCCGCCTTCGCCCCGGTGACGGGATGCGAGGAGCTTCTCCGCCCGTCGCGGGGCAGTCTGCGGTCGCTTCCGCTTCTTCGCTACCTTCAGCGCACGCCCGAGGGTCTGCCCGTGCTCTCTCCCTCGGCGATCGAGCAGTACCTCCACTGCCCCTATCGGTGGTTCGTGCAGTCGTGCATTCGACCCGAGGCTCCCGACGAGAGGTTCGGGCCGCGGGAGCTGGGCAATTTCGCCCATGAAGCCTTTGCCCGCTTCTACGACAGGCTCGCCGAGGAGGGCGTGCGACGCGTGGACGCGGAGAACATCGAGGCCATGGTGCCCCGGTTCGAGGCGCTCGTGGACGAGCTTGTCCGCGAGCAGCCCGAGCGCCGAGGGGGCTCTCGCCTTGCGGCGACGACGCGCGAGGAGCGGCAGCGGGTGGCGCAGCTCAAGCGCCAACTGGTTCACAGCCTGCGCCTGCAGGCCCAGATGCCCCCGGGCTACGAAGTGGTCTTCTGCGAGCATCCCATCGAGGTCGCCGACGGCGTGGACTTTGCCGGCGTCCGGCTGCGGGGGCGCGTCGACCGCGTCGATGCCGACGCAGAGCGGGGACGTTTCGTGGTGATCGACTACAAGGGATCGTCCAAGGACTACGCATCCGGCCTGAAGGAGGGCGACGAGCCGTCCGTGCCGCATCACGTGCAGGGGCTCATCTACGCCCAGGCGCTTTTGCGTACCGACCTCGGCCTCGCCTGCGCCGGGGCGCTGTACTTGGGCTACCGGGCGCAGAGTCCCAAGGAACTGTTGGCGGGGGCCTACGACGGTGCGGCCTTCGACCCTGCGGGCCTGTCTTCCAGAAGCTCGGCGGTGGCCATGAACTTCTCCGCCTATCTGGATGCCATCGAGGCCTTGGTGGCCGATCGGTTGGCGGCGCTTTCCGAGGGGGCCATCCCCGTGAGCCCGTCCGCACCGAAAGCTTGTGAATTCTGTCCCGCCTACGATTGCCCCGGGAGGCTCGCGTGAATCTCGATACCTGTAAAGAGGGCCAGCGCCTTACCATCACCACCTTCGACCGCCCCCTCATGGTCGCCGCCGGCGCCGGCTCGGGAAAGACCTTCACCCTGACGAGGCGCATCGCCTACGGGCTGCTCGCCGGCGAGGAGGCGCCCGGCGGTCTGCAATCCATCGACGAGGTGCTCGCCATTACCTTCACCGTGAAGGCCGCCGCGGAGCTGCGCGACCGCATCCGCGCTCTTCTGCGCGAGGAGGGGCTTGCGGAGGAATCGCTGAAGGTGGATGATGCCTGGGTGTGCACCATCGGCTCTATGGCCGCGCGCATCCTGCGCGAGAACGCCTTCGAGGTAGGCATCGATCCGAAGTTCGAGGTGATCGACGAGGCGGAGGCGAGCTACCTTCGGGCCGAAGCCACCGAGCAGGTGCTCGCCCATCTCGAAACGGGGGCCGATCCGCTTCTTCGCGCGGTTATCGACGAGTTCGGGCTGAGGGGGCAGGGGCCCTTCGACAAGAGGCTCTTGGAGTATTCCCAGGAGGTGGTGGCCCGGGTGCGGGCGATGCCCGAGGGGTTCGAGGGCCTGCGCCTGTCCGTGCCGACCGCCACGCCTGCGCGCCTTGTGCGACAGACTCTGGAGGCTGCCATGGAGATTCAGGAGGCGGTGAAGGTCTGGGGAAAGACGAATGCCACCGACGAGACGTTCGCCTCCGATCTAGAGACCGGCATCGACCGGGCCGAGCAGTGGCTCGCTGCCGATACGGGCGAAGGATTCTTGGATGCGCGGTTCGAGGCGGGGCCTTTTCTCGAGGCGCTTCTGGCGTTTCCCCCTTCTTCGGACAAGTACCGCGCCAAAAAGCCGGACGCCGATGCTTTCGCTGCCTGGCGAGGTGCCTACGCGAGCGTGTTCTCCGAGGCGCAAGCGGCCTTGGGGGCGCGGGTGAGCGTTGCCGCCGTATCGCTCGCGCGTCTTCTGGAGGACGCCTACGCCCGAGCGAAGGGGAACGACCGACTCGATCAGGGCGATTTGCTGCGCCGGTGCTTGGACGCGTTTTCCACCCACCCGGAGCTGTCCGAGCGCTACCGCGAGCGGTTCAAGGTCATCATGGTCGACGAGTTTCAGGATACCGACAAGCTGCAGGTCGCCGTTATCGCCGCCCTGGCGCAGCCGGGCTTCGCCAACGTGTGCACGGTGGGCGACGCGCAGCAGAGCATCTACCGGTTCCGCGGCGCCGATGTGAACGTGTTCTTCGAGTACCGCGACCGGCTGCGATCCCTCTCGCCCGAGGCGGAGTTCCCCCAGCTGCCCCACAACTTCCGCAGCCACGGCGACGTCTTGTCGTTGGTGGATGCCGTCTTCGGCCAGCCCCAGGTCTTCGGCGACGAGTTCTTGCATCTGGAGGCCGCCGGCGCGGTGAACACGGCCGCCGATCCGGTGTTCGAGGGGGACGGCCCGGCACGTATCGCCGTGAGCGTCTTCCAGAACGACGGCAGTCGCGCCACCGTGTCTTCCGAGGAGCTGTCGGCCCGGTGCGCCCGCGAGGTGGCCGAGCGCTTCGCGCAGCTGAGGGAGGCCGGCGCGCGTCCCGGGGAGATGGCCCTGCTGCTGGGAACGATGACCCGCGCCTCCGTCTACCAGGAGGCGCTGCGCGATGCGGGCTTCGAGAGCATCGTGACGGGCGGATCGGGGTTCGGCCAGAGCGCAGAGGCCCAACTTGTGGCTACGCTGCTGCGCGTGGCAGTGAACCGCGACGACTCCGAGGCACTTTACCAGGCGCTCGCCTCCGATCTGTTCGCGCTTTCCGACGATGCTCTTCTCGCGCTCGCCACAACGGACGCCTGGGCGTCGGAAAGCGACGGCGAAGGCGAAGGTGATGATGGCCGTGCTCGCCCCCGTCAGCCTATCTCTCGCGGCTTCTTCGGACGAGAGGAAGATGATGGGTTTCCCCTCGGGGAGAACGATCGCGCCGCTTTGGCGCTGGCGCGCCGCTGCCTGCGCGATTTCGTGCGCCGCGCGGTTCGCGAAGAGCCGGCGTTGGCGCTGCGGCGCCTTTTCGTGGACAGCGGACTGGCGGATCGGCTTCAGCTTGAGGGGGCCGACGGCATGGCGCGCGCGGGCAACTTCAACAAAGCGTGCGTGGTCGTTGGGGAGCTCGCGCGGGAGAGCTGCGGTATCGCCGATGTGGCCCGCCAATTCGCCGACTACCTTTCCCTGGCTAAGGAGGCGCCGGGTGCGCTGGCGTGCCTCGATGCCGATTTCGTGCGCATCATGACGGTTCATACCTCCAAGGGGCTGGAGTTTCCCCATGTGGCCGTGGCCGAACTGAAGGACGGCTATCCCGGGGGACGCGCACCCTCTTTCTTTGTCGAGAACATCGGCGAGGGGACCTACGTGGCTGCAACGTGGATGCCCCATGGCCCCTGGGACAAGACCGCCTCCAAATTGAAAGGATGGGCGCGGGCTCAGGAGGCAGAGGATCTTGGCGTTTCCCTGGACGGCCCCGCCGAGGCCGAGCGCGCCTTCGGAGCTCTTTCCGCAGCTCAATTCGGCGCGGCGCTGGCCGCGTATTCCGCCGCCCAGGAGCGCGAGGAGGCACGGCGCCTCATGTACGTGGCCCTCACGCGCGCGAGCCGATCTCTTCTTCTGGCTATGAGGGTGAGCGCGAAGATAGAGGACGGTTACGAGAGCACCTGGGTGACCGGCGACGTCTTTAACGCCCTTGGCTGGGCCATGGACGACGGCGCGAGCGTCGCAATGATGGATTTCGGCGGCCGCGCGCCTGCCCGGGTGGCGAGCGAGCGGGTTCTCGCCGAGGTCGGGGAAGAGACGGGCGAGGAGCCTCTTGCGGCCTCGGCGCCCACAGGGGAGGGGCGGCTCGACGAGGAGCTTGGCGCGGCGGCGCCCCTTAGCGAGGATGCCCCTGCCGTCTTCGCGGTTGTCCGGCGAGCGCATGGCGAAGACCCGGCGCTCGCGCCGCGCAATTTCGCGCGGGAGGGGCTGTACTCCTACACGTCGCTTTCGGGCGCGCATCCCCATAGCGACGAGCCGGCCGTTGAGGCTGACGAGGGCGTCGTTCTGTTGCATGAGGGCCGCAGCGCACTCGGTTCGGAGACTTCGAATGAGAGTAATGAGAGCGAATCTTCGTTCGCTGACGATGCTTCAGGGTCGCGTGAATCTGACGGTGCCCCTGCATGCGTCCTTGGGGCGCAGGAATCCGCCACGGCCCTGGGCACGGCGTTTCATCGTTTGGCGCAGCAGGCCATCGAGCGGAGCGAGCGGGGATCGCTCTTCGCTCCCAGCGAGACAGCCATCCGGGCGCAGATTCAGAAGGAGGGCCTGTCGGAGGAGCAGCAGGCACGCTTGCGCGCGGCGCTCGTTCGCTGGCTCGGCAGCGACGAGGCCGCCCGTTTTGCCGCTTTCGAGAATCGTCGCGCCGAAGTGCCCTTCACTGTGGCGATAGGGGACTTCTTCCTTGAAGGCGAGATCGACGGCCTCGCCGACAACGGGGACGGAGCCGCCTTCCTCATCGACTACAAGACCGGCGGCCGCGCCGACGAGACGCCCGAGCAGCTCGACGGAAAGCACCGTCTCCAGGCGAGCTGCTACGCCTATGCGCTCATGCGCGCGGGCTACGAGTCAGTGGACGCCCACTTCCTGCGCATCGAGCACGCGGCCGCCGACAACTTGCGCGATCCGCAAATCGTTCCGTACCATTTCGAGAAAACCGACCTGCCTGCCCTGGAAGCGCTTATAATCGCCAAGCAACATGAAGCAGTTGTCTGAGACGGGGCGTTCGTCCTGGGCGGCTGCATGGGAACGAGTGGAGTCGTCGACTCCTGCGATAGAGGATAGAAGTTAGGAGAGCCGCCATGGCCCGTGAGCATACCGGAACCAACCGAGAGCGCAGCGAGTACTACGGGGCGCTGCAGGATATCGTGAATGCCCTGTTCGCGCCGTACGGCGACCTGGACCCTACCGTCGCCGAGGCCATCGGTGCCAAAGTGCGCCGGCTGGACGTGGTGGTGGCGGCCGAGGCGGCCGACTTGCCTGACGAGCTTCTGCGCATCGTCACGCTGCTCCCGCCCGGCGACTACACGCGCCAGCGCCTGTGCACCCAGCTGAACAGCGCCATCGCCGGTCATGCCTGGGGCCAGGTCTACGGCACGGTGGAATGAGCAATTTCGCATCTGTCCTTTAAATAAGCGAGGCCCCTACATTGTAGGGGCCTCGGGTTGAGTTGGCGGTCTTCCGGCTTAGAAGCGCAGGGACAGGCAGGACAGGCCGCCGTCCACCTTGCGGTATTCGGAAGTGTCCACCACAAGCGTCTTGTAGCCGAGATCCTGCACCGCTTTCAGCACGGTGGGGTAGCCCTCGGGCACGATGACCGTGCCGTTGACCCAGATGCAGTTGGCCCCGTAGGCCTCGTCCTCGGGCACGATTACCTTGTTGTACTGGGCGAAATCCGGCTTCTCGATGAACTCGCCGGAAACGAGCATGTTGCCGTCCTCCAGGTAGTTCACGCCGGTCTTCAGGTGCAGCACTTCCTCCAGCGGCACCTCGGAGCCCTCGAGTCCCCAGCCCTCGAGGATTTCGATGAACTGGCGGATGCCCTCCTCGTTGGTGCGAGCTGAGCGGCCTACGTAGAAGTGGTCGCCCACCATCATGACGTCGCCGCCGTCCAGCGTGCCCGGCGCGACGATGTGCTTGACGTGCTCGTCGTCGAAGAACTGGCGGATGGTCGGCTCGATCTCGTTCTTCTCGCCGTTGCGGGAGTCGGCGCCGGGGTTGGTGATGATGGCGCCGCAGCGCGTGATGACCGCGGGATCCTCCACGAAGCAGGAGTCGGGGTACTCCTCCAGCGCCGGCAGCTCGGTCACTTCCACGCCGCATTGCTTCAGGGCGGCGATGTAGTCGTCGTGCTCCTCGACGGCGCGCTCGTAGATGGGCTGGCCCAGCTCCGGGGCGCTCGTGATGCCGTTGCACAGAGACTTGCCCGGCTTGCGGACGATGACGTTGGTGAACTTGGTCATAGAGACTCCTTGTCCTCGCTTGCGCGTTTTCGCGTGAGAACAGTGTAGCGCTGACGAGGCGTCAATGGCGCACTATCTTTGAGGAAGTCTTCCATAAAACAGGACGCGCCGGGTCGGGCCCTGGCGCGTCCTGTGCTTCGTCTGTTGCAGCCGCCTAGCCCTCTTCGCGCTCCAGGATGAGGTCGCCGAGGAAGCGAACGATGTCGTCGGACTCGAACATCGGCACGCCGTCCACGATAAGGCATGGCACCTGGCCCTTGCCAGCGATGCGGATGAGGTCGTCTTTCACGCCCGGCTCCAGGGTGTCGCGCATGGGCATGGCGATATCCTCCTGCTCCATGAAGGCGAGTACCTTGTGGCAGAAGGGGCAGGTGGGCTTGTAATAGAGAACCATGTTGTCGAAGTACATGAGGCTTCCTTTCCTCAGGACAAAAACTTTTCGTTTTTTGGTCACAAAATCGAGTTTTGGGTTCCAGAGGGGGTGCGGACTCCAAGTTGGACACCCAGGTGTCCGGAAGGGAGTTCGAATGTACGACAAGAGGGCCAAGCAGGATGCGCTGGATCTGTGGTTCTCGA
>NZ_CDRVMA010000005.1:0-191322 GCF_977072315.1 Adlercreutzia sp. CNCM I-6215 | reverse complement strand
TGATTAGCGGTACCGAGACAGCCTACTCGCGGTACCGCCTTTTGCTGATCGCCGGTACCAAGCCAGGTGATCGATGGTACCGCGAGAGGTTACTACTCAGACAGGTCGTAGGAATATACCAAGTATAGTAAATATAGCAAATCTATTTTTCGGACGAAGTATAGCAAATATAATTCTCAAGCGAAGTAGAGCGAACGCAACCCATCGGGCTGCGCGTGAGAAAGCGAGGGCGTCATGGCCGCCGATGTTCTGTTCTTGGAATACCCGAAGTGCTCCACCTGCCAGAAGGCTAAGAAGTGGCTGGACGCACACGGCGTGACCTACGCCGACCGGCACATCGTGGAAGACAATCCCACCGCCGATGAGCTGCGCACGTGGCACGAGCGCAGCGGGCTTCCTCTCAAGCGCTTCTTCAACACGAGCGGCATGCTCTACCGCGAGATGGAGCTGTCGAAGAAGCTGCCCGACATGCCCGAAGACGAGCAATACGCCCTGCTCGCCACCAACGGCATGCTCGTAAAGCGCCCCTTGCTCATCACCGCCGCCACCGTCATCCCCGGCTTCAAGGAAACCGCTTGGGAAGAGGCGCTGGGGGCTTAGTGCAGCGGCGAAACTGCGGGCTAAACCGCAGGCATCTCAGATAAGCAAAGCCGACAGCTAAATCGGCCCGACCTTCCCGCCAACGCGGGCCGACCGGGCCGATTCATGAAATAGCAAGTAGAGGGGAGGCTTGCTATTTACCGAGATTGGGCAAGTGCTACCAGAGCCTCAAGGCTCACCCCCGAGACTTCAGCTTGCGCTACCGCCCCGCCACCCGGAGCATTGGAAGCGCAGGAGCACCCGATGATCTTGGCCGAGTCCCCCTCCTCGAGCATCTGCTCGGGAACCGTCCACGAAAGCCCGTCGATGCCGCTCACTCTCAGATCGCTTGCCACGCTGCGAACCGCGTAGTCGGGCAAAGACGCACAAAGTGTCGCAGCGGCCTTGGAGAAGATGCCGCTAATGTACTCGTTCGAACTTAGCGAATCCTGCGTATAGACGAACGTACCGACAACTTTGGAAACAGCATCATGGCTCTCCGTCGCAACAGCTTCCTGCGAGACATCTTGGATCGCGACCGCGTCACAAGTCCCATTCGACTCAATGGCCATGGCTGGCGCAACTATGGCACTACTCGCAAGCATTGCGCAACCAACAACTGCCGTGGCCTTTTTCACAGTCTTGCTCATGATCTCCCCTTCCTACTCTTCCACAACCACATACACCGACGCGGCAGTCTGGGTATCGAAGCCGCCCGCATCGCCAGGCTTCACCGACAACATGTACACGCCGGGCTCCGTAGGCGTCCACTTTGCCGTGAAATACACCCATTGGTCTCCATCGAAATCGGCAGGAACTTCGATATCAGTCCAGCTGTAGCCGTAGTCGGCGCTGAAGCGCACTGCCGAGGTGTGGTGCTCGTCGCACTGCGCCGCCCACACATAGCCTTCCAACGTTACCGTATCGCCTAACTTGTAGGTCTGGCCGTCCTTGCTCGGAGTCCAGAAGGCACTGTCCAGCGGATCGCAAATCTGGTTGTAGATATCGGATCCCTCGGGCGGGAAACCTGTGTACCAATCGTTCCAGCCCGTCTTGTCGGGACGCTCCTCCCCAATGAAGTCAATTTGCGTGAGATACTTCGTCCATGAATAGGCGGGCCATCCGGGAACCACGTAACGCAACGGTGCGCCCTCTTCCGGGGAAAGAGGCTCTCCATTCTGGGCCCAGGCGAGCATGGCCCCCTCGGCAAGATCCTCTTCAATCTGGCTGTACAACCCGTTCATGAAGCCGTCGGCCGTCGAGCGCTGCACCGTGACCATGCCGTCCTTCAAGCCACCGCACGCCTCAATCACATCTTCGAGCAGAACACCCGTGTACTCGATATTACCTACCTGGGTGCAATCGAATCCATTGCCGGCGCAGATGGCGCAAGTTCCCTTGGTCACCTCTCCAAGCGCCTTCAATTCATCAAGCGTGAAAGTGCGAGGGCTGTTCACGCCACCGCCTACTTTCAACTCGTAGGAAGCAACATCGATATTTTCGACCTGCCCGTTGACGCTGCAAAACAAGTCCTCGAGAGAAGATGTGCGCTGGTCTAGCTCAACTTTGTCAAGCTGCCAATCATTGACCACGTTGATGCCCGCGATGGTGTCTCCTCCCGACACATTTCCGCGCAGGGCAATCCATTCCTGCCATTCGGGACTACCGACGTTCTCAGGGAAACCACCCAGCTCACCGGTGTAGATGTACTCGTCGAAGAGAACCAACTCCCCATCATTGGTGGTCGCGTGACACGTGAAGCAGTTGCCCGTGAATGCCTGGTTATTGTAATGGGCCTGATGAATCGCTTCCCCAATCATGGGGCCGCCACCGATAGCTTGCGGCCGATGGCACGTCATGCAGTCGGTGACCTTCGTCCCCTGCCCATAGGTTGCCAGATCTTTGTAGGGCAGATGCTGCCGATACCCTGAAACGAACGAGTACAAATCGTCGCCGTGGCAAGACCCGCAACCGCGATTCCCAGCATTGATAAAGTTTGTCGTATAGTCGGCCTCGGGGAAAAAACCCGGGTCACGCTCTGTCGATCCCGATTGAGCCAAGGTGGTTGGCTCAGGCTCGACAGCTTCCACCTCGCGCGTTTGCGGCTGGCAAGCTGCCAGGCAGAAGACAGCCAACGACAGCATCAGAACGATTATTCCGACGATGCGTTTTCTTTTCATTAGTTCTCCTCCTTCTCATAGAAGTTGTTCATAGACACAGCCTCCTGCGGAACCACCTCCTTACTATTTCGCTGCACTATCAACCCTAATCTCGGCTAACGCATTCGTCTTGAGCAAAACAGACGGGTCTTTTCACGCATCTACGCAACCATTACGTAGGCGAAGAAAAAAACAACCCGTATACTCGGAATCGTTCAACTGAAGCAGAGGGGGAGCCATGGCGGAACAACCGGAAGACAAGGAAGCCAGAATAACACTGCCTATTAGCGCATCGTCTGCGCTGCTCGCCATGGGCTTTGGCCTTTGGTGGGCTTGGACGGATTCGTTTTACTTGGCATCGCCGGGAGCAAGCCCTTCAGCCACCTCCATGATTCCTTCCGAGAGATGCTTCATCTCTCTAGGCTGCGGCCTGGCTCTCATCGCCCTCCTGCTGAAACAAAGACGCCAAAAGGAGAGAGCGCCCAGGGGAATCGTCTGGGCATCTGCGCTGTGCATGAGCGTGCTGCCTTTCATAGCGCGCGTCATCCCCCTTTATACAGAGGAATCATCATGGCGAGTTCTTCTGCTACTCGTTGCCGGATTCGCATCCGCGCCGCTCTTCCTCGAGTGGCTGTCGAAAATCGCCGGCAACTCGGACGAACCATCACTTATTGTTCCTCTCGCCCTCGTTGTCGATGTTGCGGTCAACGGCTTGGCATACTTGCTCGGCGCCACCCTACCTTCTGCGAAATACGCTGTACTTCAACTTGTCTTACCCCTTGTCTCAGCTGTCGTCTTTGCAAAAACGAAGCCAATTTCCTCTGGCAACAAACCCTATGCCCAAACCATTGCGAAAGAGCATGCCCCCCACGGCGCAACTCCTTGGATCTTGCTCGCAGGATCGCTTCTATTCGCGTTTGATTTCGCCTTGCTCCTTGAGTGTATCTCGTCGATCCCGGAAAGCGCGTCTGCTCTTCAGTCCCTGCGCCTCTTAGGACCTCTAGCCTCGGCCGCACTCTTTATCACTATAGAAAACATCCTGCACAAAAGAGGCAGTCTGAGCTGGGGACTCAAATTCATCGTGACGCCCTCACTTGCCATGGGCTTCCTCGCCCTCCCCGTCATTGGTTTCCAGGTGCCCGCCATCTCATGCACGATCACGTGGATTGGCATCGATTACTTTGTCTTGACGTTCTTCACGCTTCTCTGTCAGATCATTCGGCGAGTCCAAATACCTGCTCGCCCGCTTCTCGCCCAGGGTATAGCCAGCAATTGCATTGGTCTTGCACTGGGAGCGTTCGCAGGGAAAGCCATCTGCATGATGGCCAACCCATCGCCGCTCTTGTTCTCGATAATCGCCCTCATCGTTGTCACTTCCATTATCTGGATCGCCTTCTGGATGATCGATGACCGAAAAGTCGATACTCTTTGGGGCCTCGACAAAAAACCAGCACAGCTTGTTCACGACGAACGTATTTGCCAATGCTGCGACGCCATTACCGCAACCTATGGACTCACCCCACGCGAGCACGAGATCATCGTCATGCTTGCCCATAACCGTACCGTGAGCGATATCGCTGGCGATCTGATCATCTCCGTCCGAACCGTAAACACGCACATGAACAATATCTACAGAAAGCTCGATATCCACTCGCGCAACGAGCTATCCGATCTGCTGAGATCCACGCAAGGCGACGTGCGGTAGCGGAGAGAGAACAGCGGCCCATGCTACAATAGCCCGAAGCCATCAGCAGGAAGGAGGCCCGTGGGCACGGGATCGGAATACGAGCGCTACGAAGAGCCCTACTCCCACGAGGTGCGCGACCGACGCGTGCGCGGAGCCCGGGGCCTGCAGGCCGTCGACGGGCTCACCACCAGCGCCGCCTTCGACGAGGCGGCCGAGCGCTACGTGGCCGGCGACATCAGCGCCCGCGAGCTGAGCGACATCGTAGACGACTACTACGACCAGAAGGTCGAGCGCGGCGTCAACCGCTACTCCCAGGAGGCCGACCTCGTGAGCGCCCGCATCTGCGACGCTCTGGACTCCAACGGGTTCACCTTCTCCCCCGCCACCCTGCGCGCCATCCACGGTCGCCTCTTCCGCGGCCTTATGGAAGAGCCCTTCTACGAGCAGCACTACCGCGACTACAACATCTCGAAGCGCGAGTTCGTCCTCGCACGGGAGTCGGTGGCCTACGGGGACTACGCCTCCCTCGAGGACGATTTGGAAACCGCCTTCTCGGAGTTCAGCCCCGCGCCCGCGCAGGACGGCGACTACACCGCCTACATCGCCTCGGTGGCCGACTTCATCGCGCGCGTCTGGCAGATTCACCCCTTCGCCGAAGGGAACACGCGCACCGTCGCCGTGTTCCTCCAGCAGCTGCTGCACTTCCATGGGTTTCCCCAAGACTGCAGCGAGGCCTTCGACCGATCGTCGCTGCAGTTCCGCAACGCGCTCGTGCGGGCCAACTACCGCAACATCCCGCTCGGCGTCGAACCCGATCCGACGTTCTTAAACGAGTTCATAGGCTGCCTCATCGCGGGTCGCCCCTTCCCCTACCGCAACCGCGACATGGCCGCCGCCGAGCTGTTCCGCTCCAAGGGCCTCATCCCTCCGCAAGAGGAAAGCCCCCGACGACTCGGGTAAAAAACAAATGCAGTCCCACGCCTCGGCGCAGGGGAACGTCGGATCCAGGTCGCGCCCGAAGCATCAGAAGTCGTCGACGCCGATGGGCAAATAAGAGCCACCAACTGCTCTTGCCAGAGCCTCGGAACGACATTCTGGCCAAAAATCGCCTGCAAGCTGCGTCAGCGCCTAGCATCTCCGCGACGAGCAACCAATCGCAATCCTCTGATCAGGGGAAATACAGAACAGGCGCAACCAACTTTCGCGAAAGGCAATGCGGTGGCCAAAAAAGGAGCCCGCAATGCCAGTTGATGACCCTTTTTTGGCCAGGATTCTCGCGCAACCCTTAACCTCATGAAAGCGTGGGCGGGCTGGGTGACGCTGGGGGCTCGGGGCTTCGGAGAAGGCGGCTGCATCGGCGCCGCTGAAGCCGGTGATGTCGAAGCGGGCGAGGAGGTCATGCCGACCAAAAAAGCCGCCCGGGGAGGCGGGCGGCTCGTAAAGGGAGCGGGCGCAGGGAGGGAAGCGCCCGCGCGGAATTGGTCGGAGGTCGGCGAACTAAGGCTCCGCAGGCCCTCGTAGATCGAGGAGTCTTTGGAACCTCGCGGCCTTCTAACGGCTAGGAAGCGGTCGACTGCTCGAGACCTTCCGGTTCTTCGCAGTCTTCCAGCTGCTGACATACGGCCAACGCTGCGGCGTAGGCGGCCTGGTAGGCCTCCACTTCGGCGGACAGCGCGGCGAGCGATTCCGCTGGCAGCAGAGCCGCGCGGGCTTCTTCGACCGTGTCGAAGGGACTCGCCTCCAACGCTCGGGCCAGGGCCTGCTCGGCGTTCTGGGCCGGCCCCACGCGCAGACCTCGCTGGGTGCCTGCGGCCATGAGCGCCAGACGCGCCTCCCCTGCTGCCTGCTCTCCCTCGGCTTCGGCCGCGCTCACGCGGGCCTCCGCCTCGGTCACCAACGCGTCGGCCCGGACAAGCTCGGCCGCCCGATAGGCCGCCGCCTTCGCCAGGCCGTCCACCGTGGCGGCAGAGCGGGCGCGCGCCAAGGCCGCGCCTTTCTCTTCCATCGCCGGCAGCTGGGCGTACAGATGCTCCAAGCGCCCGAACGCCTGCTCAACCTCTGCGCCTTCCACGACCTCCACGCCTTCCGGCCCACAGCCGGAGGTGGCCACCGCAGCAGCGGCCACCTCGGACTTCAGCGTCTTCGCAGACACTAGATCTCCTGGTACACGCCGGCCAGCTGCTCGCCGAGGCACTTGCCCTGCACGAGGCAGCGCCCGTGGCTGTTGCCCTGGATGTTGATCGGGTAGTCCACGGCGTAGATGTCGCCGGCGCAGTTGCCGATGGCGTACAAACCGGGGATGGGCTCGTCGTTCTCGTTCAGCACCTCGAAGTTATCGGAGATGTGGATGCCGCCCACGACGGAGAGCAGGCCGGGCGCCACCATGCAGGCAGTGAAGGGGCCCTGCTCGATGGGGAACAGGAAGTGGTCCTCCTTGAAGAAGTCGGTATCCTCGCCGGCCTTGCACAGCTTGTTGTAGCGCTCGACGGTGGCCTTCAGCTCGGCGGGATCCACCTCGATCAGCTCGGCCAGCTCCTCCAGGGTGTCGGCGCGCTTGTAGTAGTCCGGCACCTCGGTCAGGCCGTTCTCCACGGTCTTGGTGTGGCCGTCCACGGCCGCCTGGTAGTCGGAGCCGTAGGGGCGGAAGGTGTCCCAGAACATGCCGCCGCCGTGCTCAAGCGAGCCCAGAAGGTCGTTCTGCCAGTTGGCATCGAAGATGGACCAGGCATGGTCGGCGCCGCCGTTGTACATGACGCCCAGGCACTTGCCCTGAACCCAGGTGGCCTCGTTCATGAAGCGCTTGCCGTCGGGGTTCACGAACAGGAAGGGGCCGTGGAAGGTGGCGGCGGCCTGCGGGTGCATCATGGTCGGCCAGGGGCCCTCCTGGAAGGCGCCGCCGGCCCAGGCGGCCATGTTGTGGCCGTCGCCCACGTTGCCCTGGTCGGAGCACAGACGGGTGAACACGCGGTTGGCCACCGGGGCGAACTCGTTGATGTACTCGTCGCTGTAGCTGATGTCGCCGGTGGCAAGCACCACGCCCTTGGAAGCGTTGTACTGCACGTACTCGCCGGACTTGTTCTGGCAGATGGCGCCGGTCACCTTCCCGGACTCGTCCTGCACCAGCTGCACGGCGGGCATCTCGTAGACGAACTCGGCGCCGGCCTTCAGGGCCTCGGCCTCGAACATGTACTCAACGAAGTCGGCCATGGTGTGCTCTTCGAAGATGGGGCCGCCGCTCATGAAGTGGTAGCAGGCGATCTCGGGGTGCACCGTGGAGTTGGAGCCCACGGTGACCATGCACTTCGCGCCGTTGGCCTCGGCCATGTCGAGGAACCAGTTCATGCAGCGCTCGGACTCGCGGAACCACTTGCCCACGAGCGACTCGCGGCAGCGGTTGCCGCACGTGGAGACCCAGCGCTCCATCTCCAGGGATTTGTCGAACTTCAGCCCCAAATCGTCCAGGGCGCGCGAGGCGATGGCGCCGGTGCCGCCCACGCCATGGCCGTTGAGCACGGCATCCTTCTCCACGAGGATGGTCTTGGCGCCGTTCTGGGCCGCGGAAAGCGCGCAGCAGGTGCCGGAGTAGCCGCCGCCGATGACGAGCACCTCGGTGTCGACGGTCTGGGAGATCTGGTCGGCCGCGATAGGCTCGGGCTTCACTTCCCAGGTGTGCTTGGCGGCCTCGCCGGTTTCGGCCAGCGCCGCGTCGGCCTTGGTGGCCTCGGTCTGCGGTGCGCATCCGGCCAGGCCGAGCGCGGCCACGCCGGCGGCGCTAAAGGCAGCGCCCTTGAGCAAGTTGCGACGAGAAATTCCAGTCATGTTTTCCCTCCATAGTCTCGGTGACTGAACGGTTCCGAAGCTTTCGCGGCAGCTACCTGGGCCCTTCACCCAAGCTGTCCACACGAAGCCGGAACCGACGCCCCGGCCCTCTCATTGGCGGAACGCAAGAAGCACTATGCCCTCTTCCGCCCTTTCGCGTAAGCCACCAAATTGGGTAAATTCGCAGCAGCGGGAACCCGAAACGTGGCGCAGCATCACGCTTTTGAGGGGGACATATTTTGGGTTGTTTTTGAAAAATCCCAGTTCATAGCCAAGTATCATCGCAAACTTGTTGGGTGCGCCGCCTCCGGCCACCGGCTGCGGCTGCTAAAATGCACCAGGGAGGAAGGATGCCACATGCAACGCGCCAAAAGGCTTTTGGAAGGTCTGCGAATACACCACCTCGGCTTCGGCTTTTTCTGGACCGTCACCTTTATCGTGCTCGCAGGGTTCCAAGGCGCAGGCGCCGTCGCCGATTATTGGCAGATCTACATTCTCACCGAACAGACGCTCATGCCCCTGGCCGTAGGAGCCCTGGGCGCCCTGTGCGCCTTCCGCCGTTGCGAGCTTCCCCATTGGACGGCCTCGGCGGCGAGCTTCATGCTCAGCGGAGCCGCGCTTCTCTACTTTCTCGCGTTTCATTTCGGCCAAAGCGACGGCGCCATCGCGACGGTCGCGGGCGTGCTCATGGGCGGCTCCTGCGCTCTGTTCTTCCTGCTTTGGGAGATGTTCTACGTAACCGAAGGCCAGCAGCGCGCCCTCATCTGCATTCCCCTTTCGGCCGCCATGTCGGTGGCCTTGTATTTGCTCATTCGCCTTTTACCGCCCGTTGCCGTAGCCCTGGCTGCCGTTTGCGTGCTCCCCTTCTTAGCACTTCTCTGCCTTCAGAAGAGCCTCGCCGAAATTGAGGCCGACGCCACGGCGCCCCTCACGCGCCCCGCCCTGAGACGCGCCGTGGGCGACCTATGGCGCCCCGCGCTTTGCGTCAGCATCCTCGGTTTTTCGTGGAAGCTCATCGCCGGCATCGAGCCGGCCCAAAGCTCCGGCGGCGCCGCGGTGCTCGTCGGATTCGCGACGGCGGCCCTTTTGGTGGTGGCCCTCGAGCTGTTTCTTTCGAAGGGCTTCGACATCCTGCATATCTGTCAGGTACTTTTTCCCGCGCTCACCGTCGTATTCCTGCTACCGTCGTTGTTCGGCCAGCAGTACACAACGCTGCTCGTGGCGTTTCTCATGTTCGGCTTCGAGGTGGTGAACCTGCTGCTCATCATCACCTGCGCGGTGTATACCATCCGAAACGGACTGCCCTCCTCACCGCTGTACGCCCTGTGCATCGGGCCAGTCCTGCTTTCCATGGCCGTGGGCAGCGGGCTGGCCGAGCTTCTGGGGCCGGCGCTTTCCGATGACCTCGCCCATTGGACGAACGTCATCCTGCTTTGCGTGGTGCTGCTGTCGGTCGCACTCATTCTGGTCACGCGCGGAAAGGGCCAGGCGCTGGCCTCCATGACTGACGCGGAGCTGCTGAACCGCGGCACAACGTTACGGCGGGGACGGCGCGATAGTCGCCGGGATGGCCGCCAAGGTGCTAAGCCAGCCAACGGCAGCGCGCGTCAACGGGGAGACGCACTGCACTCCCCGGATGCGACAGCAGCAGACGCCACACGAGTTCCCAGTGACGGCCCCTCCGAGCAACAGCGCCGCATTCGCAGCTACCTTGAGGAGCACGGCCTTTCTCCGCGCGAGATTGAGGTGGCCGAGCTGCTCATGAAGGGCCATACGGTATCGGCCATCGCCGGCAAGCTGTTCATCTCGGAAAACACCACTCGCGGCCATGCCAAAAGCATCTACAAGAAACTCGCCATCCACTCCCGCCAAGAGCTAGTCGACCTAGACGACCAGCTCACCCGGGCGTAACGTTCACTGAATGCCCTGGCCGCTATCGAACCCATGCCGCGGTGTCGCGAGGTGCTTGGATGTCGAACGGCATCGGAATTCTACGCCACAGCTTCCTCCGGCAACTTGCAGACGTCGACCCAGGTGCTGCCCGGTGTGCAGGCGGCCAGCTCGTCGGGAGCGAGGGCGATGGCGCTGTTGGAGCTGCCGCAGGCCGGGTACACCACGTCAAAGCGGCGCAGTGATTCATCGAGGTACACGTCGCAGTCCTCGTTCACCGCGAAGGGGCACACGCCGCCCACCGCGTGGCCGACGCGCTCCTCGGCCTCTTCAGCAGGAAGCATGCGAGGCTTGGTTCCAAACTGGGCCTTGAACTTCGGGTTCGCAATGCGGGCATCTCCCGCGCACACCACGAGCGCCACTCGGTCGCCCACGGCAAACGACAGCGTCTTGGCAATGCGCGCCGGCTCGCAGCCCACGGCCTGAGCCGCCAGCTCCACGGTTGCGCTGGATGTGGGGAATTCCATAACATCCCCCTCGCGCCCGAATTCCGCAAAATACGCCTTCACCTTATCGATCGCCATCTCGCGTACCGCCTTTCGCCACCATCTTCGACGTTGTGGAATAATAGCACGACACACATCTCCGGGAAGCCCTGAGGAGGACTCATGATCTCGTTCGAGAACGACTATTCCACCGGCGCCCATCCGCGCATTCTGGAAGCGCTGGCGGCGACGAACCTGGAGCCGGCGCCGGGCTATGGCAGCGACCGCTTTTGCGAAAGTGTGGCGGCCCGCATCCGCGCGGCTTGCGATGACGAGACCGCCGACGTGTTCTTCCTCACGGGCGGCACCCAGACTAACGCCGTGGTCATTTCGGCTCTGCTGGCCGGGCACGAGGGTGTCATCGCTGCCGATACGGGGCACATCGCCGTTCATGAAGCCGGTGCCATTGAAGCCACTGGGCACAAGGTGCTCACCGTGCCCGAATGCGACGGCAAGCTGCGCGCCGCCGACGTGGAAGCCTACCTGCAAGCCTTCTACGCCGACGCCAGTTTCACCCACATGGTGTTCCCCGGCATGGTGTTCATCGCGCACCCCTCCGAGCTGGGCACGCTGTACTCTCTGGCCGAGCTGGAGGAGCTGTCGGCCCTCTGCCGCCGCTACGACATCCCGCTGTACTTGGACGGTGCGCGCCTCGCCTATGGCCTGGCCGCTCCCGACACCGACGTCTCCCTGGCCGACATCGCGCGCCTCACCGACGCCTTCTACATCGGCGGCACCAAATGCGGGGCGCTCTGCGGCGAGGCGGTCGTGTTCCCGCGCGGCGGCATGCCCCGCCACTTCCTCACCCACGCCAAGCAGCACGGTGCCTTGCTGGCCAAGGGGCGTCTGCTCGGCGTGCAGTTCGACACGCTGTTCACCGACAGGCTGTATGACGAGTTGGGTCGCCACGCCATCGCCATGGCCGACGAGCTGCGCCGCATCCTGCGCGAGGCCGGCTGCACCTTCTTCCGCGAAAGCCCCACCAACCAGCAGTTCGTCGTTCTGGACAACGCCCAAGTCGAGGCACTGGCCGAGCGCGTCCGCTTCAGCACCTGGGAAAAGCTCGGGGACGGCCGCACCGTCATCCGCCTCGTCACCAGCTGGTCCACCACCCCCGACGATCTCGCAGCCCTGAAAGCGGCCCTGCACGAAGTGCTGTAGACGCACAACTGCGGCAGCGGAGCTATCAAGGCGCGACATGCATATCGTTTCAGGCGCCACGGAAAGGCAGGGCTGTAGGGCTGCAAGCTGCAGGGCTGCAGGGCTGCAAGCTGCAGGCAGCGGGCACTTCAGGCGTTGCGAGCATTGCGAGCCCCAGGCCGCGGGCACTTCAGGCGTTGCGAGCATTGCGGACTGCGGTCGCTGCGGACGCACCGTCCCAAGCGCCGTGAGCGAACCGAACCAAAATCATCCCACTCCAGCCGGTCTTGCTATCTAGCGTAGTTTCCATCGAACTCCGGTGGAACATTATTGCGTTTTTGGTGCCTCGGCTTTCAGCAGGTGCACCACGACTCCCGACAAGCGCTCATTCGCCTTGCTTCTGCCTCCCCCGGCTGCACCAATTCTGCAGTTTTTCGCCAAACTTCGCCGGAATAGCCTCTCGCACTATGCGGTTTTGCACCAAAAACGTTATTCCTCGCCAAAATGAGAGGGACTCCCTACCGCTTCAAAGGTGCGTCGAGGCTCAAGCGGCAGGCCAAGCTGCCGACGTAGCTTCAGTTTTCGATCACGAGCATTTCTTACACATGTGCGGTTGCGCTTGCCCAAAACCCGCAGCATCGACTGCGCTATCGTGTCGCAAGCAAACAAACTCTCAAGCTCGTTGTCGGTGACTAGCACCACGTCGATGCCCATGGCTCGCAACGCATTCACGCGGCGCGAGTCTCGAGCACGGTGCAATTCCCCCTCGTGAAAAGCCCTGCTTTGGTACTCCATGGCCAAACGAGCTGATGGCCAGAACAGGTCGCATCGCAGCATTCGTGTTTCGGCGATAGCATAAGCCTCACCCGTGCATTCAACCTCATAGCCCATAAGGGGAATGCCCAGACCGTATCCGCCCAACGCCACTGGCAGCCCGAACAACAACGCACATTTCGCCTCACGCGGCGACTCCGCCCCTTTGGCAATGTACGACAATGCGCGCTGAGCACGCTTTGCTCCATGCATGCCGGGATTCATGCGCAAGAACTGGGCAAGCTGTCGCGTAGTCATCAAAGGGTCGGCATGGTATCGCGTAGGCTCACCCGCTTTTCCTCTGCGATAGGTGCCGCAAAGCTCATAACCCAACTCAAGCAGTTCGATCAACGAAAGCGACGTTGCCATTTGCACAAAGGTGAACGGTACGCTGGTCACCCTTGTCCCTTCACCCAGCGAAAGCAAGCCCGTGCCGCCAAACGGCTTCCCGCTGCGATGAAATTCGACAACATCGGTGCGGTGGTTGTGAGACGTAGAAGCGCTTGTAACATGGAGGGGCCGAGAAAGGGAGAGCGCGGGGCACTGCTCCAAAATGCGATCGCTTGCCAACTGCGCATCCTTTAAGGACGGTGCTTGGTCGGGGAACTTTCGGCTACGCATGGGCTGGGGCTTTTGGGACGGGGGCAATGCCGTCAGTATTTCCAGCGCTGTCTTGTGGCTAAAGCAAACGATCCGCCGGGAAGCGACGGGGGAAGATGGCCGAACCATGACGCACTCCTCTCGGGCCCGTCGTGAGAGGATCTTGCGAATCTGGTATGCAGAGACCCGGACACAGCCTCTGAGCACGGACTGTTGGAAACAGGATTCGCACTGGCTCGTAAGCATTGCAGTGTACCATGAGCACAAACGCCTGTCACGGACTTCCACGGGTCTTTCCTTTGAGTTTTGGCCGCTAATTTCGAAATCGGTGCATAGCAAGCGAGGAGAAGGCCAGCATCTGCCCTCAGAACTCGTTTATCTGCACCGAAAGCGAAAAATTTGCGCTACTTTTCTCGGCAAGGAAATGATTATCCCCGAGCATGTGCACCAAAAACGCCAAAATACGCCATGGAGAGCAAAACCACCTGCGCACATCTGCGCAGCACCCTGTCACGGGCACCTGCGCGCCCGCATCGGAGTACCGCTGTATGCTGCGGGGCACCATACCCAAAGCACAAGACGGGCCCAGACGCACAAGGTCAGGGCCCGTTTAGATCGTTCAGGTCGTCAACCAACGGTGCTGTCAGCCAACCGGGCGTTACCCGAGGTTAATCTGACGATGCAGCACGCGGGTCAGCACCAGGTAGTAGGCGATGCCGATGAGGATGAACACCACGCCCGTCACCAGGGCCACGGTGCCCACGGACATCAGAATCGCAAAGCACACCAGCGCGCCGAGCGCCGGGAACACCAGGTGCATGAACACGGACTTGGCCCCCTTGCGCTGCTTCAGCTGGAACCAGCAGAACACGATGACCGACACGTTCAGCATCACGTAGGTGGACAGCGCGCCAAAGTTCGAGATCTTCACCACGGTGTTCATGTCGATGCCGCTGAAATGGAAGAGCAGCGTCAGCACCACGGACAGGGCGATGATGAAGATGACGGCGTTCAAAGGCGAGTTCGTGCGCTTGTTCATCTTGGCCATGAACTTCGGCAGGCAACCGCCATTGGCCATGGTGAACATGACGAAGGCGATGGAGTTCTGCTGCGCGATAGCGGTGAACACGCCCTGGGCCAGCGCCACGCCCACGGCGCACACGATCATGAGCCAGGGACCGGCGGCCATCTTGGCCACGGCGTAGAACGCGTTGTCAGTGTTGCCGGCAAAGGCCGCGCCCGACGGATCGATGCACGTGGCGATGAAGCACTGCAGCGCGTACAGCACGCACAGCAGAATGGCCATCACCATCATGGCGCGCGACGGCCCGTGCTTGGGGTCCTTCGCCTCTTGGGTCAGCGTGGCGATGGCGCCGAAGCCCACGTAGGACATCACAGCCAGCGACACAGCGGACATGGTGCCGCCGAACTCGAACTTGGCGGGGTTGAACAGGTTGGTCGGCGAGAAATTCGCGCTCTCGGGATGCTGCACGACGAAGACCACGCCGCATACGACGAACAGCGCGAGAATCGCCAGCTGAGCCACCAGTGCCACTTTGTTCACCACCATGGCGGTCTTCATGCCGATAAGCGACACGATGGCCACAATAATGAGGAACCCAAAGCACAGAGCCAGAATCGGCACATCCGGCAGCATGCTGTGAATGGCGATAGCCGCGATGAGGTACACCATGGCCGGGCTCACCAAGTACTGCAACAGCATCAGCCAGCCGGCGATGAAGCCGGGCAGCTTGCCGAACACGTGGCTCACATAGGTGAAGATTGATCCCGAAGACGGGAAATGCTGAATCATGATGCCAAAGGAGAACACCGAGAACAGCACGGCCACGAACCCGATGAGGAACGCGAGCGTGGGCATGCCGCCGGAGTCGGCGAACACGCCGCCGTAAACGGCCATGGGCGAGATGGGCACCATGGTGATGAGGCCCCATACCACCATGTCCTTCACGGTAAGGGTGGCTTTGAAGTCGTCGCCGGACTTCTGCTGGGTGGCCACGGTCGGCTTGGTCACCTTCGCTCCGTTGTTTTCCGGCATGGAGAGGCGGGCGACCGTGGCGTCATCGGGGGCGCCCGTCGCCGCACCGGATGCAGCCGCGGCTACGGCTACGGGTGCCTTCGGCGGCGCGCCCGTTTTTGTCTTTCCGTTTGCACTCATTGAGAACACCTCTTTTTACCCTCGAGGGGGCCGCGCCGCCCGCACATCCTGCGGCGCGGCCCCCTTCCGAAACACTTACTTAGAAGACCCCTTGGCAGCACCGGCGTCGTCGGCGCCTGCCGCACCGGCAGCGCCGTCGGCAGCATCGCCGCCCTTGGTCGCGCCCGCATCGGAGGCGGTGCCGGCAGCCTTCTCCGGCGCAGCAGCCGTCTCGGCACCAGCCCCGCGCGCAGCCTTGCGCGCCTGGTCGGCCGCAGCCTTGGCCTCCTTCACCTCGCGGCGAGCGGACGCCAAGTCGCTGTCGGCTTCCACCTGCTGCTCGAGCGCCTCGGCAGCCACCGCCTCGGCATGGGCTTTGGCCTGCGAGGACTTCTCGGCCGCCAAGGCTGCCACCTCAGCCGCAGCCGCTCGCTTGGCGTCGGCCGCCGGGTCGCGCGGCACCGGTTCGGCAGCCACTTCGTCAGCAGGCGCCGCCGGCACTTTCGCATCAAGCCGCACGGGCTCGGTGCCTTCCACCGGGGCCGTCTTCTTCAGGCCCACCGTGGCCGACGTGCCAATACCGGCTTTCTCCGAAATCATCGCCGGCTGGCTTAAGGGAATGGCACCCAAAGCGCCAATGGACGTGCCGCTGGTCTTCACCGGATGGTTCATGGCCGCCGGATCGTCGCCGGCCTCAATAGCCGGAGAGGACGGATGGTGCTTGCCCGGCACGTACTCGTCGGGAAGCACGATCTGCTCGTTGGGGTTCCACAGCTTCTTGATGGGCATGCCCATGGGGTTCTGGCCCTCGCTCATCAACTCGGACGGCACGTTGGACAGAACCTTCTGGGGCTTCTTCAAACCCTCGATCTGCCAAGTGAACGGCGCGAACACGTTGTTCGGATCAGCCCAATGATGGCGCTTGGACGCCTGGTACACGCCGAAGCAGATGGCGAAGGTGACAACGATGATGGCCACGATAACCACCACGTAGGTCACCGGGCTGCCCACTTCCTCGGCCACCTGGGCCGGCGGGATGATGGCCAGCACGATGCCGAACAAGCAGGCCAGAAGACCGAGGCCGGCCACAAGCCACGCGCCCACGTTACCGCCGGGCACCTTGAACAGGCGCGGACGGTTCGGCTGGTCGTGGCGCAGCTTCAGGAACGAGACGAACATGAGCACGTAGTACATCATGTAGAGGATGGTGATGGCTTGGGTGATGAGCACGACGAAGCCCTCGATGTTCGGAATGAGGAAGCACAGGAAGGCAATGAGGGTCATGAACGTCATCTGCAGGTACATAAGGCGGCTCGGCATGCCGTGCTTGTTGGAGTTCTGCAGCACCTTCGGCAAAAAGCCGGAGCGTCCGGCCTGGCCGAGCATGAACGAGGGACCGGCCATGTTGGTGACGAGCGACGCCATGGAAGCGCCGAGGCCGACCCACACGAAGGCCACGTAAATCCACGGGCAGTTGAAGGTGGCGCCGAGGATCTTATAGGTCTGGTACAGGCCGTAGACCAGGTTCATGTCGGATTTCGGCGTGACGATGGCGATGCACACCGTACCGGCGATGAAGATGATCAGCGTCAGGATCATGGCGATGAAGATGGACAGCGGGAATTCCTTCTGCGGCTTCTTCAGCTGCTTGATGTGGGCAGCGTTCATATCGATGCCCGCGAAGCTGAAGAACACGCCGGCGGCCAGGGCCAGGTTGGTGAGGCTGAAGCCGTCAGCGAAGGGATTGAACGCCTCGGGCGTAGGGGTCACGTTGGACACGTTGCCCTGGGCGAGCCACACCACCGTGAAGATGACGATGAACGCCAGCGGAATGAACGTGCCGATGATGACGCCGTACTTAGTCAGGCGGGCGAAGGCCTTCACGCCCTTGGTGGACAGGAAGGTCAGGCCCCAGTAGTAGGCCAGCCACGCCAGAATGATGAAGAACTGGTTCTCCGGATGGTTCATGAACTGCACAGCCCAGTCCCAATCAGGCGTATAGAAGCCGATGGTGGCCGATGCCGATGCAACGCCCATACCGAAGTTGATGGAGGTCTGGAACCACAGAATGAGCAGACACGTAAATGCCAGCCCAGGGCCCATAGCCTCGCCGACCCAGCGGAAGATGCCGCCGCGCTGGCCCCAGCCGGAAGCCAGCTCGGCCGCCACCAAACCGGTGGGCAGGAAGAACACCAGAGCGCCGATGATGAAGAGCGTGACGGAGGACAGCCCGTAATAAGCCTGCTGGACGTCGTTGGCGACGCTGCCGATGATGGTCACGTTCATCATGACCAGAGCCATCAGGCTGATATAGGTTCCACTGCTGGCCTTCGCTGCGCCCTTCGCCGGCGCTTTGGCCGCATGAGTTGTAGTTTGGGAGCTCATAGTTACCCCTCACGAAAGGGCCCGGCGGGGCGGGCTCCCCTTCCCGGGACGTCATTCCCGGAAAAGGCACCCCGCCGGACAGCGGATAGTTGCCGCGCGCGACTCGCAAAAGCCGCCCGCAGGGGCCGGCCTTGGGGCATCCCGTGCGGAACCCCCGAGGCCGGCGCCCGATTGCCGCTTAGGCGGAAACCGGATTGAAGGTGTTCCAGAACGGCCACACGATGGGGTCGGAGTCCAGCGCCTTCTGCATCTCGGGGCTCAGGCGATCCTTGCGGATGGCCACCTCGTAGACGAAGTTGTCGAACCACTCGTCGCTGCAGACGAAATACCCGTTGTTGCCGGTCTTCATGCCGTGGTTCTCGGTGCCCCAGGAGTTCTCGATCTTCCACTTCGTGGGCTTGCCGTCCTTGATATCGACGCCGGCGATGGTCATGGCGTGGGTCGGCAGGCTCTCGTGGGTGGCGAAGCGCTGGGCCTTGTCCATGGTGAACTTCACGCCGAACATGGCCTCAAGGTCGTACAGATCGAAGTCCATGACACCGGCGTTGCGGTCACAGTGCTGCAGCACGTCGGAGCCGAACCAAACGGGCTCGCCGTCCTTCAGGGAGTCGATGACGTAGCCCTTCAGCTCCTCCATCGGCACGTTCAAATACAGGTTGCGACGCTCGGGAATCTGGTCGGAATCCTGGATGGCGTACATGCGGCCGTAGGGCTTGTCGTCGCCGGGCACGTTGATGACGCCGATGTAGTCGTCCAAGTCGATGGGCACATACTTCTTCAGGAACTCCAACGGGGTGATGCCGAGGTCGGCATGGTAGTGGCCCTTGGCATCGTTGTAGGTGAAGTCGAACTTCTGCACCGGCTCACCGAAGCACACGGCCAGCACGCGGTACACCTCGGAAAGCATTTCCTCCTGGGTGGCCTTGGTATCCTTGTCCTCCTGGGCCATAGTGCGCAGCTTCAGGGCATCCTGGCGCAGCAGGTGCGAAAGCACCGTGTTCAGCTCGGCGGTGTTGTTGGTGCAGTGGGTCTCGGCCTGGGCCTCATGCGGCACCACGCCGTACTTCTTCACCAGGGCGCACACCATATCCCAGTCGCCGCCGTCGGCCATGGGCGTCGTGAACAGCCAGTCGACCTCGCGGTCGTCCAGCGGCTTGTCGGCCGTGGCCACCACGTGCTCGAGGAACCAGGCGGCGCGCTCCAGCTTGTTGAAGAACGCCAGGTAGGCCTGGGACAACTCGAAGGTGCCCTTCGGCAAATCAAGTTCCTTCTCAATGTGGAAGCGCAGCACGTTTAAGCAGGCGAACATCCAGCAGCGGCCCGACATCTTCTGGTTGGCCACGGCCTGGTCGTCAACGTCGATGGAAAACGCGAAGTTCTTGGGGCTCATGCGCTTGAGCACCTCCACGCTTTCCGCCGACTCCAGAATGCCGTTCTTGGTCACCGCGCGCTGGGCCACGTGCTGGGTTTCGGCCTTCTTGTAGGATTCGGCCATCTTCGCGATTTGCTCCTTTGAGATTTCCATAATCTATGCTCCTTATCCTCGATTGGTTAGCGTTGATTTCTATGGAAGGAACGCGGCACCGTGGAAAAGCGCCGGTTCGAATTCCCTTTAGTCGAAGAGCGTCCAAGGCTGAGTCGGACGATCTTCCAGGTAGCCGTCCATCCACTTCCACAGCGGGTGCTGGTCCATGAAGTCGCGGGCGTTGAACTCCACGCCGTCGGCGCGGCCGTAGCGGCCCCACATCTTCAGGTGCTTCACGTCGTCGGGGCCGGCGGCCTTGGCGTCGCAGGAGCCAGCCGGATAGAACGGGATGTTCCACACGGCGTCCGGGTCGTCGGCGTAGTACTGAGGATCCACATCGTAGTGGGCGCAGATGTCGCGGCTCGACGGGCAGTTGTAGCCGAGGTACACGTCGTAGGTGTCGGCGAGCATCTTCTTCACGACTTCCAGGTCGATCTTGCCGTAGTACTGATCGATGAGCTCCATCCAGCGCTGGCGACGGGCGCCGGTCTGCTGGCGCGGATCGTTGAAGCCGTTGTCCTTGCATTCCAGGTTGCGGATGCGCGGGTCGAACACGGCGTTGCAGCCGAAGTACGCGCCGTCGAAGGTGCGCTCGAGGCTCGTGAATTCCAGGCCCTGCTCGAAGCGGGCGATCTCGCCGGTGTTGTGGTCGGCGATGAGCCAGGCGTTGGCGTAGCCGCCGTTGTTGCCTTTGTTCAGGCGCTCGACGAACTCGTCGATGGTGGCCGCGTACTGCACGGCATCGCGGATGCGCACCCACTCGGGCATGCCCGCGTCGTCGTAGCGGTCGAAGCCGGCCAGAGTGGTCTCAGTGATGTTCAGGCCCGCGGCGGTCACGTAGAAGTCGGTCATGGACGACAGCATGCACGGCGCCGAGGCCTGCATGATGAAGGCATAGCCGTCGTCGGGTTCCACGCGCTTGCAGATATTGAAGTACTGGCCGCTCCAGAACTCGTCGAAGCTCTCATGGCCCAGGTAGGGCTTGCCGTCCACCGTGGCCGAGCCGGTGGCCACGATGGCAGAGCAATGCTCCTTGCGGTGGGTCTTCATGAGCGGACGGCTCATGATCTTGCCGGCGTTCTGGGGCCACCAGTAGCCGGTGATCTCCATCCAATCGTTCCACGCGATCATGTCGTCGGTGGTGGTGGGGATGCCGGCAGCCGTCAGGCCCTCGGCCATGCCGCGCAGCTCTTCGAGCCAGCGGGTGGGAATCTTGTCGCGGTGCAACTTCAGCGCCTGCTCGGCGAACCACTCGTAGGTCATACCGAAGGTTTCCAGGGTCATGAACTTGTACACGCGCAGGGCGTCTTGGTACTCGTCGGCCAGAAGGTAGCCCTCCTGGAAACCGCACTCGTAGGGGGTGCCCTTCACCTTGATATGCTGCCAGCCGTTGATCTTCTGCAGCTGGGCATGATCGATGATCGATTGCTGCTCTTGAGTGACCATTGTCGTCTTCCTTTCCAGGGTGCGCCGGGGCGGGCGGGCTTGCGGACAGCTCCCTTGAGCCGTCCTGCGGGCGAGCTTCAACGCACGAACTCGCGGATTCGTTTCATATCCTGCGCTCTTCCCCGGCGTTTTGGCGACGGGGGCGGTTTTCGTTGCTGCGCCGTTATAGATTAGTTTTCCGCTGATTTTCTAAGTTCTAGCTGGGTGTTTTCCCGAGCCTCATCGCGTCCTTTCGCGAGCGCAACACAGGATCGTCGATTCACCGAATGGTTTCAGATCGGATGCCCGCCTGCGCGGAAACGCTGCCTGTGGGAGGATACGCATGTTGCAACCATTCGACGACTGGGAGGTTCCCATGGACAAGTACATTTGCGACGTATGCGGCTACATCTACGACCCCGAGGTGGGCGACCCGGACGGCGGCATCGCGCCGGGCACGGCCTTCGAGGATATTCCCGACGACTGGGTATGCCCCGTCTGCGGCGTCGGCAAGGACGACTTCTCACTGTACGAGGGTTAGCCTACGGCAAAACCTATAGCCCACTCGAACTGCAAGGGCGTCCCTTTGGGTCGCCCTTTCCCTTTCTTCTTGCCCTTTTTTCTGCGCCCGCTAAACTGAAGGTGGCTGGCAGCTCATAAGGAACGCGATCTCGAGGGGAGAGCCATGTCCCACGCAACGCCGCACCGTCTGCTGTACTTCTTCGTCGCCTTCGTGCTGCTCATGTTCTTCGGGCCCATCTATGCCTGGTCGCTGTTCGTCGACCCACTGGAGGCGGAATTTGGCTGGGATCGCTCGGCCACCTCGGTGGTATTCACGCTCTCTATCATCACCTTCTGCGCCGGCATGCTCGTAGCGGGCGCGCTGGAAGAGCGCACATCCCCGCGCACGGTCATGCTCATCACCGCCGCCTGCCTGGGGCTGGGGCTTATCGCCTCGGCCTTCACCGAATCGCTGCCTTTCATTTACACCACCTACGGCGTGCTGGTGGGAGCCGGCGTGGGCCTTGGCACCGATGTGGTTATGTCCGTCACGCTGAAATGGTTCCCTGACAAGCAGGGCCTGGCCTCCGGCGCCATGCTCATGGGCTTCGGCGGCGGCACCATGCTGTTGTCCCCCGTCGTCACTACGATGTTGGGCACGCTCGGATGGCGTCTGACCTTCGGAGCGCTGGGAGTCATTTTCGTCGTGCTGGTGGGGGCCGGCGCCTTCATCATGAAGCTGCCGACGCCGGAATATGTTCGCCCTCTTCTGGAAAAGGCGCGGCAGAACGCCACCGTGGCGGCCGTCGACATGACGGGAGGCCAAATGGTGCGTACGCCCACGTTCTGGGTGTTCATGGTGTATCTGATGCTCGTCACCTGCGGCGGTCTGGCGCTCATCAGCCAAGCAGTGCCGGCGGCCATGGAATTGCTCATGGGCGCTGGAGCAGCAGCGAGCGGGGCAGCGAGCGCGGGGGCGGGAGCGAGCGGGGCAGCGGCGGCTGGCGCGGGCGTCAGCGCCGCGCTGCCCGAGACCGAGGCGCTTATGCTGGCTACCGCAGCCATGGGCAGCGTATCGGCCATGAACGGACTGGGGCGCCTCATCAACGGATTCATCTGGGATAAGTTCGGCTATCGCGTATGCCTCACTTGGATCGCCGTGGCCTTCGCCGCAGGCATGCTCTGCTGCGCCTTCGCCATGATGGGCGGCAATTTCCTGCTACTCGTAGCCGGCTTCATGCTGCTCGGCCTTATGTACGGTGGGAATATGTGCTCGATGTCGGCCATGGTGGGCACGTTTTTCGGGCCGAAGTACTACGGCATCAACTACGCCATCGCCACTTGCCAGATGATCCCGGCCGCCATCGTAGGTCCGCAGATTCTCGCCCTCTCGCAAATGGGATCGGGCAGCTACCTCGGCGCCTTCTGGGTCTTCTTCGCCGTGGCCATCGCGGCCCTTATCGTTTCGCTGTTCATCAAGCCTCCGAAGAACAATAGGGCCGCCTAGAGGCCCGGGAGGGGAACCGGAGCGGCCCGCGCCTCTCGCGATTGGGCCTCCCCACCCGCGCACGACCCCGTCATCTCCTTCGTTGCATCCCCGAGAACTCCGCACGGCTTCCAAAATTGAGTCGCCGCTCGTGCACGCCTCGCGTCGCCCTCGCCAATTGGCCAAAAATCGCGCGCGGACTGCTATTTTCGAGGGATCCTCCTCGGGGTCCGCTGTCCCGGGCTCGTACACCCCTTTGCAGCGGCATTCTGAACTGGGGAAACTCAGCTCGAGGATGACGCCGATCCCGAGATTGCGACCCCACGGCACAGCTGGCGCGGGGTTTTTGGCCAGAAAGCGCCAAACGTGCCTCCCCGCATACAGCTCGCGCGCTTTTTTGGCCAGCGATGACCCGTCCGTACAGCTCGCGCGCGGTTTTGGCCAGCGGCGATACGACGCGCGATGGGTTCCCAATCCGCGAATGTTCCATCCCAGCGCTTGCGGCTTTTCATTTTCGCATGGCCCCATTACCTCAAACGCGACGCAACTGCGGTCTGCGCGAGGAATGAACCGAGAATTTCCTGCGCCATAGTTGCGGTCGTGGGCACCGTTCTAGAGGACATGGCCGAGAGCGGCGAAGAAGCGCCCACCCCTCTGGCCAGTCGCACCTATTCGGGTAAGTTCGCGTTGCGCATCCCGCCCGAGAAGCATCGCGAGCTCGCCATCGAAGCTGCCGAGCAGCATGTCTCGCTCAACCAACTCGTGGTGTCGCGACTTTGAGTTGCGCGTCTGGCGACACGCGCTTGGGAGATCACGAGTCCATGCCGTTCGCAGGACCATGAAAGCGGCAGGCTCACGAGCACGCGGATTCGCAGAGCTCGCTAGCTCGCGAGCTCTGCCTTCTATCGATCCTTATTCGAGCACAGCAGCAAGATGCCGGCCACCAGCGAGCAGAAGATGAGAGTGCACACGCCGAAGGCGACGGTGTTGGCCTTGGTGCCCTTGTAGATGCCCCAGGAGATGACCGACATGGGGATCATCCACGCCAGCGGAATGATGAGCCAACACGAGCCCACCAGCGACAGGATGCAGAAGATGAACGCCACCAGACGCAGGTTGCGATCGGTGTCGGTCATGGGATAGAGGGTCGTAGGCGCCGCCGGGGCCACCGGTTGGGCGTACACCTGCTGATAGGCCGGCTGCGGCTGCTCGTAGGTGGCCTGGTAGGGCTGCTGGTAGGGTTGCTGTTGCGCCTGAGCCTGATAGGGGTCGTAGGCCTGGCCGGCACCATAGGGCCGCTGCGCCTGAGCCTGGTAGGGGTCGCAGGCCTCCTGCGCGGTTTGGTCGACGTCGTAAGATTGCGCGGCCTGCCCCTGGCACTGAGCGTTGTCGAACGCCTGGGCCGGATCGGGCGCGGCGGGCGGCTCGGGCATGTTGCTGAAGGGGTTCTGCTGGTCAGTCATGAAAGATACCTCCTGTATCGAAAAGTCATGCTGCCAGTATAGCCCCTTCTCCACCGCCGCGCCTTACGAATCGGCTTTCATTGTCGTAAGAGAGCGAGAGCCCGCGGGGTGGCGGGCTCTCGTGGGGAGGGTTCGGGGAAGCGGAGCGGCGGTGGCGGTCGGTGGCAGAGCCGCTCGCGTGCTACAGGGCCGCTACGTGCTTGCCGGCGAGGTAGCCGCCAGTGATGGCGCGGCCGATGGAGAGTCCCAGCACGTCCATGGGGTAGTCGACGCCGCCGTAGAAGCAGCCGGACACGTTGCCCACAGCGAACAGGCCGTCGATGGGCGTGTGCTCGTCGGCCTTCAGCACCTGATTGTCGGCGTTGATGAGCAGGCCACCGATGATGGCCGAAAGTCCCATGCCGAACTCGTGGGGCACCACGATGAACGGCGGGGTGTCGATGGCGCGCATGAACGTGGGGTTCTTGCCGAAGTCGTCATCGGAGCCCTTGGCGCACAGCTCGTTGTAGCAGTCCACGGTCGCCTGAACCGCGGCGGCATCCAACTCGTAGGCGCCCGATTCCGTGTCGGCGGCCATGGCGGCGCAGGCCTCCTCGATGGTGTTGCCCTCGTAGAACCACTTGCAGTTCGAGGCGTCGATCTCCGGGTCGATGGCCTTCCACTCCGCGATCTGGTCCTGCCACTTCGCGTCCACAATGGTGTACAGGTTTCCCGCCTTGGCGTCGCCGCCGGCCTCGTGGATGTACTCGCGCACGTAATTGTTCAGGTAGCCCTGCATGGGACCCTCGCACATGAAGCGCTCGCCCTTGGCGTTCACCGGCAGATGCGGCGTGTCCACACGGCCCACACGGGCGTCGTGGATCATCTTCGTATGGGTCGTCAGCTCAATCTCGCCACCGGCCCACACGCCCATCTTGTGGCCGTCGCCGGTGCGGTTCATCTGGCAGGGCGGAAGCGAGAAGGGGATAACGCCATGGCCCATGATGGCACGGACAAACACTCACTCACCGATCTTCTCGATATGCCGCTCGCCTTTCTCGGCTTCGCCCTGTGGCGCGCCTGGGTGTCGCTCGCCTATGCAAACCCGGCCGCGCCCATGCCCGTCAGCGGCACCGCCGGCCAGTTCGCCTACGATGTGGTGCTCGCCGGCAGCGCTATCGTCATCGCCCTGCTCTCCAGCCGCATCGCGCCTTTGGCCGGACGACGCTGGGTCTATGGGGTCATCGCTCTCCTGCTTGGATTCTCCGTAGCGGCGAACGTGGCGGCTCTGGGATTGCCCGCAACCACCGACGCCCTCATCGTGCCGGCGACCCTGGCCGGCGGCATCGGCTCGGCGCTTCTCATTCTGCTGTGGTGCGAGATTTACAGCTGCCTCAGCCCCACGCGCGTAGCGCTGTACTATGCCCTCGCCATCATCGGTGGTGTGGCACTCACCTTCGTGCTTCAGGGCATTCGAGACGAATACCTCTACGGGGCACTTCTCGCCCTGCCGATGCTGTCGGCAGCGCTGGCCCATCGCTCCTACCGGCTCTACGTCCCGGCAGAAGATCGGCCCGTCGCCGCCAACCGCCGGCTCATTCCCTGGAAGTTCTTCCTTATCCTCGCCCTCTTCGAGCTGGTGGCCAGCTACAGCTCGGCTCATATTCGCAGCGCCTATCCCCTGCTGGTCGGCTCCCACTCCACCGTGACCACCCTGGTCGGCGGTCTTGTGCTGTTCGCGTGGGTGTGGTGGTTCTCTAACCGACTGCCCTTGTCCGCCTTGTACCGGGCGCCGGTCATCCTCCTTTGCTGCGGGCTCCTCATCGTGCCGCTATTCGGCCTTGGCGGCAATTTGGCCGGCAGTTTCTGCACGGCCCTGGGCGTGATGCTCTTCAACGCCATCGTGTTTCTGTTCCTCTGCGACATCTCCAAGCGCTTCGGCGTAAGTGCGCTTCTGCTGTTCGGCATCGAGGAATCGTTGCTGCTCGTGGGTTGGGTCGGTCGCGAGGGAGCGCTCCTCTTCGATGGGTCCGGCCTTTTCGGAGGCACGGGACCGGCCATCGGTGCCATAGTCGCCATTGCAGCCATTGTGACGGTTGCGGCCCTGGTGCTCAACGAACGCGAGATCGGCGAGCGCTGGGGTATCGCGTTTATGGGCAAGCGGCCGCCTGAGGAGAACGAGCGCACGCGTCTGGCCCGTCGCTGCGCCGCCGTGGCCGAGGAGCGCCGCCTCACCCCGCGCGAGCGGGAGGTGATGGAGCTGCTCGCCCAGGGCAAGTCGCTTTCCGGCGTGGCCCACGAGCTCATCATCGCCGAGGGCACTGCGAAGGCCCACACGCGGCACATCTACGAGAAGCTCGGCATCAACACCCGCCAGGAACTGCTCGACTTGCTGATGACGGAGCAGTAGCAAGGGAGCCTTTAAAGACGCCCCCAGCCACGATCTCCCGACAGCGAGACAAATCGCTCGGCATATTCGAAAAATCTGGTCAGTGCAGGACTCAAGCGATCTGTGCGAAAAAAGAAGCACAGCGGGAAAGAGATGTCCCCTCCCTCAAGGGGGATCGCCCGCAGGTAATCCCTATGAGGAAACTGCAGCGACGCAGGCGTAAGGGCATATCCTTTGCATTCGCTCAGCTTAAGCCCAAGCGTCTCAATCTGCTCAGTACGTCGTATGTCGCAGGGAGCACAACCGCGCTGCGTAAAAAACCTCAATACCTCTTCATTCATGCGGCTGAATCCTTCGGCCCGATCATCGAGAACCACCAAAGGCTCACCAGCAAGCTGCCCCAACGTTAGCGTCTCGCATCCCGCCAACGCATTGTCTTCATGAATCGTTGCCACGATTCTCTCGCGAAGAAACAACCTCATGTTCATCGGGGGCTTCAGTTCCGCGGGAAGCCCGACACCAAAGGCAAGATCACACCGGCCCTCCTCCACCGCGCTTAAACCCACAACAGGAGGATTCGATTCCAACTTGACACGAAGAGCAGGCTGCTCGAGAGAGAGAAACGCCAACAACGGCTCAAGATAACACGGTATCCAAAAATCCGGACAGCTCAGCCGTATGACTGACGCATCCCCCGCAAGCCGACCAAGCTCATCAAGCACATGAGTGTAATGAGCCTGCATGGCAGAGAAGTCGGCGATAACCGCCCGTCCCGCATCGGTTAGCTCCACTTTACGAGTCGTCCTATCAAATAGCCGAACCCCCAACGTCCGTTCCACAGCATCGATGTGACGGCTCACAACCGAATGAGACACGTGCAGCCTTCGCGCCGTCTCCGTGTAGCTGAGCGTTTCCGCCAGCACGAGCAACTCAGGCACATATTCCATGTTGAGCACCACAACCCCCTGATCCCCTTTGTTGTTGTAGCGAATTGTACGGTTTGTGCACAAATCACGCAACAACTTGCAAAAGACCCTCGGGCGAACCGATCTCATAATGAACGGCAGCAGGGGCGAGGGCGTCTCGCCGACAAGATTCGAACATAGGAGGGAACATGGGACACGGAAAGAGCCGCGCCATCGATCGCAGACAGTTTGTGCAGGCAAGCTCGGTCGCAGCGGCAGCTCTGGCCTTAGGCGCGACGGGATGCGCTTCGTCACACCCCGTCGCAGAGACGGGCGGCACGACAACTCAATTTGTCGCAGGAACCTACCAGGCCACGGCACTCGGCAAGAAGAGCGACATCACCGTCGAGGTCGTCTTCTCCGACACTGCCATCGACAGCGTCCGCGTCATCGATCACGGAGAAACCGAGCGCATCGCCGCGCCGGCGTTTGAAAAGATCCCTGAGATCATTGTAGCGTCACAATCACTCGCTGTCGACGCGGTGACGGGAGCGACGCTTTCATCCCTCGCGCTGCTCTCGGCCGTAGAAGACTGCGCGCGTCAAGCCGATGGCGACGTGAGCGCGTTGAAGCGTGCGGAGGTTCCCAAAGAGCAGCCAGCCGACGAGGAGATCGAATGCGACCTCGCCGTCATAGGCGCCGGCATTTCTGGAATGGCATCTGCACTAGCAGCTGCTCAGCAGGGAGCGAAGGTCGTCGTGTTCGAGAAGTCCTCGAGCATGGGCGGCAACGCCCTCGTGAGTGGCGGTTTCATCGAGTATGCCAACGCACCCGAAGAATTACGCGTCGAAGTGAACGACGGCTACCTGAAGATCTTCCAAGAAGTTCTTCAGTTCAATCGAGACGCCGGGCTTGACGCCTCTCTGGTAGATGAGGTGCAGCAACAATGGGACGACTACTACGCAAACGGGAACACCAAACTCTTTAGCTCGCCCGAATTCCTTGCGCTGCAACTCTGCATGCTTGAGGGCAACACCTACGACTTCCAACACACTTATGCAACGGATGTGGAGGGGGGCACGGCATGGCTCGACACCATGCAGTTTCCCTGGATGCCGCTCGTCGCAATTCCCGGTTATTCTTGGGCGCATTTCTCGGGTTCCTCAGAAGACGTGAATGGAGAAGGCTATTTCAACGTGTTCGAACGAGAGATGGAAGGACTCGATCTTCGCATCCTGTTCGCCACGCCGGCAACCGAGCTCATCACCGAAAGCGATCGCGTAACTGGCGTCATTGGCAGCAGTGCAAACGGCAACACGTACACCGTGCGCGCAAAAGACGGTGTCGTTATCGCCTCTGGAGGCTATGCCGACAACCAGGATATGCTGAAAGAGCACGACAAGATGTGGAACTGGAAGGATCTCGACACCTTCCACTGCGACAACAACTACGGACACACTGGAGACGGCATCCGCATGGCCACAGAAGTAGGCGCCGCCTTCGCCGAATTGCCCTTCAACCAGATGGTCTTCCCCTTCGTGGACACCGTGCTCTACGCCACCGAAACAACCGTCGGAACCACCAATGAGAGCATCTACGTGAACAAGGCCGGCAAACGCTTCTGCGACGAGGGTGGCAGTCGAACTGACATGACGATCGCCCTGATGGAGCAGGACGGGGGTGTGGGTTTCCAGGTGGTCGACCACGACAGCTCCATGATCACGGACGGTAAGACCCACACGGGCATGGACGTCGAGTACGCCATCGAGCGGGGCATCCTCTACCGCGCCGACACACTTGAAGAACTTGCGACCCTCATGGGCGTCGACGAGACAACATTCCTGAAAACCGTCGCCGATTACAACGAGATGACTCATACTTTCAACGACCCAGAATTCGGCCGATCCAGCTTCGGGCCCAATGCCCCCCTGGATAATCCTCCATTCTATGCATCACCACGCACCTGGGCGATGCACATCACGATGGACGGAATCTCAACCGACTCAGCCCACCGCGCGCTCGATGCGACCGGAAATGTTGTACCGGGGCTCTACGTCGTAGGCGAGGCAGCCTGCGGTGGGCGCGGTGTCGGATCACTCGGCGCAGGCTATGCGGTAGCCCAATCAATCTACAACGCCTAAGAACACGCGTTACGATAGATCAAGCCCTCCCCTCCCTGGTCGGGCGGGTAAAACCGCCCGACCGTTTTTAAACAGCAACAGGCTCAGTGCGGACTTGAGCTCCAAAGGCTTTTCTCCACGCAATCCCACGCTTTCATGGAAAAAAGGAAGGAACTGAAATGGACAATAAGGGACTTGTAAGCCGCAGAGGGTTTTTGGCAGGTAGCGCCTTCGCGGGAGCCGGCGCCTTGTTCGGCCTTGCAGGATGCACCCCGAAGACTGCGGATCCCCTAGCAAACACTTCGCCTGAGGCGGGATCGCACGATCCCTCAGACTGGGTCGGGGATGCCCCGAACATCTCCGATGATGAAATTGTCGAAACCATTGACACGGAGTTTTTGGTGATCGGCGCTGGCACGGGCGGTCTTTTTGCGGCCTGCGCCGCTGGAGATGCCGGCATGGAAACCTTCGTCATGGAGAAGTTCAACGGCGGCGTCGTGCGTGACGATCTTGCAGGCGTTAACTCTCGCTTGCAGCAGGAGAGTGGCTATGAAATCGACGCAATTGGTTATTTGCGAGATATGGATCATTACGCTGCGGGCCAATGCAATCTCGCGTTACACAAGGTCTGGCTTGAGCGATCGGGCGAGACCATCGACTGGTACGAAAGCGTTCTCTCCTCTTACGGTATCGCGCTTTGGCATGAGGCTGCCGAGGAAAAGCATGAAGTCAACTACCGACATTGGGCTACAGGGCATTCTCCCGCCTGGCCAGTCGATGGATCGCTCGACGGGTTCACTGTGCTGACTGACTACGCAGAGAAGACGGGCCATGTAACGTTCCGCTACCAAACGCCCATGGTGAGCCTCACCGTCGAAAACGATCGCGTGACCGGTGCCATAGGGCAGGGCGCTGACGGCTACATTCGCGTCAACGCAAGCAAGGGCGTTCTTGTATGCACAGGCGGTTACGCCGCGAATCTCGACCTTCTTAAGCAGCTCCAGCCTCACACGACCAGCATTTACGCTTACAACTCAGCGCAGCCGGGCTGTGAGGGAGACGGCATAAAGGCGTGCCTTCGCGTTGGGGCAAAAATGGACGAAACACACTCTAGCATGCTTTTCGACCGAGCAAGCGTTCCCGCCGACTCCCTGGGAGGCGCCGACTGTGGTACTGCCATGGTATTCTGGATGGGAAGCCAACCCTGGTTGAAAGTCAATCTCAATGGCGAGCGCTTCTGCAACGAGTCCGGCACCTATGACTTCATCCTGCACGCCGATGCATCGCAACCAGGAAATATCCACGTGTGCCTCTGGGATGCAGACTGGCAGACCTACGCTCAACAGTTCGACATGCATGGCTGCTCGCGCATGTTCCCCTTTGATAATGGAGCGGCTCCGAACCTGCCCATCGAAGTGGTGACGGCCATGAACGAGGAGGCACTTAAAGCCGGACACATTCAGCAAGCCGACACCATCGAGGAGCTCGCCGAAAAGCTTGGTCTTCCTGCAGAAGCCCTCGCGAAAACGGTGGAACGAAACAACCAGAATTACGACAACCAGCGCGATGACGACTTCGGCAAGGAACCATTCCGGCTTTCCCCTGTACGCAAACCTCCCTTCTTCGGCGTACGTACCACAGGCGCTTTGCTATGCACCATGGACGGTATCGTGATAAACACCCAAGGTCAAGCACTGCGCGAAGATGGAAGCGCCATTGAAGGCCTGTATGTCACAGGCAACGATTCTGGAGGATACTATTCCATGACTTATCCGAACCTGTCGACCGGCAACGCTTGCGGCAGGACAGTAACTTTCGCACGAATGATTGCTCAGAATCTGGCTGCCCAGTAGCCATCTCGACCAAAACCCGTCTTGTCGAGCCGCTGTCCCTTACGCCCCAAACTCACAGGCGGACAGGATAACGGCTCGACCTGTATCATCGGGAGAAATGCGGCAGCGGTCAGGCCACGCTTCGGCAAGGAGGGCCTCGGTGTCGTCGAGCAGATAATCGCGCACGACGGCCAACGCATGGGGGAAGACCGGCGTTGGGCCCTGGGCAAGCAGGGCCATGGCCGAGGTAAGGCCGCCACCACGCCAGATTTCCAAGCGGCCCAGCTCGTCCACGATGAGGAGGCCGGGAGCGCGGGAGGGATCCTTCGACTCTGCACCTTCGGCACTCCGCTCGGAATGCGGTTTGGCACCGACGGGCGCAGCCGCGCTGGCGTGCGCGGTGATCTCGTCGAAGTGGGCGTTCACGCGGTCGATAGCAGCGTCGTCGATGTGCCAGGCCAGCTCCGCCTTCGCCGCTTGGCTCTCTTCGTCGAAGGTGCCGTCGGCCCGGGCCAAGTCGCCGCGCCGGGCGAAGGGAACGCGCTCGCCCCCGGGCAGAAGAACGTTGTCGATGCCCAGCTTCTCGAAGCCGTTCGCATCGGCGTGCGGCCCCGTCGAGGGCACCCACTGCCCGGGAGCAAGCACGCCGGCGCAGGGCACCCCGAAAGCGCCCAGCTCCGCCACCAGCGATTCCAGCCAGCGCGTCTTTCCTATTTGCACCTCGCCCGTGAGAAGAAACAGCACCTATGCCTCCGGATTGCGCAGGGCGGCCATGGTCAGCGCCTCGCCGAAGAACTGGCCGGCGCCGTTCTTGACGGCGAAGCGAGCCTTGTCGGGGTCGGCCACCACGCTGCCGGCCAGCATGTCCACGCCCCAGCGGAAAAGAAACGGCGCCATGACCACACTGGGCCCCACGAACACCGTCGTGGCGTTCGCCGCTAAATCCAGCAGGCGCGGGGCCGTCTTGTTGATGAGGGTCACGCCGGTCATGAACAGATAGTCGGCGCCGGGGAT
Source organism: Adlercreutzia sp. CNCM I-6215 (assembly GCF_977072315.1). Taxonomy (NCBI): domain Bacteria; kingdom Bacillati; phylum Actinomycetota; class Coriobacteriia; order Eggerthellales; family Eggerthellaceae; genus Adlercreutzia; species Adlercreutzia sp. CNCM I-6215. The sequence continues at coordinate 158,911 of NZ_CDRVMA010000005.1, read as the reverse complement.
CACGTACTCGCAAGCCGGGTCGGGCACGTCGCCGGCCTGAGAGCACTTGCGCTCCAGCACCGTCAGACGCGCGTACTCCTCGATGCGCTCCACATGGGGAAAGTGCCCCACCACGACCACACGCGCATCCCCGCCGGCAGCGCTGATCTGCGGACGGTACATTTCGAAAGCGTCCATCTTCCGGATGGTGCCGTCGGGTACCTCCACCGCCGCATCGTAGGTGCACCCCAACGGATCCAGCAGCGACCGCTGGGAGTACCAGGCGTTCAGCGCCGCCACGCCCAGGCTCGCCTCCTCGAAGCACCAGGACTTAGAAAGCTCCGCCACCTCGCGCAGGGACATCCCTCTCAGGTCGCCCGTGTAGCCACGACGCGCGCCGCCGGTGGTGGTGAAGCTCACCCCCATGCCACTGTCGGCTTCCACGTAGGACCAGTGGGTACCCAGACAATAGTCGCGCACCACGACGTCCTCGGGAATGCCGGCGATCAGGTGGTTGTACAGCTTCCAGGGCGTATTCGGCTCGTTTGTGCCGGGAAACGCAATGGCCCCCGTCGCAACCCCCTTCGTGCAGCAGTCTTTCTCGGCGCAACCCATGGCTTTCGTCCTTTCTCAGATGATAGCGACCCGACATTCCGGGCGCTTTTGCTCAGTACTCATCCTACCGAATTGTTCTCTCTTGTAAATCATTTTACTTCATGAATAATTCTCTCTTGTAAATCATTCATGACTGAGAATATAATAGATGCCATGCAAACGAGCACTGTAAAACCCATGCTTCATTCGGCCGCCTCTCGGAGGGCTCGATTTGTCGTGCTGGCCCTTGCCCTCATCCTCATTGGCGCGACCGCGATCTCCCTTTTGCTGGGCCGCTACCCCATCGATCCGGCTCAAGCTGTGGCCATGCTCGTCAACCAGATCGTCCCGCTTGACCCCATCTGGACCGAACAGCAGGTGACGCTCTTCTTCAACGTGCGGCTGCCGCGCATTTTGCTGGCCCTCATGGTGGGATGCTGCCTGGCCTGCGCCGGCGCCGCCTACCAGGGCACCTTCCAAAACCCGCTCGTCTCCCCCGACATTTTGGGCGCAAGCCAGGGCGCCGCGTTCGGCGCGGCCGTGGCTATTCTTCTCGGCGTGAGCTCTTTCACAACATCCCTCTTCGCCTTCGGATTCTCCCTGATCACCGTGTTATTGGTGCTGCTTATCAGCACGCGAGCCCGCGGCAACCACATGATGGTGGTCGTGCTCGCCGGTGTCATGGTGTCGTCACTGTTCCAAGCCGGCGTCTCCTACGCCAAACTGGTGGCCGACCCCACTGACGAGCTGGCCGACATCACCTACTGGCTCATGGGCTCACTCACCGGCGCGAACATGCGCGACATCGGCATGGTGTTCCCCATCATGCTTATCGGCTGCGCTACGCTGTTCGCCCTGCGCTGGCGCATCAACATCCTCACCATGGGCGACGACGAGGCCGCCACCATGGGCGTGAACGCCCGACGCACCCGCATCGTCGTCATCATCGCCGCCACGCTCGTCACCGCCGCGAGCGTCTGCGTCACCGGCATGATCGGTTGGGTGGGCCTCGTCATTCCGCATCTGTGCCGCATGCTCGTCGGCGCCGACTATCGCCGCCTCATTCCCGCATCCATGCTCATGGGCGCCAGCTTCCTGCTCATCGTGGACGACGTCGCCCGCTTGGCCACCACCGCCGAAATCCCCATCGGCATCCTCACCGCTTTCGTGGGCGCGCCGTTCTTCCTGTACCTCATAACGCGGAAGAAGAAGCTATGAGCATCGATGTGACCAACTTGAGCTTCTCCTACGGAAGCCGCGAGATCTTGCACGACCTTTCGTTTTCCATTCCCGACGGGTGCCTCGTGAACGTGCTCGGGCCCAACGGCGTGGGCAAGTCCACCTTGTTCCGCTGTATCCTGGGGCTTTCCCCGCACTATAGCGGCACGATTCTGGTGAACGGGAAGGATCTGCGCGCGCTTTCGGTGCGGGAGCGCGCTCGCGAGATCTCCTACATTCCCCAGTCGCACGCGCCGGTGTACGACTACGAAGTGGTCGACGTGGTACTCATGGCCACGGGCAACGACCTGAAGATGCTCGCCACGCCCGGCGAGGCCCAGCTGCAGCGAGCCCACGAGGCGCTGGCCCGCATCGGCATCGAGCACTTGGCCCATCGCACCTACACGCAGATATCCGGCGGCGAGCAGCAGCTCGTGCTCATCGCTCGGGCGCTCGCGCAAAACGCCCAGACCATCATCATGGACGAGCCCACGAGCGCGCTTGATTACGGCAACACCATGCGCGTGCTGTCCTGCGTGCGGCAGCTGGCCCGCGAGGGGCTCTCCATCGTGCAATCGACCCACAACCCCGACCACGCCTTTCTCTATTCCGATGCCACCATGGTGCTTTCCGAAGGCGGCCTTAAGGCATTCGGCGATCCCCGCGAAGTCATCACCTCCGAGCTCATCAGCGAGCTGTACGACCTCGAGGTGGAGGTCAACTCTCTTTATGGCGACAAGGTGCGCGTCTGCGTGCCCGTACGCGAGATAGAACGCCAGTAGAACCTGGCACCCCTTGGAAGGAAAGGAAAACGAATGCTGAAACCGACGAGGAACAAACGGCGCATCGCGGCTCTGGCTGGAGCGCTCGCCCTGTCCACTTGCTTGGCCCTGGGGCTCGCCGGATGCGCCAACAGTGAGGGTAATGGAGCGGCCGAGCCCACTGCACCGGCCACCGAGCAGGAGGCGAACGCCGACGCCCAGGCCGCTACCGAGGCCGAAAGCGGCGCCATCACCTTCACCGACGACCTCGGGCGCACCGTGGAGCTGCCGGCCCAGATCGACAAGATCTGCCCGTCGGGCTTCACGGCCCAGCAGGTGCTGCTCACCATGGCCCCGGACAAGATGGTGGGCCTGGCCCAGGAGCTCAACGACGACCAGCTGAAGATCTTCGGTGAGAAGTTCGCCAACTACCCGGTGTTCGGCGCGGTGCTCGGCGCCAAGGACGACCTGAACCGCGAGGCCGTGGCCGCCGCCGCGCCCCAGGTCATCATCGACACCGGCGAGGCGAAGAAGGGCGCCAAGGAGGACTTGGACGCGCTGCAGGAGCAGCTGGGCATTCCGGTCATCTTCATCGAGGCGAAGCTGTCCGATTACGGTGCGGCCTACGAGCGCTTGGGCGAGCTTCTGGGCATGGAAGAGCGCGGGAGCGAGCTGTCCACCTACTGCACCGACGTGTACAACAAGACGGTCACCACCATGGAGAACATTCCCGAAAACGAGCGCGTGCGCATGGCCTACCTGCTGGGCGACAACGGCCTGAACGCCATCGCCAAGACTTCGTTCCAGGCGGCTGTGGTGGACATGGTGGCCGACAACGTGGTCGTGGTAGACGACGTGTCCGGCAAGGGCAACGGCAATGAGATCAGCCTCGAGCAGATCGCGCTGTGGAACCCTGATCTCATCGTCTTCCAGGCGGACAGCATTTACGACACTGTGGACGACGACCCGGCATGGGCCGGCATTGCCGCCATCGACTCCGGCAACTACTACCAGGTACCCAACGTGCCCTACTGTTGGCTGAACAACCCGCCCACCGTCAACCAGCTCATGGGCCTGCAGTGGCTGCCGCGCCTTCTGTATCCCGATGCCTTCGACGACTCCATCGAGGACGTGACCCGCGCGTACTTCCACACCATGTACCACTACGACCTCACCGACGCCGAGCTCGCCGACCTTTTGAAGGACGCCACCGGCAAGGCTTAAGAACCAGCCTCACACCCAATCCGAATGCGAAAGACGCCGAAGGACCGCCATTGCGGCGGCCCTTCGGGAAAGGAGCAGTTTGTCTTTCAGCTACGTGCTTCACGCGCCCCTAGCAAAAGCTAGGCGATCTGAGCCATGCCCTCGGCAATGGCATCGTCGGCCTTCTGTAGTTGTTCAACGCTCTTGCTAAAGTTCATGGCGGCCATGGAACCGTCGGTGGGACGCATCGCGGTGCCCTGGTACAGGAAGTACACGTTAGCGAGATTGTAAGCATCCTTGGCGGCCTGCAGCTTTGTCTCATCGGCGTTGCCAGCGGCCACAACCTCGGCCAGCTTAGCATGGAACTCGTCCAGCTTGGTCTTGGTAGCCTGCTGAATCTGCGCGAGTTCGTCCATCTTGCCCTTGACGAACGTAACCATGGCGTCAGCATCTTCAACGCCCTGGCTCTTGTGGCACGTGAGGCACTTTTCCAGCGCGGCCGGGTTCTCAAGCGGCGATTGCGTCATGTTGTGGTGCGTGTAGGTGGCGCCATCGGCGGCCTCGGTCTGGGGCATATGGCAGTCCGTGCAGGTGAGGCCCATCTTCTGATGGTTGCCGTCCTGGAAGAGCTCCAATTCGGTGCAAGCGTCCGTGAGGTACAGCATCGTATCAATTTCGGGATCAAGCATGGGAACCCCTACCATGCCGGCGCAAATCGTTGTTTCAGTAACTGGATTCGCCTCGTAATACTCTTTCATGGCACGAAGCATCTCTTCAGGCTCGAAGCCATACTTGTATTGATCGATACCCTTGTTCGCATCCTCAAGATAGGCCGCGCCGGGGAACATGGCGTGGCACTGACCGCATACATAGTCCTCCTCGGGGAACAATGCCTTGGCGCTCGCGGAAGTAGCATCACCATAGGCGTTGCCACCCTCTACTTTACCGTCACCAGGATCGCCTACGTGGCAATTGGTACAATTGGACCATTCCATCTCGTAGTCAGAGGCGTTTTTGTCAAGAATCGTCTCGCCTTGCTCGTTATAAACCGTTTGGAAGTCCTCTCGGGCGTGGCAGGCGGCGCAAGCCACCGCTGCATCCTCCCCGCCAAAAGCCTGCTGGCTCGCCCCCGCAAAGGCGTCATAGGTGTGGGCCATCTTCGCTTCCATATAGCTGTTGCCTTGGTTGGAATAAGTGGTTACCCACTCAGCGAGCGTCTTTTTGGCCACCTTCTCCGGAGCAGCGGCCTGTTGCTCCGTCTGCTCTTGCTGAACCGGCTCCTGCGCGGCACCTGTGTCCGCCGTTTGAGTCTGGGCTGCGCAGCCAAGGCAGCCGACCAGCGCCACAGCCGCCACCACCGTACCGGCAAGGGCGATTTTTCTCGGTTTTATGGTTTTCATCGCTTCCTCCTCTCATCGGTCGTTCGAACGATGCAACCTTCCAACCTTCTACGAATCATCTTAGAAGAAGCTCAGCCGTAAACCGATACTATTGCGCTTTCGCAATGGGCGTCCTCGCCCTATTGCAATTTTTGCGCAAGCTATAGGCGAGATTATTCCCCAGAACTGTCCCGCTTCTCGTCTTCCTCATCTGCCAGCCGGTAACCGCAGTGCCATACCGTCTGCACGTAGCGCGGCTCGCTCGGATCCGGCTCCAACTTGGCTCGAATGCGTCGTATGTACACGGAAATGGCGATAGACGAGTCCAGATACTCCTCTCCCCAAATCTCCTCGATAAGATCGCGCTTGCTGTACACCTCCCCCGGATGCGATGCCAGCACCGCCATGATCCGTGATTCCTTGGGAGTAAGTTCGATTCGCTTGCCTGCCAAACGCACGTTCCCGGTGCGCACGTCTACTTCCAAATCGCCCGCCCGGTACACTTCGCGCTGGGGCACGCGTGCCGTAGCCTCCCTCGCGATCCGAGCACGACGCAAAAGCGCTCCCACCCGCAACCGCAGTTCCTCTCCGCTAAATGGTTTGACCAGATAATCGTCGCCACCGATGCCGTACCCGATGCGTTTGTCTACGATGTCGCCCTTGGCCGTGAGGAACAGCACCGGCGTAACGCGATCATGTTCGCGAATGCGCTCGCATACCTGAAAGCCATCGAGCACCGGCATCATCACATCGAGGATGATCAAATCGGGCTGGCCATCCCGAAACAAACGAAGCGCCTCCTGACCGTTCGTCGCGCGCAAGCAGCGATGGCCATCCTTGGCAAGCATCTTCTCGATAGCACTGCTCGAGCTACTATCGTCGTCGGCAATGAGGATCAACGCATCACGACGGCTCACTGTCTCCTCCTTCACGGAAAGGCAACGGATCAACGGACGATTCCCCCTGCAGACTCCCCGCGCCACCGATGTCCTCGATCTCCTCGATTTCGTCAGGAATGGCCGGCAGAGGCAGCTCCACCGTGAAGCAACTACCCTCCCCGTCCACACTTTTCACTGAAACATTGCCGCCCATCATGGCAGAGAAATTGCGCACAATGGAGAGACCGAGGCCCGTGCCCCCCTCGCTCGTTGTTTCCGAATGGGGAGCGCTCACGAAACGATCGAAGACATGATCGAGCTGTTCGGCAGGAATACCGCAGCCGTTGTCGCACACGCAAATGACGAACCGTCCTTCTCGATAGGCGAGCTGCAATTCAACCCAACCTCCTGAATCGGTGAATCGCAGCGCGTTGTTCACTAAATTCACGACGATACGGCGCAGCACTTCCTCATCGCCCAAAAGCAAGGGGGTATCGGGACTCACCTTCACCTTAAGAGATACATTCTTCTTCTTGGCCAGCGGCCCCATAGTAGCCTTCACTTGACCAGCTAAATCGTATACGTCGAACTCGTCTTGGGCGAGACTGAGCGTGCCTGCCTCCAACTTTGCCGCATCGAGCACGTTGTTGATCATCGCCAGCAGCACGCGTGCGTTCGTTTCCACTTCATTTACCAGCGCACGGCTTTCTGGCGAGTCATCGGGCACGCGCTCTTTCCATAACTCCGTAAAGGCGAGAATAGACGACAGCGGCGTTTTCAGCTCATGGGTAATGATGGTAAGGAAGTTCGACTGGTCCTCGGCTTCGTGGCGCAGCTTCTTGTTCTCGTCAACAATGGGAGCGGTAATCCAGGTGCGCAGGCCCAATGCGAGAATCAGCGTGACCGACCCCATGAGCACGCAGAAAAATACCACTGTACCGGCCAGGTCGGCCTTTGCGTCGGCAATAATGGAGTCCATGGGCATGACAATGGATACCGCGCCGGCCACATCCCCCTCGGTCATGCCCTCTTTCGCATAGCCAGTGATATCCTTCTCGCCTGCCGGGTCACCATGACACGGCAGGCATCCCTCTTCTACTTCAAGCAGGCCCACATAGCGGAAGACCGAACTGTCTCCTTGATGCTCGAGCCCGTAGCACTCTTCAACGACGCCCTCCTCGAAGACGGCAAGCGCTTTGCGCTCAAAACCGTCGGGGACATCTTCGGCGTTACGGGGATTTTCACGAATATAGCGAATCGAATAGGCAGATCCAGCAGAGAAGCGCTTGGCGATGTCTTTGGCCGCCACTGCGCAATAGACTCCCGAGGTTTCACCCGTCTCGCGGTTGATCTGCGGCTGGACGGCATCGATATAGTCCCAAGCCGCCCCGATCTCCGCAGACAGCACACGGGCTTCAGCGAGAGCGCGCCGCTCATTCTCGACACTTTGGGCGTGGTAAAACCAGGCGAGATACACGCACAGCACAAGCACGCTTACCACACCGGCAAGCAGAAAGAACTTTTTTGCAAGGCGACGCCGCTCCAACCAAACCCCTTCTCATGGACTGACGACTGTTCCATTGTAGCGATTCGGCCTTCGCGCTGCGATCTGACAGCTGTTGCAAAATCGCAATAGTCGAACATGAACGTCGAAATACGTTGCGAAGGGGCAGCACCTAGCACCATGCGCCGAGCACATCTTGCGCGCCCAAGCAGCAGTAGTTCTTTTGGGACGCCAAAAGCGGATTTGCCGCGACGATATCGTAAGAGGAGCCATCGTCGCTCACAGCGTCATCGGCTGCCGAGACGCTGTCTATAGCGCACAGGTAGAGGTTGCTGCCCTTATAGGAAAAATTCTCCCGCAAGCTGAGTTCATAGCGCAGAGGGCTCTCGCACAGCCGGGGCGCATGCACGTGCTCGGCAGCCTCTAGGGCGAAGCGTGCGATGGCCTTGTCCTTTTCCGCCCCCGAGGCGCGACCAAGGGCCTCTACCGCATCGAACATATCGCGCGACAGCGCGTTGAGAACTAGCGCCCCCTCACGCTCGAAGTTCCGTTTCACCGCCTTATCACCATCCATGCACAGCGTAACCCCAAGTCCGTCGTCCCAATAGAAGTTCACCCAGCTGACAAGGGCAAGATGGGGCGACTCGTCCTTGTTGTAGGTGCTCGCAGCAAACACCATCATAGGATGCGGAATAAACTGATTCACGGCGAAAGGAGTGATATCCATAGCGACACTTTCTCATACGAGCCGGCGCCCCAACAGCACCGGCTTCTCTCACATCGTTCATGCGTCGAATGGGCTCTCACAGGGGAGGCTAGGTGAAAGCCCGATCCGCTTCCTTTTCTCGATAAAGCAGCCTACAGCTTCACCACCGTGGGCGCATTGCCAGTCATATCGGCAATGGTCGCCTCTCCATCAGTCAGGTAGAACACCTCGAAAATGGGGTTATCCGCCGTCTGGTACTGGTCTTTCAGCATGGGGATGTTCATGCAGGCTTCTTTCACGGCGCGATTGTCCTCGAACACCGCCTTCCCTCCCAAGCGGATCCACCGGAAATCAGGGGTGGACGCGCAAACCTCCACGTACGGATTTTCCTGCATCTCGGCAAACACGGTCTTCTGATTGTTGGTGCCGAACCACAGCTTTCCTTCGTGCTCCATCAGGAACATGAAGGGGCGGCACTTCGCCTTCCCATCGGCACCGACCGTAGCCAGATACTGGACGGGATTTGCGGTAAGGAACTCAACGACTTCCTGCATGGTTCGCTCTCTTTCTCTCGGTTGCGATTTGCCGGAGAGAGTATATAATGCTGTACAGTATTATGGAAAGTAGGAACTATTTTGTTATATAGTTTCATTTTGAATCTATTAAGGTAGGAGCTGTAAAATGACCACGCCTTCTGCTCATTCTCTTCCTCGTTGCCCCGTTGAAGTTACCCTTTCGCTCATCAGTAGCCGCTGGGTGGTGCTTATTTTGCGAGAGCTTATCTACGGAACGCGACGTTTCGGGCAGATTCGCAAGGCCCTCGGCGGCGTGTCGACCAAGGTACTCACGCAGAACTTGCGTACCATGGAGGAGAACGGCCTGCTTACCCGCGAGACCTTCGCCGAAGTGCCCCCTCGCGTAGAGTACACGCTTACCGCCTTGGGCCAAAGCCTGAGGCCCGTGCTGCTTTCAATGGTGGAATGGGGCTCTCAGTACGCGCGGCTGCACGAGCATCGGAGCTCGGTGCGCTGCGACACCGGCGAGGTGCTCATAGTGCGTCGCAAGGACGATGCCTACGTTGCTTTAAACGAAGAGGGCGATGAAGTAGCCCGCGTTGTTCCGACGGATGCAACTTGGGAAGCTGAGATTAACAACTCATATCGGACGCACGTAGATGGAGCGGCTCTCATTGCCGCCGCCGAAGTCCTCACACAAGACTAGCATTCGAAAGAGAAGGGCCGCTCGGCGACGGTCAGAGCCTTAACTGGGCAGCGCTCCACCAGCTTCTTGCCACACGTTATGAAGAACTGGGCTTCGCTGCGACGGGCCGAATGGGCGACGAGATAGCCCCTTCCGTGCCTCTCTTCCCTTCAGAACCCAAAATAAGAGAAGGAATAAGTGAATAAGGGAAGAAATAGGGAAATAAGGGAAAAAATAGGGGAAATACAGAGAAGCCTCAATCAGCCCTACGGCATCATTTCGCAAAATAGCGAACCCTTGCGGTAGATGTGCTGCTCTGCAACGCGGCCCACACTCTTCCCGGTGCGAGCCGCGCGAAAGCACGAACCTTTACCCCAGCAGGGCTGTCACCTTCCCGAGCAAAGGCTCGAAGGAGACGCCGCGGTCTTCGAAATTGGGCTGCTTGGCGGAGATGAGCATGGCGTCGGCCGTGAAGTCGGCGGCGAAGGCCGTGGCCTCGGCCAGGTTCGAGCCGGCCATCACCGCAGCGAGCAGGGTGCTCGCGAACACGTCGCCCGTGCCGTGCAGCATGTAGGGCAGCTTGGCGTTGGTGGTTTCCGTGAAGTCGATGGCGTCGCCCCACACGTAGTTGTGGATGAGGCCGTCGCCGTGCTCGATGCCCTTCAGCACCACGTTCTTCGCGCCGCGCTCGCGCAGCTCCAGGATCATCTCACGCACCGTGGGCTCGTCCACGTCGGCACCCTGCCACTCGCGACCCAAGATGATGGCCGCCTCGGTGAGGTTGGGCGTCAGGATGTCGGCACCGTTGGCCAGCGTACCCATGGCTTCCACCAGCTCCGGCGTGTAGGTGGGATACACCTTGCCGTGATCGGCCATGACCGGATCCACCACGCGCAGGGCCTTCGGGTAGGTCTCCCACACCTGCTTGATGATGTCTACCTGCTCGGGGGCGCCGAGGAACCCGGAATACACCGCGTCCAATTCCACGCCAATACCCGCCCAGGCAGCCAGATAATCGCCCAGAATGTCGGTGGTATCGTGCATGTACCATCCGGGGAAGGCCGTGTGGCTGGAGAACAGGCCCGTGGGCACGGGACACACGTCGCAGCCGGCGGCGGACAGCACCGGAATGGCCACGCCCAGCGAGCACTTGCCGTAGCCGCACAAATCGTGGATAGCGGCCACGCGGGGGATGTAGGCGTCTTCGCGTTCGTAGAGGTTCGTCATAAGGTTCCCTTCGAAATCGGCCGACCGCGCGGGCCGGCAAGGGGCGTTCGTTGAATCGTTCCCCATTCTAGCCCTCTTGCAGGCGCACGGCCCTCGGTTTTTCCGATAGACATCCTAGCGGTTCTCGATGGCGCCGATGTTCTTCAGGGCGATCTCGATGCGCCCATCCGGGGTGCTGAAGAACTCGATGAAGTCGGAGTTCTCGCCGTACTCGGCCGGGAAGGTGAGCTCGATGCCCGTGTCGGTGCGAATCTTGTGGCTCTTGGTGACCCGCTTGGCCACGGCTTTTTCCACCACGACGCGCTCGGGCAGGGCGCCCTTTTCCACAGCGGCCTCGAAGCGCTCGGCGACGCGGGGCTGGTCGGCGAACACCTCGCGGCCCAGCTCGCGGGCGTCCACCTCGTCGGATTCCTCGGCATTCTCGGCCACGTAGGCCTTTGCCCGCGAAAGCGCCACGGCCGTGTTGGCGCCGAACTCCTCGGCCACCTCTTCCACCACGGTGGTTACCGCCTGCAGCACTTCGCGGCTGGAAGCTTCCATGGAGCACTGCAGCAGACCATCGGGGATGATCCAGCGTTTCTCGCCAGCAATCTCTCGTTCCTTATCCACGAACCACACGGCCATGTCGTCGGCGGAGATGAGCGCGAAGGATGCCACCTTCTGAGACGGGTTCGGCAGAATGGCGTGATGGCGCGCGATGGTGGTGGCGGTGTCGCCGAAATCGTTGCTGCCCACCTCGTGCATGTAGGCCTGGCGGCTCTCCAGCAAAATGATGGCGAAGTAGCGCGGGCCGCGAGCCTTGTAGGCGGCCTCGGCCTCCTCGTCGGTCATCTCGCGCACCGTCTGATCGGCGTCGCCTTCGAAATCGATGACGAGCAGGTCAGTGGAGGGCGTCTTTTCCATGCGCGACAGCTCGCCGACGACAAACTCGCCGATCTGCTGGGACAGCCCCACGAAATCGCGCTCGCCCCGAAAATAGGAGCGGAGCTCCTCGGCGAACAGGCTGTTCTCCGCGAACGTTCCGCGCTTGCTGTCCAGGTTGCTTAAGGTGCGCTTGGCCTGAGACGCGACGTAGCGCTTGGCGGCCTTGTTTCCGAGATCCATGGGCACCTGCGCGAACACGTTCACGCAGGACACGAAATCGAACACATGCAGAATGGCGTTGTTGATGTTCACAGGACTCCTTTACTTCTGCGGCTCAAGCCACACATTCAAATCGACGTCGGTGGGGATGCCGGGAACCGTGCCGGCGTTGGTGTACTGCCAAATGGCGAAGTCGAGCGGCGCGGTGGGAGCTTCCACATCGTACTCGGCCAACCACACTGGATAGGCAGCGCGCAGCTCGGGCGCGAGACGCAGCAGGTCGCGCTGGTTTCCGTAGAGCATGGGCGCGTAGCCGGCCGCGGCGATGACCTCGCAGAACGCGCGGGCGTTGGCGGTCAGCTGCTCGCTGGAGAGGTTGTTGGCCCGGGCGCCCTCGATCTCCACGGGCTCGTGGTCGTAGGCGACGTAGGCAAAGGTGGCGCCGGAGGCCTCGGTTTCGCGCAGGTTATCCAGAGCGAACTGGGCCTCCTCGCGAGCCTCGTCTTCGGTCAGCGCCTGGGAGAAGAAATAGGCGCTCACCTGGATGCCCACCTCCCCGGCGCGAACGGCATTCTGGAAGAAGAACTCGTCGGCGGAAAGCGCACCTTCCGTGGCGCCTCGGTTGCCGATGCGGGCGAAAGCGAACTGCACGCCGGCGTCGGCAACGGCGGCCCAATCGATGTCGTTGCCCTGGTGCTCCGACACATCGATGCCCCAGCGCGAACAGAGCGCATCGTTTTCGTAGTACGACAGCTTCTCGCCGTCGCGCACGAGGCCGGACCAATCGTAGGGACTCACGTAGGGCTCGATGGCGGCCACCTCCGCCGACCTAGAGGCCGACCCGCAACCGACGAGCAGCCCCGCCGCCGCACACGCCACTGCGCACGCCGCACCGGCCACGAAGCGTCGCCGCGTCAGCGTCGCGATCCGGGGCGCCCGCAGCCCATCTATGTTGCGGCCATTCAATATCATGGGCAGTATTGTACGGCAGCGAGAACCTACTTCCGCAAGTTCCCAAACAACCCCCGCAAAAGTTGCCGGCTCGTCTCGCGCCCGATCTGGCCGATGACGGAGCTGACCGTTTTCATGGCCTGCTCGCGTTGTTTCTCGGCAGCTCGAGCGGCGCGCTCGGCTTCTTTCTCGGCCGCTTTCTGGGCACGCTCAGCCTCTCTTTCGGCAGCCTTGGCAGCACGCTCTTCTTCCTTGGCCGCGGCTTTCGCGGCCCGATCGGCCTCGGCGGCCTTCTGCTTCTCGAATTCGGCGCGCTCCTTTTCCAGCTGGGCGCGCTCGGCAGCCAGCGCGTCGGCCTCGGCAGCGGCGCTCTTCTCGGCGGCAAGCTTCTCGTAGGCGCTCTCGCGGTCGATGGCCTCGCCGTACTTCTCCACCAGATGCGCCTGGGCCACGCCGATCGCCTCCAGCGTCGCCGCATCGGCAGCGGCCATGCGGCACTCCGGCGGCAGCACGCGCGCCCGTTCCACAATGCTCGGCTGGCCATCCTCATTCAGCAGCGACACGAGCGCCTCGCCGGTGCCCAGTTCCAGCAATGCCTCGGCGGAATCGAAGGCCGGATTCTCGCGGAAGGCCGCCGCTGCCGCGCGCACCGCCTTCTGCTCGGCGGGCGTGTAGGCGCGCAGCCCGTGCTGGATGCGGTTGGAAAGCTGCGCGAGCACTTCGTCGGGAATGTCGGCGGGCGACTGGCTGACGAAGTAGACGCCGACGCCCTTGGAGCGGATGAGCTTCACGGTCTGCACGATTTTGTCGGTCAGCTCCTTGGGCATGTCGTCGAACAACAGATGCGCCTCGTCGAAGAAGAACACGAGCTTAGGTTTGGGAAGGTCGCCGGCCTCGGGCAGAAGCTCGTAGATTTCGCTGAGCATCCACAGCAGAAACATGGCGTACACCTGGGGCGATGCCATGAGTTTCGCGGCGTTCAGGATGTTCACGGTGCCCTGACCCGCATCGTCGGTCACGAGCCAATCCGTGATATCCAGCGCCGGTTCGCCGAAGAAGATGTCGCCGCCCGCATCTTCCAGGGTGAGCAGCGCACGTTGAATGGCGCCAACCGACTGTGACGACACGCGGCCGTAAAGCGTTTCCACCTCGCTGGCGTGCTCGGAGAGATAGCCGAGCATGGCGCGCAGATCCTTCAGATCGATGAGCAGCATGCCGTTATCGTCGGCCATGCGGAAGGCGATGGCCAGCACGCCGCGCTGCACGTCGGTCAGCCCCAGCAGCCGCGCCAACAAGTCGGGCCCCATGTCGGAAATGGTGATGCGAACGGGCACGCCGTCGCCGCCAAGCATATCCCACAGGCGCACGTCGCAACCCCGAGGCTCCCAGCCGTCAGCGCCCAGGGCAGCCGCGCGCTCGCGTACTTTCTCGGTACCGTCGCCAGGCTGGGCCATGCCAGTGACGTCGCCCTTCACGTCAGCCATGAACACAGGCACGCCGGCCTGGGCGAACCCTTCGGCCAGCACCTTCATGGTGACCGTCTTGCCCGTGCCCGAGGCTCCTGCAATGAGCCCATGGCGGTTCGCCTGGTCCAGCAGCAGATAGCAGGGATTCTCCCCCTGCGCCACCTTGATCTTATCGCCTTCGAGCATGGGAACCTCCTAACCGGTCGGGGCAAACGTCGCCTCCATGGTACGGGAACGCCCCCGCCGCCCGACCACCTCACGCCAACCCGTTGGCATACCGTAGGCTTGCCAGCTAGGCGGTCTCGCCAGCGGGGCCACGCCACCAGCGAGCCCACGTCACCAGGCTAGGCCGCCCCGCCGGCATCGTCGCGCAGGGCCGGCGACAAGTAGTAGCCTTCGACGGAGAAGCGCTTCTTGTAAGCGAGAAAGCAGATGATCACAACGGAGAGCGTCGTGGCCGCCGAAATCATGAGCAGCACGACGATCTGGTACTTCGCCGCGATAACAGGATCGGCACCCGCCAGAATCTGGCCGGACATCATGCCGGGAATCTGCACGATGCCCGCCGCCGACAGCTGGGCCAAAAGCGGCGTCATGCCGGCGCCCACCGCCGCCTTGATGGAAGGAAACGCCGCCTCACGCGGAATGGCGCCCAAAGCAACCATCATGTATATCTCGTTCGCACGGGAATCCATGCTAGCAAACAGGCGGTCGGTGGCCACCGCTGCCGCGGCCAGTGTGTTGCCGAGAATCATGCCCGAGATGGGCACGAGCTGCATGGCGTTGTACCACGGATCTGCGTGGATGATGCCTTCCACCACGATGAATGCGATGACCATGGATGACACGGTGATGGAAAGAAAAACGTCGGCCCAAAGCCCCCGCACGACCTTGTTCGTGCGGCCCGTGGCGATCTGCGTCGCCGCGATGCACATGCCCAGCAGCACCAAACACACGAGCCACCACGTCTGATACTTGAAAAGATAGCCCAGAAGCAGACCCATGGCGAGCAGCTGCAGAAACGCCCGCACGGTAGAGACGGCGATGCGGCGGCTCTGCCCGAGCCCCATGCGCCACGACACAATACCCGCCACCAACATGAGCAAGCTTGCGCCCACCAGTTCCACATACCCGATGTTCACCACGCCGCCGGTCATCGGGAGCCCCCCTTCGCAGAGGGCTCGACCGGCTTTCGGTCGGCCGACGAAGACTGCAAGGATGGCGAGCCGCTCCTTGGCGATGCGACTGGGTCGAATGCGGAACCAACAAGAGGGGAAACACCGGAAGGCGCGCTGGGCACCGCTTTCAGCTTCGCAAGCACTTCATCGGCTCGCGAGTCGCATCCTTTTCCAGCGCTTGTAGCGGGTGCGTTGTCGGCCGTGATCTCGTTTTGATGGTAGGTCATCTTCCCATCGGCCAGCGTGAACACCCCGTACGCGTAGCCATCCTCGGCCCGATGGCGGATGCGCAAGCAGGCGGCCCCGCCCGCGAGCATCGCCCGCGTAAGCCGACTGACGGCCACGGCCGACTCCTCATCAAGCGCCGCTTCCACCTCATCGAGCAGCAGCACGGTCGGTCGTGTGGCGAAGGCCCGCAGCAACGCCACCCGAGCAAGCTGGCCGCCCGAGAGCTGAGCCGCCGCGTGATCGAGCGTCACGCCATCAAGCATCGCCAGGGAAAGTATCTCGTTCAGCACGTCGTCATCGGGCTTCGGCGAGCCGGCATTCACCTTCAGCGTCCAGGGAAACAGCAGGTTGTCCCGCACCGTGCCGGGCACCAACGACGCAGCCTGAGGCACCAGGCACACGCGCCGGCGCCATTCCATCGGCTTGAACCGATCAACGGGAATACCCTCGAGCGCCAGCGTGCCGCCCGAGCGCGGCAGCATGAGCGCGCACGCGTTCAACAGAGTGGACTTTCCCGATCCGGAAGGGCCCGTGAGGTTGTACAAGCAGCCCGCCTCCAGCGAGAAACCCACATCCGCAAAGGGCGCGAACGGCTGCCCGTCGCGACGAAACTGCACCCCGATATGTCCTGCCTCGAATAACGCCATGCAAGCATGATACCCGACCCCGCGATCTCCGCAACAAGTGCCCACCGTTTGTGACCCAGCCGCTATGCGAGCGCCTGCACGCGCTCGACCATACGAGGCGATTGCCGTAGTAAGATGGAACCAGAAACGCACGACAAGCGCGAAAGCGACGAAAGCGAGGCGGCATGGTTTACGACGAGAGGGACATTCGGAAGGCGCAGGCGCTGGACATCGCCCAGAAGATGCTGGTGGCAGCGCGGACGGCTCCCAAGGGCAAGGGCGTCGATGTCGTGGAATGCGCCGTGGTGGACGGCGACGATTTGGAAGCGCTCGCCTGCACCATGGAGGCCGTCGGCGAGGAGCGCGGGTTCGCATTCTTCCTGCGCGACGCCAACTGTGTGCGCAAAAGCCTCTGCGTGGCGCTCGTGGGCACGCGCGAAAAAGCCCAGGGGCTCAACTGCGGCCACTGCGGTTTCGCCACCTGCGGCGAGCGCACGCCAGGCGTTCCCTGCGAGGTGAACTCCGTAGACGTGGGCATCGCCCTCGGCGCCGCCGTGTCGCGCGCCCAGGCCTTCGGCGTCGACACCCGCATCATGTTCTCCGCCGGCCTAGCCGCTCAACAGCTGGACCTGCTCGGCGAAGGCGTGGGGCAGGTGTACGCTATCCCGGTAAGCATCAGCTCCAAAAGCCCGTTCTTCGACCGCGGGTAGGTCAGCTGCGGTCGCATCCGCTCCAGCATGTTCCAGAAATCGCGCCATAATCGCGCCAATCGCGCCATAATCGCGCCAATCGCGCCATAATCGCGCCAATCGCGCCATAATCGCGCCAATCGCGCCATAATCGCGCCATAATCGCGCCATGGCACGATTCCGAAAGGGTGGTCACCGTGAACGCGCATCAACTGCGAGACATTATCGAAGAGGGCGAGAACGACCGCATCGAATTCAAGCGTTGCGGCAACCAACCTGAAAAGGATCTCTTCGAAACCATCTGCGCGTTCGCCAACACGTTCGGCGGCACTATCCTGCTCGGCGTAGAGGACGACGGCTCTCTCACGGGCATCGATCCAGCCCAGGTGCTTCCCGTCACAAGAAACGTCCTCAATGTCGTCAACAACTCCAACGCCTTCGACGTGCCCGTCTCCATGGAATTCGAGCATATCGAGATCGGTGACCGCCAAATCATCAAGATCGACGTTCCCAACAGCCCGCAGATGCACAGCTACAAGGGCAAAGTATACGAACGGCGCGGGGATGCCGATGTCGTTGTGCGTGGAAGCGCTCCTCTCGCCGGGCTCTGCATTCGCAAGCAGGGAATCTATACCGAACAACGCATTTTCGAGCATGTATCCCTGAGCGACCTGCGAGAAGATCTCATTGACGAGGCCCGGCGACTCGCTCTCGCGAAGAGAAAAGACCATCCGTGGGGAGCCATGACGAACGCGCAGCTCGTTGAATCGGCCGGGCTCTTCGGCAAAGACTACTCAACGGGAAAGCAGGGCTATAACTTGGCGGCCGTCGTTCTTCTCGGCAAGGACGAGGTTATTCGATCGCTGTGCCCTGCTTACAAAACCGATGCACTTGTGCGCCAGCACGACACGGACCGCCACGACGATCGGCTCGTGGCTACCACCAACCTCATAGACGCCTATGCCCAGATCGCCGGGTTCTGCAGGAAACATCTTCCAGACCGCTTTCTTATGGAAGGCGACTTCGCCCTCAGCCCCCGCGATACCATCGTGCGCGAGCTGGTCGTCAACTGTCTCATTCATCGCGAGTTCACCAGCCCCTTCCCGGCAAAAGTCATCATCGACAACGAGGGCATTCGAACCGAGAACGCCAGCCGGGCTTCTTTCGAAGGGCCCTTGGAGCCTGACACCTTCAGCCCCCTCCCGAAGAACCCTCTCATCGCTTCGTTCTTCGTGCACATCGGTCTGGCCGAAGAACTCGGCAGCGGCACGCGCGAGCTGTTCAAGAATTCTCGTCTCTACACGGGCCGCGACCCCGAGTTGGAAGAGGGTCTGATTTTCAGAGCATTCGTACCAACCATTCCCGCAATCCAGGCGGTGAGCAATTCGCCCGACAAACAGAGCGCCCAAAAGGACGGCATTGACGAGGTTGCCTCTCTCGCCTTAAAGCTGGCCGAGAGCAATGGTGGGGTACGAACTGCTGACCTGGTTGATGCGGGAATTTCCCGCCGTACAGCCCAGCGCACCCTAAGCGAGCTTGTCGAACGGGATCGGCTCACTCCGCAGGGCAACGGCCCGAGTCGCATTTATCGCCCGAATCGCAGATAAAACGATTCGGGAAGCCGAAACGTCACGACCGCAACAGCCGATTTAACTACGCAAGCACGAGAAACCAGGAGAGCCACCATGACAGACCACGCACTCGCGAGCTTTGAAGCGAAGGACGGCACGGGCCGGTGGGAGGTTTTCACCTGGGGCATTATCGCCAACGGCCAGCGCTACCACTTCACGAAGCAGTCCCATATCGTGTGCGCCGGCCTGCCGGGGCGCACCGAGAAACACGTCTATCAAACTGAGGAAGACGACGGCTTCGGGCTGTGGGCGGCGCTTGCCGTCTACCAAGAGACCGGAAGCCTTGCCGACGCCGGCCTCGCTGCCTGGGCTTTGGGCGGTCCGAGCATTGAAACCCACATCGACACGCGGGAGATCCCCGGCAACGTGACGCTCTCCATCGGACACTTGCGCCGCGGCCGCGATGCCAACCTCTCCCTGCGCTACCGCGAGGACGGCCGCTGGGTTCAGGTCGGCGCCATCCAGCACTTCGCCGACATCACCCTCGCCGCCATCACGGCCTACCGCGCAGGCGCGTTATAGGAGCGCTGCTGTCCAAGGCCTTCGGATCTTTACAAAAATGCAGGGCGAAGAATCGAAGAAGTGTAGAAATCGGCGATGTGAAGATGCCAAAAAGTGCAACGGAGTGTTTGAACTGCAAGCCACAGCATCCTACCAGTCAATCTCCTCGTACACGAGGCCGTGGACGTTCTTGAGATGGGCGAAGAACTCGGCGCAGTCGTAGACGGGGATGGTCGAGCGATCGAAATCGGCTTGATTGCGCGTGATGATGGCCTCGGCATGCAGCTTCTTGGCGCACTGGTAGAGGCAGGCGTCCTCGAAGTCGGGCCACGACGATTCCAGCGCGTTCTCGATGTCGTACTCCCCCAGCGTGCAGATACGCGCCAGCCGCTTCACTTTCAGCAAGCGAAGCTTCACCGACTCCGCAAGGCGCGGCTTGCCTCCCTCCGTCAGCAAGTAGAACGCATCGGTGAACTGCGACGGGCTCATCCACAGATCGACCTCGCCGAGCGCGCCCAAGATGAGCAGCTTGCGGGCATCGGCGGCGAAGGGCTGCCGGTCCATCATGCAGTCCAGCAAGATGTTGGTGTCGAGCAGCAGCTTCATCGGCGACCCTCCCCCGCAGCGCCAGCAATGCCCAGCCGAGCCAACCGCGCGTCTTTCGTCGACATGCTCCGATAGGGCTCGGCCACCGGAGCCACCAAGCTGTCCACCAAGCCCACCGCAGCTTCAACCTCGGCCCGACTGTGCGGCCGCCTCTCTTCCACTCGATCGTCGAAGGGAAGCACTCCCCTCTCGATCACGTAATCGTAAAGCTGGTTAACCGCCTTCGACGCATTGGTCCCCAAAGAGGCCAAAACCCGATTGCCCTCCTCCTTCTTCCCAACCCCCATCCGAGCCGTAACCATAACCTCCGCATTACCCATAACTCGCTCCTAGCTTTTCAATGTTGTACGTTGTACAATATAGCATGATAAACAGAGATTAACTTGGGAATCGTCATGGCAACTTTGCAAACCTCGCTAGATATCGTCGCGACGGTAGCAAGCTTCGCGGACAGTCAAACCTGAGGAGGAGTTGGCCCTCCGGTCTTAGCCCAATTTGGACGAAAGGACGGGCGGAATGGCCGAAGACAAGAGAACCGATATCGCCAGAACAACAATCCAGAATAGGGTTCAGGACACAACAACGGCGATCGCCATCGCCAACACGGTTGAGATACGCGACCTCATACACACGGTGCGCGGCAAACAGGTGATGCTCGACAGCGACCTGGCAGCACTCTATGGAGTTGAGACGAGAACACTCAATCAGGCCGTCGCGAGAAACCCGGATCGTTTTCCCGAGCGCTTTTGCTTCCAGTTAACCAAGGAAGAAGACAAAATCTTGAAATCACAATCTGTGATTTCAAGTGATGAGGAATGGGGCGGCCGAAGAAAGCCACATCGAGTGTTCACTGAGCAAGGCGTCGCCATGCTCTCGGCAGCACTTAGAAGCAAGACCGCAGTAGAGGTGAGTGTCCGCATCATGGACAGCTTCGTCGAGATGCGTCACTTCATCGCGAGTAATGCTGCCATGTTCGAGCAGGTGCGAAGCGTTGAGCTGAAGCTGATGGAATACCAGCACATCACCGATGAGCGCTTCGAGCGCGTATTCGAGCACATGGAGGCTCACGAAGCTCCAAAGCAGAGGGTCTTTTTTGAGGGCCAGATCTACGATGCATTCGAGCTGCTGACCTCGCTCGTGCGTCGAGCGCAGCGCAGCATCGTCCTCGTTGACGGATACGTAGACGCGGCCACACTCAACGTGTTGGCCAAGAAGGCCGAAGGAGTCGTGGCTACCGTATGGACGCACCCGAAGACCAAACTCACACAATACGACATTGACGCGTTCAATGCTCAGTACCCGCAACTCACCTTGAGGCACACGACAGCCTTTCACGACCGTCTTCTCGTCCTTGACGACACGCAGGGTTATTTCGTGGGCGCGTCGCTCAAGGACGCAGGCAAGAAATGCTTCGCGATCTCGCGCATCGAGGACGTTTCCATCACGGAAGGTATCCTCGCGAAGCTAAAGAGTTGAAGGGTTCTGGCTATCCTTCTACAAACTTGAAATTCGACAGTATTGGAACCTTGAGCTCATCCCGCGGAAGAGCACCGAAAGTACCGGAAGACCTGCACCTTCGCAAATGCAGCCGCTAGAAGCAATTGACACCAAACGCCAGCAGTACTATCTTTAGCTACGAAGCCCCCGAACGGTGAGGAATCACCCCTTCCGGGGGCTTTCGTTTTGTCTCTGATAGAAGACCGATCCAAAGGACACCCCTATGGCACTCTTCGGAAGCCCGAAACCCGTCGTTCTCAAAGAAGGAAGCGCAGCCGAAGAGCAGCTACGCCAAATGGAAGACGCCAAAGGAACGCTCAGTCCTCGGGCCGAGGCGCGACTGGAGAAAGACCTGCGCCTCGTGCGCGCCGGCATCGACGGTGAACGGCACATCCTGTACGAACTCAAGAATTCCCACATGGATATGTTCATCTTGCAGGATCTTTTCCTGGAGCACGAAGGCCTCACCGCTCAGATCGACTTCCTCGTCATAACGCCACAGCGCAATTTCGTCATCGAGTGCAAGAACCTCGTCGGCAATATCGAGATCAACAGCCGAGGAGACTTCATCCGCACCTTCGAAGGCGGAAAGAAGGAGGGTATC
This sequence comes from Adlercreutzia sp. CNCM I-6215, assembly GCF_977072315.1. NCBI lineage: Bacteria > Bacillati > Actinomycetota > Coriobacteriia > Eggerthellales > Eggerthellaceae > Adlercreutzia > Adlercreutzia sp. CNCM I-6215. Next base: position 137,202 of record NZ_CDRVMA010000005.1, on the reverse strand, counting down.
TACTCTCCCGTCACCCAGAACCACCGGCACCTTGAGCTCATCAAGGCCCTGCGCAAAGCCGGCCGGAGCACCGTGGCGAATCTTGTCGCCGGTAGCTCCACCGACGATGCTTATCGTAGCTTGGTCGTGCTCGCCAACCCCAAAACCATCCTCAACGATCGGTACGCCAAACGCGACGTCAAGGCCCAGGTCATTCGTGCCGACCAGCTCATCGAAACGATCAAGCGAATCAACAACGAGAAAGGACCGGGCCGCGACAAGACGTTCCGCTCCGTTACCCAAGATTGCGCTGAATGGTTCCTGGCCCAGCACAAGCCAAGGGAGATTGATTACCTCGCTAAATATCGGGAAAAGCCGAAGACCGAGCAGAAGCCCTCGCGCCCAGAACCCTCAGCCTCGAACAACTCCGATTCGGAACCCTTGGTCACAAGCGTCTCCGAACAATCAGCCGCCAACGAAGTCTCCATCCTCTGCCCGAAGTGCGGCGCTCCCATGGTGAAACGCACCGCCCGGAAAGGAGCGCGCGCCGGCAAGCCCTTCTACGGCTGCAGCAACTACCCCAAGTGCAGGGGTATTGTGAATCTTGAAAGGTGAGCATCGGCACTGCCATAAAAGCCAACTATCTGACAGATTCTTTTCGAATAGCGATCTCGTAGAGGTCGTTAATGAGAAACTCCAGCGTTTTCTTAGCGTGAATGCAAGATCGGCGATCTATGCAATGAAGCCCCTTGCCAGGATTAGCGGCCCTTGCGTTCACCGGACAGCCTCCTCCGCATATTCCGAGCGCTACGCAATCCAGACAGCTCTCTTCGTTGAGCGGCACCAGCGATGCCCACTTTCTCCAGAAGGGATGCCTGTTGGCATCAAAAGCTTCATCCCAGATATCGGCCACGTAGTTCTCGCCTTCTGCCATCAATCCCTGGCAAATGCCAATTCTTCCATCTGGCGCAAAAAGAATCTGGCCTCCAGAGGTCGCCCCACAATCTGAAAAGTGAATCCGGGCCGATGCGAAAGCATTGAGCTTACGCATGATTCTGTCTTCATAAACCCCATCACCTCGCAAAGCCACGAACGAATCGATTATGAACTGCGAAGCTTTCCGATAATAAGAATCGGACTTTTCTTCATCGCCTTTGGAAAGTAAAACGTTGTAGCCGAAGCCCCTCACCCGATATTTCCGCACCAGCTCGATCATATGAGGCAAGTCGTCGATCGTCTTTTCAGAAAGCGTAACCGAAAGCGAAGGCGCAGGAACATCCAGCTTGGCGTACATCTCTAAAACTTCGATGACACGGGCATAGGCTGGTCGTCCCGCCTTATCAACCCTCATTTCATTAGCTTCTTCGGTAAAGCCGTCGATGGAAATGCTAACAGCAACACCTAAATCATGAAGCTTCAAAATTCGCCGCTCGTCAAGAAGCGTCCCGTTGGTAATAACGGCAAACTGCGTATGAGCGAGAATCGGTCTCTTCCTCACAAGCTCCCTAACCCGCTCTACAACGTGAACGAGAACATCAAACTGAAGCAGTGGTTCACCACCAAAGAAGATAATGTCTGATTGCTCTTCTTCATAGTTAGTGGAGGAAAGTTCAAGCTGCCGCGCAAAAACGTCGATGGCCTTTTCAGCAACACCTTTCGTCATGTTTTTCGTATAAGAGTTGCCGCTTCCGCAAGCATCACTACCAACAAAACAATACTTGCAGGCAAGATTGCAATTTTCGCTCAGAATAAAATACCCAAGCCTAACATCAGGTTCGGGCGCATTCCCCCTGATTCGTGCCAAGTCCTCTTCGTCCTCGCCCTCTTTCGCGGTGAGTATTTTTTTGCGCACTAGCTCGTCCCTCAGAGCATCCGAGTATTCTCCTTGCTGAAACTGCTCATAAACTGCTTTGTTAAGAAACACGGGCTGCATTCTCAGGGAGTGCCACAGCGCAACATGCCCGCCCAGGTCGAACGTGTGGGTAAACCTTGAGATCTTCTCCATGCGCAGAAAAACCTTCCATTTGCAATTAGCAATTACTCAATCCAGTTTTGATCTTCAGGCTCTTCTGGGTAGAGACGACCGCAGCGGCAATGGCACGAGCAGTTGCATGCGCATGAGCATAGGTGAGCACCTGCGGCATCCTGGCCAATCGCGCCATACATATCCCGCAAGTCTTCAGCCGTAACGATGATCATTTTCTGCCCCTTTCCTCGGGTAGTTTTCTTGTACTTGAATCATTAGGCATTGCTATATCTAACTAAAGCAACAAATCTTAACTAGAGCCATCTATATCGTTTTGCACAAACCCCCTATACAACAATAGGCCGGGGGAACACTGTTAGAAAATCTCGGAATTCCGCTTCTGACAAGTTATAAGAACACTTCCAGAAGCCGCTTCCTCCATAAGAAGCTATTTTCCCTTCAGTCTGCGCACGGCTTGCTAAGTCGCATCCGCAGTTCTCTCTGATGGCTTTCCCAGGATTGAACGCAAACTCAAACTGGGGCTCTCTTCCCCACATTCGTATTTCTCGGAAATACTGCTCGTTCCCCTCATCGCGCATCAGGCGCATCCAAGCAACCATCATCATTTCATGATATTCAAGAACCTTTTTGGCTCCCTCCCAATCTTTAGCCAAAAGAAGAACTTTAACCCATCCCCAAATAACTTCACTCGAGTATTTGGGCTCAATTTTGAAGGATTCGCAGTAAAGCTCATTGGCTCGTACCAAATCACCCTGCCGCTTGCACTCCGTAGCTCGTGTGTTCAAGTCGCGATATTTCATAAGCATCGCTTGCTCTCGAGGCGTGAGAGAGCACGTTGACAGAAAGTCATCCCGCGTGATGGTCGACATTCTGAGTCGTCTAATTCTAGCGGCAAGCAGGTCATCAACTGAATGCAGGCTAAGCTTTCCCACGGCGCATTCCCTCTTTCGTCATCTCAAACGCTGTCAAAACATGTACATCATGAAACATCTAAAAATGTCTCATTGGGCAATGAGAGCAGAAGCGATGGAAGACGCTTGCCTATCCTTTTCCCTTATAATTCCCCTCATGGAAAACGCTCCGACACATACCAACTCCTCCAGCTACGCGGCCTTTATTAGTTATCGGCATTTGCCTAGGGATGCGGAGGTGGCTTGTGAGGTGCAGCGGGCCATTGAGGAGTACCGACTACCACGGCTTGTTGCGCGAGCAAATGCGCCTGCGGAAACAACTTCGAACACCGCATGTGCATTTCCAGAAGCAGACGCGTATGCTGAAATCGCGCATAAGGAAGCAATCCTGCATACCGAAAACGCGTCTATCGGGACCACCACACATAACAAAGACACATTCAACGCACAGGAACACAAAGTCCGCCGCCCCACCAAACTGGGCAAATGCTTTCGGGACGAGGACGAGCTTGCGGCTTCGCATTCGCTTCCCGACAGCATTCGAGAGGCGTTGGCGGCTTCGCGAACGCTTATTGTCATCTGCTCGCCGGAGACGCAAGAAAGCTCTTGGGTGCGGCGAGAAATCGAGATGTTCGAGCAGATCCACGGGCGCGAGCGCATCATTTGCGTGCTGGCCGCAGGCAGCCCCGAGGAAAGCATTCCGCCCATTCTGAAAACTCGCATGGTGCCCGACGCCAACGGCGTTTTGCGGGAAATGCCAGCCGAACCCCTCGCTGCCGATCTACGTCCGGAGGCTAAGACCAAGCGCAAAGCCGAGCTGCTGCGCATCATCGCCGCCGTCGCCGGCTGCAGCTACGACGATCTCCGCCAACGCGAGCGAGCCCGTCAGTGCAGGCGCATGGCCCTCGCGTCCGCGGCAGCAGCCCTCACCATCGCCGCCGTCGGCGTCTTCGCCTTCCAATTTCACCAAACCAGCGAGGCGGCACTCATCGCGGAATCTAAAAGCCTCGCTGCCCAGGCGCTCGACCAGTACGATCGCGGCGAGCACCTTCAGGCAATTGAAACCGCCCTTGCGGCCCTTCCCTCCTCTGCAGATAACCCCAATCGTCCCATTGTGCCCGAAGCGCAAGCAGCTCTTGAAGAAGTACTCGCCCTCAATCCCGATCCAGATCGGCACTGGGTTTCCCTCTTTTGCATCGACGCAAAGGGGAGCATTGTCGATATCGCTTACAGTTTTGAAGGCGGTTGGCTTGCCGTTTTGGATGACACCGGCGCTCTTTCAATCTATGACATATACACAAGCCAGCCAATCACAACCGAAAGCCCCACGCTATTCGCCGTCGATGAAGACACCGTACCGCAGAGTGATTGGTTCATTGAGGCCATCTCCCCTTCGCATCTACTTCTAGCAAATCGCACAGAAGGGGGAGGAGTTTCTTGCCTCCTCCCCCTAACAGGCAAAGAAGCATGGAATAGCAGCCGCACTTACGCCTTAGCCGCAGCTCCTCTAGACGATTCAAGCGATTTCGCCATCCTCGCTTACGGCATGCACTCTCTAGGAGCTGCATTTGTCAACTGCACCAAGGGGTCTCTCGAAAAGGGCTTGGTCGAAACGCCCGTTGAACAATTCCCCCAGTTTACAAACTTCGAAGCGTTCTCCGCCCAGAAAAACCCCTCTACCGCCTATTATGCTTTAGATACGTCACTGGTCATTTTTGATTTAGAAGAAATGACCTGCGAGCAGCGTAACGTCTCAGACGCGATGATCCATTCCATTCAAGCAGGCAGGGAAATCGTTGTCTTCACCGCAGCGGATTGTATCGGCGACGACATCAATACCAACCAAGTTCCTTTCACCGTTCGCGCCCTTGATACAAGCACAGATTCGGAAGAGCCCTTGTGGACTTTCAATGACACCTACAGCGTCACTGTCGGCACCCAATCTGGAACGCTCCTCCCATTCAACGGCATTCCTCAAGTACGCTGCATTCTTCACAAAAAAGAAAGCATGGTTGCAATTACAGCCGGCAAAAAACTTCTCGTGTTCAACTTAAAGACGGGAGAACTCCTCTTTTCGCATGAATTCAATGCTTCTATCGTGGAAGTCTCGCTATGCTTTGACAGCGATGATTCATGCGAGTTTGCCGTTGCCCTGGGCGATGGAACACTTGACATCGTAAATCCACTCATGGAAATTACCCTAAACACAGACTATAGCGCCACCCAAATTCCCTACCACATCGATAGCGCTTCTTTCGATATTTACGATACGGGCAATCCCGTTGCTTTCGTGCATCCCACGAACCGGTCAAATCGCCTTCTTTGCTATCTCTTTAATCCCTATTATGGAGAAGACGATATCGAAGAGTTCTCCCTCGAAGAACTACTCGCCTACGCCCGCAGCGCATTGCGATATTCATGAGGGACTTGCAATTCCTTAGCTCTAGAAAACCCCTTCATTGCCCAATGCTAAAAGCGACAGCAGGTATGATAGGCACGTTATCATGTGGAATGCGCCATGGCACACGCGGAAAGAAGGGAGGGATTGGCCAACCGATGACGAAAGTCAGACAACGCGCGTCCCTTCCCGTTGACGCCGTCAAGCTTGCACTTGAACGGGAGCACCAAAAGCGTGAGGACATCAAGCCCATCGAGCTTCTGAAAGTGGCCCTGTCCGCCTACCTTGCGTTCACGTTCAACGAGGACGACGCGAGCGCGACGGGAGGCAAGACGCCCCGCGAGTCAACCGACAGCGCCGCCCTTCGCCGAGGAACCCAGGCAGCGGTCGACCGGCTGCTCTTCAACGCGAACTATTGGCGCGCCGCCTATGAATCGCGCGTTTTCGACGCCTGTACCCAGCCAGAAAATGCCCAGCTGTGCCTGCAGGCCCTTTCGGTTTGGACGGCGCACACCCTCAAGCTGAACACGCTGTCGCCCGACGAAGCCGTGGCCACCTTCGAACGCTTCTGCCCGCCCTTCGCCCTGAACCGGCGACGGGGATCCCATAATAGGGATCGCGCGGGAAAAGGCCCCCTGCCCGACTTCAAGCGCGCCATCGGCCAGATTGCCGCGGCCGGCAGTGAGCCCGACTCCTCCCTCGAGGCGCTTCGCGTTCTGCTGGACACCATGGAGGCGGAAGCTGTCGCCTACGAGACCCTGGGGACAGAAAGCTCCCTCACCGCCCTGTTCGATATTCTGCCCGCCTGGTGCCTGCAGAATCGCATCGAGCTGGTCAGCGGCGCGTGGTGGGACGACTGCGCCGTCATGAGCGCCATCATCGACGCGCTGCACGCCCGTTTCGTCGAGCTCGACTTCGGAGTGGCGGTCTGCCAGTACTTCCTCGAGTCGTGCTACGAGGCGCTAGACGCCTACCACCGCGACCTTTCCAGCGAGCCGTGCCCTTGGAGCGAGTTCTCCGTTCCAGAGCTGATCGCCGTCATCCGCGAAGAGCGGGAGCGCCAGCCCAGCTTCGAAACCGACGGGTACACCAGCAACCTGCCCACATGGCTCATCAGCAAAGAGCAGCTCATCTGGAACATCTGGGTCTGCGCCCTTTACGGCCCGGCGAGCGCGCGGCCGCTGCTGGTCGATTCGCCCGACTTGCTGGCCAGCCAGGGGTACGCCGGAAAGACCGACGTCATCACCGAGCTGGCCCAGACGTCGTTTCTGCGCTACACCACCGATCGCATCGCGTCGCAGACCGATCAGGAGTACGCTTCCTTCGCGAGCCTGCCGCCCGATTTGCGCGACTCCTCCATCGCCTACATCAGCAGCATTCACAGCAAGCTGGAGACACTCGGCTACGAGGTGCTGCCCGCAGGCAGCTGCTACCCTGAGCGCTGCGTGGCCGCCTTTACCGCAAGCGAGGTGGAATGCCTGGCCATTCTGGAGCACCGCCGCTGGCTGCGCGAACGACAGAAGGCCGGCTGGCGCTACAGCACCACTAAGGACGTGGAGCGCAAGCGCAGCCCCTACCTGGTGCCGTGGGAGGAGCTTCCCGACCGCGCCAAGGAGTGGAACCGCTCGGCCGTGTGCAGCATTCCCAGCCTTCTGGCCAGCGTAAACCTGTCCGTGGTGAAGTAGCGACACCTTCTCGCGCAATAGCGCCATGGTGAAGCAGCAACGGGTTGGTAATGGTTGACGGCTGCTTCTGGCGCGGCGACGCCTGAGGCTTCTAAGATGGAGGTCGCGGCTGCGCCTGCGGGCGTCCATCGACGAAAGAAGGCTCATCATGACTGAATCGACTCAGGTTCTGCATCAACTGAAAGTGGCGACCAATTACAGCAAGCTGGCCATGCACAAGTGCGGCCCGCGCAGCTTCAAAAGCGGACAGGGCGCCATGGTGAAGGTGCTCTACAAGTTCGGCGACGGGAAACTGTCGCTGAAGAAGCTGGAGGAGCGTCTCGGTTGGGACGGCCACGAGGTCATTCGCGTGGCCGAGAAAGCCCAGGAGAACGGCTACGTGCGCTTTGCCACCAGCAAGAAGGGCAAGCTGTCCGTAGCGCTGACCGACAAGGGCACCATGGTCGTCGAGAAGCGCCTGGCCGCCGAGGATCGCGCGGCCGACGAGGTGCTGGAGGGCCTCACCGACAAGGAGCGCGAGTGCCTGCTGAAGCTGACCGGCAAGGTGATTGAGAACTGCAAGGCCATGGGCGTCGACTATCGCACCATCGCCGTCAAGGGCTGCCGCGACCGCAAGCCCGGCCACCATCACCGCCACGGTTGCTGCCGACGCTAGGAAACTGTGGAATGCGGCAAGTCAGAAAGACTTGCCGCATTCCACCCAGATTGATCTCTAAAGGATTTCTTGTAAGTTGCTACTGGTGGGCTCGCACACTTCCCGCACACCTGCGGGAAGAAACGAAAAAGGTCAGCCGCTTGCAAGCGACTGACCTGGTGTTTCTTGGTCGCGGGGGGCGGATTTGAACCACCGACCTTCGGGTTATGAGCCCGACGAGCTGACCAGACTGCTCCACCCCGCAATGGGTTGCCTCAAAGGGCAAAGAGATATACTACTCTCCTGAGCGCGAATTGCAAGTCTTCGATCACACTTCACCTCATTCGGCACAATTCCTGCACATGTTTGCCGTCCCAATAGCCTCCAGCACGATTTGTCGCATCGCACACGGACGATCACCGTGCCCCGTGCTATGATGCCGCCTATGCTTTCCCAGATCAGACAAAACGGACTGCCCTCATGGGCCTACAAGGCGGCGCTGCTTTTGGCGGCCGCCATTTGGGGCATGGGCACGGTGGTCATCAAGTCCACCGTCGACGAATTCCCGCCCGCTTGGATCGTGGGCGTGCGCTTCACCTTTGCCGGCATCATCCTCGGCATTGCCACGGCGCCGCGCATCTCCCGCGCCTTCGCCCGCAACAAGCGCGGACATCTGCGCGACGGCGCGGTGCTGGGCGTCTTTCTATTCCTCTCCTACTGGTTCAACTCCACGGGACTCACCGACACCACCGCCTCCAACAGCTCGTTTCTCACCACGCTCTACTGCGTGATCATCCCCTTCCTCGGATGGATCATCATTCGGAAGCGACCGACCCGCTACAACATTGCGGCGGCTATCCTGTGCGTCACCGGCGTGGGCTGCGTGGCCTACGCCGGCATCGGCGAGTTCTCGCTGCGCTTCGGCGACTTCATCACGCTGGCCTCGGCTCTCTGGCTGAGCTTCCACGTGCTGTACACGGCGAAGTACGCGCCGGGACGCTCTATGATGCTGCTCACGGTCATTCAGTTCATCGTGGCGGGCCTGCTGGGACTCATCACCGGGCTTATCACCGAGCCCGTACCCAACTTCAGCCAGTTGGGCGCCGACACTTGGATGAGCCTCATCTACATCACCGTGTTTGCCTCTTGTGTGGCCCTAGGATTGCAAAACGCCGCCGTGGCCCGCGTTGATCCGGCCCAGGCGGCGCTGTTCCTTGCCACCGAATCGGTGTTCGGCGTGACGTTCTCCATCCTGCTTTTGGGCGAGGCGCCGGCGATTTCCACCTACCTGGGATTTGCCCTTATCTTCGTCGGCATCGTCGTCAGCGAGTACTTACCCCTGCGAGCCGAAAAGATCGCGGCCCAGAAGGCAAAAACGGCCGCCGAAACGGCCGTCCTCGATTGCAAGCGGGCCGAAACCCAAGCAACCGACCTCGAAGAGGCCGACGCGTTCATGCGCTAGTTACTCGCGGCCGTCCCAGCAGTAGGTGCAGATTTTCTCCGGATCGATGCCGATGGCCTCTATCATGCCCTGGAGGCTCTGGTAGCTCAGCGAATCGAAGCCCATATCCTCGCAGATGGTCTTCAGCAGGCACTGGCCGCGCTCGGTGCGGGCGTCGGCGTACTCGTCCAGATGGGCCACGCCCTCCTCACCTTCCAGCTGATCCACTACGCGCCGCGCAATGAGATCCATGTCCGACTTGCTGGACGAGAAGCTCAGATACTTGCAGCTGTACATGATGGGCGGGCACGCGCTGCGCATGTGCACCTCGGCGGCACCGGAATCGTACAGGAAGTTCACCGTCTCGCGCAGCTGGGTGCCGCGCACAATGGAGTCATCCACGAACAAGAGCTTCTTGTCGCGGATAAGCTCGGGCACCGGCACCTGCTTCATGTTGGCGATCTTGTTGCGCAGATCCTGGTTCGCCGGCATGAACGAGCGCGGCCAGGTGGGCGTGTACTTAATGAACGGACGGCCGAAGGGCATCTTGCTCTCGGTCGAGTAGCCGATGGCATGGGGAATGCCGGAATCGGGCACGCCGGCCACAAAGTCCACCTCGGGGCACGCGCCACGCGCTGCCTCGTCGCGAGCCATGATGGCACCGTTGCGGTAGCGCATCACTTCCACGTTCATACCCTCGTAGTTGGAGTTCGGGTAGCCGTAGTACACCCACATGAACGCGCACATTTTCATCTCGTCGCGTGCCGGCGAGAGCACCTCAATGGCATCGGGCGTAAGCCGCACGATCTCCGCCGGGCCCAGCTCGTACTCGTCGTGATAGCCCAGCTTGTGATAGGCAAAGCTCTCGAAGGCAACGCAGTGGCCGTCATCGTCGGCGCCCACGAGCACCGGCAAGCGACCCATGAAGTCGCGGGCCGCAATGATGTCGCCGTCCTCGGTCATAATGAGCAGCGTGAGCGAACCGTCAATCTTCGATTGGGCATACTGGATGCCGGCGACCAGGTCATCCTTCTGGTTGATGAGCGCCGCCACCAGCTCGGTTGAGTTCACCGCGCCAGAGCTGAGCGCCATAAACTGCGCATCGTGATCCTCGAAATACTCTTCCACCAAGGCCTCGGCATTGTTGATGGCACCGATGGTCGTGATAGCGAAGGTGCCCAAATGCGAGCGTACGAGCAGCGGCTGCGGGTCGGCGTCCGAGATGCATCCGATGGCGCTCGTGCCGTGGAAGCGCACGATGTCGTCCTCGAATTTCGTGCGGAACGGCGTGTTCTCGATAGAGTGAATCTGACGCTGGTAGCCATCCTCGTGGTCAAGCACGATCATACCCGCTCGACGCGTGCCGAGATGCGAGTGGTAATCGACGCCGAAGAAAACATCCATCACCACGTCGCGCTTGGAAACCGCTCCGAAAAAGCCGCCCATGAAATCCTCCGTCTTAGTGTTTCAACGATAGGTCAAAGTATAAATGGTGCACCTGAACGATTGTTGCCTTGCGGTTAATTGGCTCAAAATCCACGATTTTAGGGACAAGGCCTGCCAGATGAGCCAGGTGCGTCCGCGCCTACTCGATGACATAGCGATGCTGCCGAACGGCGGCCACCGCTGCGGCATTCAGCGAGCAGCCGATGCCCGTCTCGTGGCCCGGGGCGTTCAGCGTGATGATGCCGTCGGGGGCGGTATAGGCAGGCACCGTGAGGTCGGCGTCGAAGTAGCGCGCCGTGGCGCCCAGATCGCCGGGGATGACCACTCCGGGCAGCGTTTGGAAGGCCGCGTGGGCAAACCGCGACACGCCGGTATCGTACATACCGCTCATGCACACCTCGCGGCCTTCGGCCAGCGCTCGGTGCACGAAGGCGAGCGACCGCTCGATGCCGCCGAACTTCCCGATCTTCACCATGGCGCAGCGCAACTCGGGATGCTCGAACAAGCCGGCGGCCTCTTCGGCGTTCACGAAGGATTCGTCCACGCAGATGGGCATGGCCAGCGTATGCTGGAACGACGCGAGCCGCGTGAACGGATCGCGCAGCGCCCGCTCGCCCCCGGCGGCGGCCAGGTTCAGTGGCTCTTCGATCCAGCCGATATCCAGCTCGTCGTAGGAGCGCAGCTCGGCCAGGTTGTGCAGGCCGAAGCTCTGGTTCGCGTCCAGGGTGATAAGCAGATGCGGGAACGCCCGGCGCACCGCGCGTACCGCCGGAAGCCCCCGACCGGGAGCCACCTTCAACTTAATGCGCTGGTAGCCCGCGTTCACGCACTCGCGCACTTCGGCCACCGTTTGGGCGGGCGTGCCCAGGCCCACCACCGCGCCGCTGTACACCTTGCGCGTCGCCCCGCGCCGGTCGCCGGGACACGCCGAACCCACCGCGACATCCTCCCCCTCGAAAGCTGTCGCGACGCGGGTCATGCGGTCGAACTCCTCGCCAAGCAGCTTCCAGAGGGGCTTTTCCGTGACCTTGCCGTACAAGTCCCAGCAAGCCATCTCCAAAGCGCTCACCGCCATGGGGAACGCCTCCGCGCCTTCCAGCGAGAACAGGTCGGCCGCCACTTCGCGCGGATGCAGATAGGTGCCGGCGATGACCCGGGGCGCCAGCGTCTCGCGCAGCACGTGCAGATCGTCACCGAGGGTCTCGGGCAGATACCAATCGGTGTCGAAGGCCGTGCACTCCCCTAGCCCTACGCGGCCCTTGCGGTCGATCACCTCGACAATGACCGTATCGCGGTAGGTCAGCGTCTCCTTCGGCGTTTTGAAAGGCTTGGAAAACGGCAGGCGCCCGTGGTGAAGCACCACGCGCCGGATGTCGATGTTCTCGCTGAACAGCGCCTCGCAAGCAGCGCGGTCGATCTTGCCGATGCCTGACCGCGGCAACTCGTCCACAATGGATATTTGCTCGGGAACGTAAAGCTTCGACAGCCGCTGGGAAAGCGCCTCCCGCAGCGCGCGCGTGCTGATGAGCGGCGCATCCGGCGTCAGCTCCACTACCGCTGCGGGCCGCCGTCCCCAGCGCGCGTCGGGCAGCCCGAACACATAGGCGTCGGCCACGCCGGGAACGCGCACGAGAGCGTCGACGATTTCCGCTGGGTACACGTTCTCACCGCCGGAGATGAACATGTCGCCCGTGCGCTCGCGCACGTAAAGACAGCCGTCGTGAAGCGCCGCCGTATCGCCCGTGAGGAAGAAGCCGTCCACGGTGAAGGCCGCCCGGGCGTTGGCGTAGCCGCCGAACACCCCTGGGCCGCGCAGGGCGAGGCGCCCGAAACCCTCCGCATCCGGCTCCACAATGCGGGCCGAATAACCCGGCAGAAGCCGCATACCTCCCGTGAACTGGGGTGTGATCAGCATGTTCGCCACTTGGCTCGACGTCTCGGTCATGCCATAGCTGGCATACACGCGCGCCTCGGCCTCTAGGGCCCGGGCCACAGTCTTCGCGTTCAGCGGGCCGCCTCCGAGCAGCACGCACTCGTACTGGGAAAGCGCGTTTGGCCGCGCATTCAGCATATCCTGCAGCATCTTGTCCACCACCGAGATGTGGGTGGCGTGCATCACCTCGGCATCGCGCAGCACCGCCGCTGCGTCGAAGCGCTCATAGATGCGCAAGGGCCAGCGGCTGCAGACGCTGCGCACGAGCACTTGGAAGCCGCCCACATGGAAAAACGGCAGCACCGCCTGCCACAGACCGCGTCCCCGGACGCGCCCGGAAAGCACCCGGTTCGACGCCTTCGACGCCTCCACGAGGTTGCCCCAGGTGAGCTCGGCCGCCTTGGGCTTGCCCGTCGTGCCGGAGGTGAACATAATGAGGGCCCGATGGCTGGAATCGAAGACATGGGCGGCTCGTTCGGCGAAGTGGATGGCGTCCTCGACTGAGCCGCCGAGGGAGTCGTCCACCCGTCCCGCCCGCTCGTTGCGCAGAAGCGAGTTGCACACCGCTTCGAAGAGCTTGGGCTCACCGGCCGCGTCCACCGTGTAGGCTACCCGCAGCCCGGCCCGCTCCAGTTCCAGCACGCGCGTGAGCTTCTCGGCATCGGTCAGCCGATGATTCAGCGCCACCAGGGCGAACCCCCCGTAGGCCGCCGCCAAGGCAAGGAACACGTACATGGGGCCGTTGGGCAAATCCACCGCCACCACATCGCCTGGGAAGACGCCCTTATCCCGCAGCCGTCGCGCAAGCTGAGAGGCGATGAGCCTCGCCTGGCGATAGGTGTAGGCCGTCTCGTTACCGCGCCGATCGACCGCCGTGAAGAACACGGCTTCCGGACGCAGCTGCGCGGTGCTTTCGAAAATATCGATCATGAACGGCTCGTGGAACTCCTTGGGCGCGATAAGCTGAACAGGGCACAGGAAGCCCCCGCCGGCTGCGGCAGGGGGCGAAGCATCCTACGGAAACTTCGGGAACTGGGTGAAGTCGGGGGCGCGCTTCTCTTTGAAAGCGTCGCGGCCCTCCTTGGCCTCGTCGGTGGTGTAGTACAGAAGCGTGGCGTCGCCGGCCAGCTGCTGCAGGCCCGCAAGCCCGTCGGTGGCGGCGTTGAACGATGCCTTCATGAAGCGCAGAGCCGTGGGGGAAAACTGCATCATCTCGGCAGCCCAGGCCATGCACTCGTCTTCCAAATCGTCGAAGGGCACGACCTTGTTCACGAGGCCCATTTCCAACGCCTCGTCGGCCGTGTACTGGCGGCAGAGGTACCAGATCTCACGGGCCTTCTTCTGGCCCACGATGGCAGCCAGATACCCCGCGCCATAGCCGGCGTCGAAAGAGCCCACCTTAGGCCCGGTCTGGCCAAACTTCGCCGTGTCGGCCGCAATGGTGAGGTCGCACAGAATAGAGAGCACATGCCCTCCGCCGATGGCATAGCCGTTCACCATGGCGATGACGGGCTTGGGCACGACGCGGATGAGCCGCTGCAAATCGAGCACGTTCAGGCGCGGGATGTTGTCCTCGCCCACGTACCCCCCGTTGCCGCGCTTCTTCTGGTCGCCGCCGGAGCAGAACGCCTCGTCCTCGTGGCGGCCGCCGTGGTTCACACCGGTCAGCAGAATGACACCTACGGACGCATCGTCGCGCGCCTCGGAGAAAGCGTCGTACATCTCCATCACCGTCAGCGGGGTGAACGCGTTGCGCCGCTCGGGCCGATTGATGGAGATCTTCGCCACCCCATCGCACAACTCATAGCGAATCTCGCGGTACTCCTTACCGCACTTCCAATCGTAGTTGCTCAAGCTTCTCTCCTTCAGCTCGCCAGCATCGCCGATAGGCATGTTGTCTCAACTGGCATAATACCGTAGAAACTCGCTATCGATAGGCAGAAATGCCTCCGAAGAAGGCCGTTCAGAACAACTTCCCCACCAACGGATACCGCCGGCCCCTAAATCCCGAATTCCTGAAAGAGCTCGTTGCGGCGGTGCGGGTTGGACGAAGCCTCAGCAACATCGTCAATGCGAGACGCCTCCAGCAATTGTGCAACCAAAGCTCCGAAGCGATCTTCGCCCTGCTCGATGCCCTGCTCCATCCCTTTCGCCAGGCCTTCTTCCATGCCGCTGTTGTAAGCATTTCCGAGGCCTTCTTCAACGATCAGCTCCGCCTGAATGCGAGCGTCTTCAATATAAGTCAGCATGTCCAAGCCCTTCTGTCTCCACACGGCATTGCCATTGGCGCGCCTCACTGCCGCTGCAATATCAGCCACAAGCGCATCGCCATCCTCTTCCCCGGCTGCCACGTATTTTAACAGACTGCGTAGAGGCCCTTCTGCCAAGGTCTCCCAAGCCGAAGCATTGAGCACCACCCAATGGAACCCATGACGAAGATCGACCGCCTCATCCTCGCAGCAAACCATTTCGAAATGATACACGGGAAGCGCCGCGTCGAACTGATCCTCAGTGCAGATGAATACGACGTAACTCTCAGCAAGATTCCGGTAAGGCTGGCCCCGTCGAAGAGCCGACGAGTCCATCGCAGATTGATAATAGCGCATTCGCCGGCCAAGCTCCTTCATCGTGTAGGCCTGAATTTCCACATCGTAAACAGCATTCGCGGTACTGGCGAAAGCATCAAGCCGCACGCCTTTCGCCCCCAGTCTCGGTTCGACGGTTCGCTCCACCTCCACGTTGCGTACGCGGTCAACCGGTTCTCCCAGCACCACCTCTAAAAGGCGACGGCAAATATCATGTTCATTGGTCATAACCTGGTTAAACATAGGCCATTCATGGAACAGCAAATCTCTTGGCTCGTCCATCGTCGGGCTCCTCTCTCATTGGGAGAACCTATGCTAGCCGAGCACGACCGCAAAAATGACGCAAGAATGTCCCGATTGATTCCTTGCGCCAACCGCAATAGAATCGCACAATACAAGGAAGGACAACGCACGAAGTGGCCGCATCCGAAAAGGAGCGACCACTTGCGAGGGAGGGGCTACAGGGATGGTATCTTAGGGCTTAGGATTCGGCCAAGTGCTCACCCAAGGTATAGCCCAAAGTAATAGCGCTGCCGATGCTCACCCCCGGAATCGGGGAGAAGTAGGCTGCACCGAATCGTTGACCTAAACAGTTGCCGGCCGCGTACAGACCGGGAATGGGATCGAGAGACTCACCGAGCACATTGCAGTACTTGTCGGTCATGAGGCCACCGACCGTGACCATAACACCACCCACATGGTCAGGTCCCGCCACGACGCCCATAAAGGGCGGCGTGTCCAGCGTGAACAGCACCCGCGAATCCTTTCCAAAATCCTCGTCCACGCCCGCTTTCGCCAGCTCGTTATATCGCTCAATGGAGGCCATCATATTCTCCTTGGCCTCGCCTTCAATGCCCATGTACTGCGCCAACGTATCCCAGTCCTCCGCCACGTAGGTGCCTCGGCCATCGCCTTCGGCCCCATTGGCAAGACCCTGGTCGAACTGAGCGGCAATGTTGGCAATGTTTTGCTCTTGGGGATCGAAGCACGTGTGGCCAGACACCGAGTAGGTGCACGTTTCCTTAAGCTTGGAATCGAAGAGCGTGTAATAGACATTCTGCTTGATGCGGGCGGCAGGCTTGCCCGTCCACGTGGGATCGCCGAAGAACTCGTTGCAATAGCGGTTGCCCTTCTCGTCCAGGTAAATGCCCACGCCAGGATTCATGGAGGGAATGGCGAAATCGCCGTTCATCGACCCAAGAGGACGAGGCTCTAGGCGACCGCCAGCCCAAACGCCCATCTTGATGCCCGAGCCGTCCTTGCCGCCCATGGCGTCATGCCACTCCGTAATGCCTTCCTGCAGACAGTCGTTGGCGGTCACGCAAAGGTCGGTCATCATTTCCTTGTCGGCGCTGAAATCGCCCGCCGCAAGCACAACGGCCTCGTTGGCGCGATAGCGATGGTAGGTTCCGGCGGCATCTACGCACACCACACCCGTCACGGCATCGCCGTCCTTCTCCAGATAAACACCCTTCCGATCGAAGATGAGCTGCAGATTGGGCAGCTCAGCGAGCGAGGCAAAAATCGCCTGGTAAACCTCGGTCATATTGTGCTCGTTGCCCATGCCCCACTGCACCGTGCCCGTCCAGAACTTCTGACCGGCAATCTCATCGAGCATGTTCTCGTGACGTGGCCAGTAAGAGATGGTCATGGTCTCCAGAAGCTCCGCAGGCACCTTCTCGAGGAACCAGTCCACGGCCTCGCCGCTCCGCGTCGCGTACTGCATGATAAGCGAGGGGTTGGCGGCATTCTGGCTGCGCATCATCCAGTCGTTGAAGAACTCCACGGGATCAACCTCGGGCACACCGTGATCCTTCAGATACTGGGAATTCAGGTGCCCGATGTCGTTGCCGATGATGGTGTAATACTGCTCCTCGAGCGCCTCCAGCAAAACAACGCTTTTGCCGCTCTTCTCGGCGGCGCTACGGGCCGTTGCCGTACCGGCATGGCCCGCACCAATAACAACGATGTCGGCCACGGTCTCATCAACGATGGCGTCCTCCGCCACAGATTCCGGCGCTACGCGCCACGAACTCGTCTCGGCCGCATCGGCCACCGTCCCCGTCTCCGACAAGGCCTCGCTGGAAGTTTGCTGCGCCGGAGCGCATCCCAAACCCGTCGCCGCGACCGCTCCCAGCATACCCGTGGCCACTGAGCCTTTGAGAAAATCCCTTCTGCTGATCTGTGCCATTTCCCTTCCTCCTTTTTCTGCGGGATTCACAATGACGGCAGTGTAGAAGGGAATCGGAATGCGCGAAAATACCTCTGTCGATTTGGGAGCAGTCATCTGTCTAATTGGACGATCCAGCCATCTCGCGCGGAATAAGAATATTGAGGGCAAAGCGTCCGTCTCTTGCCTCGATCTGCAACGTTCCCTCGTAACGTTCGATAGCCGCTCGAATACTCTTCAATCCCAAACCGTGCCCCTGCGCATTCTCTTTGTTAGTGGCAGGCAGCCCGTCGCGCCACTTGATTTCTCCCGCAAACGTATTCTCGAAGTGGAGGTAGAGCCAATGCTCGTCCCCATGGATGCGCACCATGATCTCGCGAGCGACCTGTTCCGGCAGACGCATCTGAGCTTCCACGGCATTGTCGAGGGCGTTGCTGGCGATGGCCACAATATCGCCGGGGCGCATGAAGTCCATGCACTGCGCATCCACGAACAGGACGAGTCGTATGTCCAAATCGCGGCAACGCTGGGCGCTCAGCGACAGCACGGTATCAAGCACCTCGTTGCCCGTTTGCAGAAACTGCTCTTCTCCAAAAGACGTCTCAAGCGCCTCGTTGGCATAGGCGATACGCTCCCCTTCCGATTCAAGACGGGCTATATACAGAAGATGATGCTTCAAATCATGGTGCTTGCGCTGAATCTCGTCCATGGCGCGACGTCGCTGGTCGTATTGGTTGGCCTGCATCCTCATCACCGCTTCCAGCATGCGCGCGCTCTGAGCCTCTTCGCGCATAAAGGCGACATTGTCCACGCCAATCATCACCAGCACGCTCGTGAGACTGCAAAGTTCGTAGAGGAAGAGTCCGAGCGTGTCAGGTACTCCGGTTCCATGGCCAGATTCCAAAGCCTCAATGAGGTATCCCACCGTCAGCACAGGCACCATGGAAAGAGCCATGGGCACGAGCTCCCTCCATCCGATTTGCTTTGGTTGAACCCGTATGCAAAACCTTTTTAGCAGAAAGAAAACTCCAAACGTGAGCCCCGCAGGCAACAGAAGATACACGGTCGCCTCCACGGGATATTCCAGCAGCACCGCATGATTGGCCAGGTTCATGCCCTCCCGCGACAAGGCAAAAGCCGCTGCGGCTTTCTCGACGGCAATTTCTACCAGAAAGAGGATGAAAGTGTAGTAGAGCGTCTCTCGAGAGCTGATGCAATATCGAAGCCGGACAAAGACATAGAGCAGCCCAAACAGCTCCGTCAGCCGAAATGGCCCATACTGATCGGCTTGTAGGCCATCAAGACCGCTTCTTAAAGCAAGCAGCAGCGGCATAACCGTCAAAAGAGCACTGCGAAAAAGCCGCTGCACCGCCTCCGATTCTCCCATCTCCCGCAACGGAAGACCCCGCATAAAGTAGAGAATGCCCGCGAGCTCGAGGGCGAACAGCAGGTAATCGTACAGGACGATCATCGAAGTTTTCCGCCCGCAAGCTGACCGGCAAGCGCCTGCATGAAGGCTGTCCTCTTCTGCTTGCTTATGGGCACCTCACCGCCGGGTACAATGGCGCTGTTGCCCGTCACGCGCTCAACGTACATGAGGCTCACGACCGCCGAGGCATGGCAGCGAAAGAAGCGCCTATCGTCGTTGAGCTTGTTCTCGAAATCCGTCAGTGACTCATAGACCGAGTAATCGCCATCAAGGGTATGGACGTGAAGTTTCCTGTTTATCAGCTCGGCGAAAAGAATACGATCGGTACGCAGCCGCACCAGTCCATCGGCGTTGTGAATCGTTATAAATCGCGGTTGCTCGTCATCGTAATCGCGGCAAAAGAGTCGCATCTTCTCGCTGAAGCTTTCCCACTCGAGCGGCTTCACGATGAAATCCATGGCCCGTACCGCATAGCCCTGCACCGCATATTGACCGAGGTTCGTAATAAAGATGATCTTCACCCGCTGGTCAATGGCTCGAATCTCTTCCGCCACCTGAATGCCGTTTGCATCGGGCATTTGGATGTCGAGAAACACCGCATCGTAGCGCTGGTCAAATACCGACAGGAAATCGAAACCATTGCAGTACGTATCGACGATAATCTCTCGTCTCTGCTCGCAGGCAAAGCGCGCAAGGAAGCTTTCGATGAGCTCGCGCTGCTCTGCCTCGTCGTCCACCACGGCGATACGCAACACAGGCGCCTCCTTCCCTTCAGCCAATATATGATAGCGAAAGAGGCGCCTTACACGGCGCCCCTTGCCCCTTTGGAACGTTCGCCTGTCTCTTTTGTGCTACATTCCCTCGGTTTCGAAGCGCTTCTTCAGGGCTTCCTGGTGGATGGCGTGCTGCAACGCCACTTCCTTGGAGATCGTGCCCTCCTTCACCAGGCGATGCAGGCTCTGGTCCATGGTGCGCATGCCGGCGCCGGACGACGAGGCGATAACCGAGTCGATCTGGTGGGTCTTCTCCTCGCGAATGAGGTTGCGGATAGCCGGCGTGGCGGTCATGATCTCGAAGACCGGCACGATACCGCCATCCACTGTGGGCACGAGCTGCTGGCTCACCACGGCCTGCAGCACGAGCGACAGCTGCATGCGAATCTGACGCTGCTGGTTGGCCGGGAAGGCGTCGATGATGCGATCCACCGTGGAAGAGGCCCCGGTGGTGTGCAGCGTGGAGAACAGAAGCTGGGCCATCTCGGCGGCGGTCATGGCCGTACCGATGGTCTCCTGATCGCGCATCTCGCCGAGCAGGATGACATCCGGCGCCTCGCGCATCGCGCTACGCAGCGCCTCGGCGTAGGTGGCGACATCGGAGGGAATCTCGCGCTGGGTGACGATGCAGCCCTCGTGACGATGCACGTACTCGATGGGGTCTTCCATGGTGATGATGTGCCCCGTGCGCGCCTTGTTCAGCTTGTCGATGATGCAGGCAAGCGTCGTGGACTTGCCGGCGCCTGCAGGACCGGTGACCAGCACGAGGCCCTTCTGGAAGTCGGCGCAGGCCATGACGTCGTCGGGGATGTGGTAGTCGGCGGGGTTGGGCAGCGTGAAGGGGATGACGCGAATGACGGCGCCCAAAGACCCGCGCTGGCGGAACACGTTCACACGGAAGCGCCCCATGCCCGGCACGGCGAAGGAGAAGTCGTCGTCATGGTTGTGGCCGTCCGTGAAGATCTGCTCGTCGCGGCCGGACAGCTCGTAGATGGCGTCCACCAGCTCCTTAGTATCGGCGGGCATGAGCGGCGCCATGTCCATGCGCACCTGACGGCCATCGGCGGTGTAGGTCAGCGGCAGGCCCGCGACGATGAAGACATCCGAGGCCTTCTTGTCGATCATTTCCTGCAGCAGTGCCTTCAGTTCCATAGAAGCTCTCCTTATCTTTCTAGCCGAGCCACAGGTTCTCGCCTGTGCCGTCGTCGATCCATTCCGTTGTGACTTTCCATTGCTCAATGGTGTAGGTATTGTTTTGAATCCGCAGCACGATGGCCAGCGTGCGACCGCTTTCCATCGAGAACGTAGCCGAGATGAGCTCGCCGTCGCGGACAGTCGAATCGCTGTAGCGCTGCAGAACGTCCTCCAATGTGCCTTCAGCCAACGCGGCGTCCACGTCGGCGACGAACTGCTGGCCGACGGATTCTAGCTGATAGGTCTCTGTGGTCGTGGCCGCTTGGCGCTCGGTGGTGGAAAGCTCCGCCAGCGATGTCGTGACGGAAAGCACCGTGAGCACGGCCAGGCACAGCACGATGATGAGGGTGAACAGGCTGATAGGACCGATGCGCACCGAACCGTGGGGCTTAGCCATGGGACACCTCCCCTTCGGTTGGAGCCGCGTCCGCGCCATCGGCGGCCGGACCGCCGGTCGCGCCCACCACGGGCGGCGCCGCAGGATCATCCAGCACGACCGACCGCGTCGCATCGTCGGCCGCACCGGTAGCCGAACGGGCGGTACGGGCACCGTCGGCGGGCACATAGCGCGACGTCTCCAGCGCGTACACGGGGCTCTCTTCCCACTTCTCGAAGCAAAGACCGCCAGGGGCAAATCCAATGCCTTCCTCGGCTGCCTTGGCCGAGTCATTAAGAACCCGCACCTTCCACACCTCAAGCGTCAGGTAGTGCATCGTCCCGGCTTCGGTGTCCTCGGTGCGAAACGTGCACTCGGCAGACAAGAGGTCGGAGCCGTTCTCTACCTCGTGCGCCGGCTGCGACAACCAGCGATCGGCCATGGGGTCGGCCTCGTAGGCTTCCTTGAAGGCAATCGGATCGGCGGCGAACTCCTCGGCCACATTCGAGGCCAGCACGAGCCCGTCCATCAGATCGGCGCTCTCGCGACCTATGCGGTCGGCCTCGGCGTTCAGGTTCATGAGCACCGCCAGCGAGCCCGTCAGAAACACGAGCAGAAGCAGCGCCTCCACGATGAAGGCGGCGCCGGGCCACACGGCCCGCTCCTTGCGTACGCGTCCGATGCGGTCGTTGTAACGGGCCAGGCGCGCGTCGGCGACATTCGCCTCGGCCCTATGGGCGGCCACAGAAGCGGACGCCATGGAGCGACGACTCTCGGATCCTCCGGCCATCACGCATCACCTCCCGCCGCGCGCAGAGCCACCGACGTCTGTCCGGCATCGGTGACGATGGTCAGCAATCCTCCCCCGTAGGAGAAGTCGAAGACGGACGACCGCACGATGGCCGTGGCCTTCGACGGGTCGTAGGGGGCATCGGCCAGGGCGTACTCCTCCATGATGACGCCGTCGTAGCGGTACAGGCGCGTCTCGTACACCCCGGAGGGCAGCGTCTCGCGCAGCACCAGGGCCGGGCCGTCCAAAAGGCAGCGCGTGTCGCTGGCGCCGGCTGCTTCGGGCAGCCCCAGCTCCTCGCGGCCTTGGGCGACGACCATGTCGACTCCCTCTTCGGTCACCCAAGCGCAGGCCACCGCATCAATCTGGTCGTTGGCCCGCACATCGTTGGCAAGCAGCGTAAGCGAGAGCCGCTGGTTGTCGGCCGCGTCTCCCTCGCGGTTCAGCCCGCGATACACGTCGGTGCCGGCCAGGATGGCCATCAGCAGCGTCGCCACGAACAGCGCGAACAGAAGCCCTGTGAACACGCGCCCGAAATCGCGCTCGCGCTGACGCCGCACACCGCCGGCCCCGTAGGTCTTGCTCGACGAGGCGAGCCGGGTCGCCCCTTTCAGCTTCTCGGTCATCGCGGCACCACCACCACGCTGGGCGGCACGTTGGAGGCGAAGGCCTCATAGGTGACCGCGTAATCCTGGTGGTTCACAATGAGCCCGTAATGCTCTTCCAAATAGCTGAGGCGCGCCGGATAGGCCCCTTCCACCGCCGCGCACTGCATGGCCGCATCCAGCACCGCCGTGCGCACCGAAGCCGCCGATTGGGCCTCGGTCTGGGCGCTCGTCATATCCCAGGCAAACCACAGCAGCACGGCCAGCACCACGGCCGCGATGACGGCAACCACCCGCCGGGTGCGCCGCTGCTGCATCTGGGCTGTCTTACCGTGAATCATGATGGCTAGCCGATCGAACCCATGATGCCGATCAGCGGCAGCATGACCGAGATGAGCGTGGCCCCCACGGCAATGGTGAGAAAGGCGGCCAAAGCCGGCTCGATGTTGTCAATGGCGGCATCAATCTGCAGAATGGCGTCGTCGAAGAAGTTGGCCGACAGGCGATCGAGCGCCGCGTCCAGCGAGCCGGAGCGCGTGCCGATGGTGAGCAGGCGCGCGTGAATTTGCTCGAACACCTCGGCTTCGCTGATGGCCTGAGCGAGCGAGCGCGGGCTTTCCGCGTCAATCATCAGCCCGTAGGCGGCCGTGGCCTTCACCTTAAGCCCCTCGTGCTCCACCACCTCGATGGCGCGCCGCATGGCCTCGTCGGTGTTGATGCCCGAGGCGGTGTAGGCGGCCAGCGCCGAGGCGAACCGGGACACGGCCAGCTGCTCCATAGCGGGACGGGTGGCCGGGAACTTCTCCATAAGGTGCATCACCGCGATGCGCCCCGCTTCCGAGCGGCAGGCGATGGCAGCGCCCACAGCCACGATAGCGCAGATGAGCGTGATGCCGAGGGCCACCCAGCCGATAGCCACCGACACGCCCACGGCCCCCGAGGAGCCGTCGGTGAGCGAGCCAGCCATGGAAACGTACACGTCCTCGAACACCGGCAGAATGATGATAACCGTGAAGGCCAAGATGATGCTCATGATGCACAGCAGCGCCGCCGGATAGCCCACCGACGAGCGAATCTTCGCGAAGAGGCGGTCCTCCTCGTCGTAGTAGACGCCGAGGGAGCGCAGCACTTCCTCCAGGCGGCCCGAGGCCTCGCCCACGCCCACCATATCCACGGCGTAGCGGGGGAAGGCGCCGGACGCCTTCATGGCGACCGCCAGCGTATCCCCGGCGCACAGGCGCCCGTAAACGCTCTCGCAGGTCGCCTGCAGAGCCACATCCCCAATGTCCTCGGAGAGCATTCCCACGGCCTCGTCAGTCTGGATGCCCGCCGCCAGCATCATGGCAACGCTCTCGCAGAAGAGGCTGATGCCTGCGCTATCGAGTTTTGGTTTGGCCATGGCGTCCCCTGCCCTTCTTCTAGTAGGTGTAACGATCGGTATAGCTCGTGCCGTCGCCAATGGTGCTTGCGGCGCCACTGGCGGCAAAGGTCAAATCTACGCGCGTCCAGCTGTTCGGCTTAATGCTTATCTCGACGCTTATCCATTCTCCGTCAATATATACCATGTTCCATGCATGGTACACATCATCAGGAGAAACGTAGCCGGTAATCACTTGGCAGGGAATGCCAAGGCTGCGCAGCATGGCCGCGCCCAGCGATGCGTAGTCGAAGCAGATGCCCGTCCCCGAGGCCAACGTTGCGTCCGGATCGGGCACGTATCCTGTGGCCGAGGCCAACTGGGCGGCCTTGTCGTGATCGTAGGTGATGTTGTCCACCACCCACTGGTAGATGTTGCGCACGACATCGCCCTGATTGGCAGCGCCCTGGGCCAGCTCGCGCGCCTTCGCCACCACGGCGGAGGACTCGTTGTAATTCACGAACATGTTCGGCACGAGGAAGGGCGCCGTCTCACTGGAAAGGTTCACGTTCTCGATGACGCTGAACAGCTCCACGTAGTTGTTACCTGAGGTGTTCTGCATAACGCGAAAGGTGTAGGGGCCATCGCCCATGTTGATGGGCACGATGATGGGCGTGCCGTCGCCGGGCAAATCGTAGTTGTAGCTCATCTCGCCCTTGACCACCTGGAACTTCAGGCGCGCATCGTTTCTCGCGGAAGCGCCCACGACGCCCTGGGCCAGCTGCGAGGTGTCGATGGCGCACTCGTTGCCGGTCTGGGCGGCGCCCTCGTTGAAGGCGACCAGAGCCACCGAACCGGGCACGGAGTAGGCCGGGCCCGAAGTAGTGCTCTCGCCATTGTTCGGGTCGCCCGAGCCTCCGGGAATGCCGGATCCGCCCGAGCCCCCCGAGCTTCCCGACGAGCCGCCGCAGGCCACCAGCAAGGCCGCACACGCCAGCATCAGGGCCACGGCAACGACGGTCGCCGCACGGCGGTATGTCAGTCTGCGCGCCAAACCGCTACAGCCACTCCTTCAGGGTCTTCACCAGAAGCTCGATTTCCATAGGCTTGGACATATGGGCGTTCATGCCGGCGGCACGAGCACGGGCCACGTCATCGGCAAAGGCATCGGCCGTCAGCGCCACGATGGGAATTTCGCCCAGATCGGGACGCGGCGTAATCGTCGTATCGTCGAGGCCCTTGCCCTCGGCGGCGGCGCGAATAGCGCTTGCCGACTCGTAGCCGTTCATCACGGGCATCTGAATGTCCATAAACACCAGGTCGTAGTAGCCCGGCTCCGCGTCGAGCAGCTTCTCCACCGCAATGCGGCCGTTCTCAGCATGATCCACTTCCAAGCCCGTCATGCCCATGATGTCCAGGGCAATGGCGGCGGCGATGGAATTGTCCTCGGTCAAAAGCACGCGATGCCCGCTGAAATCGCTCTGCTTGAGCACCTCGTACTCGCTGGTCGGCTCGCTCTCCTCTTCGGACGTGAGCAGGCCCTTCATCACATGCACGAGACGGCTCTTGAACAGCGGCTTGGCAATGAAGGCGTCCACGCCCACCGAACGGGCCTCCTGCTCGACGGCCGTCCAGTCGTAGGCCGACAGGATGATGATGGGCATGTCATCGGAGACAATCTCGCGAATCTCGCGGGCCGCCTCGATGCCGCTTTTGCCCGGCATCTTCCAGTCAAGAATAACGGCTACGTAGCTGCGCTCATCCTCGACCGAATGGCGCACCGCCTCAACGGCGTCCTCGCCCGACAACACGTAGTCGGGCTCCATGCCGATGGACTTCAGCACCTCGCAAGCGCTTTCGGCGGCAGCCTCCTCGTCGTCGGCCACTAGCACCCGCAGGCCCTCCAAAGGCGTCAGATCCTGATCGTCGCCGTCGCGCAGCTTCATGTACACCGTCACCGTGAAGGTGGTGCCCTCGCCGAGCTTGCTCTTCACGTCAATCGTGCCGTTCATGAGGTTCACCACCGAGCGCACGATGGACATGCCGAGGCCCGTGCCCTCCACCTTCGTGACACGCGAGTCGTTGGCGCGCGTGAACGGCTCGAACACCGTCTTCACGAAGTCCTCGGACATGCCGCAGCCAGTGTCGGAGAAAGTGAACTCGTAGCAGCCCGAGCCCTTCACACGGCTCGGAAGTTCCTTGATGCGCAGGCTCACGGTGCCGCCCTCGGGCGTGAACTTCACCGAGTTGCCCATGATGTTCACGAACACCTGCTGCAGGCGCATGGGGTCGCCCACCACGTGCTCGTGCTGGATATCGGCGATCTCCACCTTCAAGTTCAGCTTCTTATCGTTGACCTGCGGCGTCATGATAGAAAGCAGGCTCTCCACCGTTTCGGGCAGATCGAAGTCTTCCTCCGACAACCCCAAATTGCCGCTCTCAATCTTCGCCATATCAAGCACCTCGTTGATAAGGCCGAGCAAATGCCGGCTCGAGGCGGTGATCTTCGTGAGGCAATCCTTCACGCGCTCCGGATCGTCCAAATACATCGAGGCAATGGCCGTCAGCCCCATAATGGAGTTCATCGGCGTGCGGATGTCATGGCTCATGGAATTGAGGAAGTCAGTCTTCGCGCGGCTGGCACGCTCGGCTTCGCGGAAGGCATCCTCCAGGGCGATGCGGTTCGCAATCTCGCGCTCCTTCACATCGGTGACATCCTGTACCGACAGAAGCACGCTCGTCACCTGCTTCGCCGCGTCGCGCTGAAGCGGCAGCATAGAGGCCTGCAGCCAGCGCACCTCGTCGGTCTCGGGATCCTTCAGGCGGTACTCGAAATGCAAGTGCGACACGTCCGGCGTCAGGTTCTCGCGAATGAACTCCGGCATGAGCTCGGCCTTCATACGCTCGGCTTCCTCGTCATCGCAGAAACGCGTCTGCCAATAGTACCGGAACATATGGTACTCGCCGTTGCGCGGCAGATCGTCTTTAATGCCCTCGTCCTTCAGGTACTCGTAGGTATTGTCGACCAAATCGATCACCGCGAAGCGCTGGAAGAGCGCCAGCGACGAGTTCACGATGCTCGTCACGTGCTCGCTCTCGCTCAAGAGCTTGCGGCGCTGACGCATAACCTGCACCAGCAAGAAGCCCGCCACCAAGGCCAGGGCGCCACCGACCAGGGCCACCAGCATGAGTCCCACCGCGTTTGCCCGGCTCTGCATGCCGTCGGTGATAGAGTTGGGGAAGGTGCGCATGATCAGCCAATCGTAGTTCTCGATAGGCATGACGTAAGCGGTGCCGGAGCCCGAGTCGCCCACGTAATTGAAGGTAACGGAAACGCCGTTTTCCAGCGACGACTCCAAATCGTTGCGGGAGATGTTGCCTGAGGAATCTTCCTCAAGGTAAAGGTCGACGGCGTTTTTCACCCCGTTGGTATAGGTGATGGACGAATGGGCCATCACATCCCCATTGCGCGCGAGCAGGTAGGTATTGGTTTGCTCACCGAAAATGTAGGTGCGCAGGAACTTCTCCATGGAGTCTTCCCGGTAGGCGCCCGAGATAACGCCGACCACGTCGCCCTCGAAGAACAACGGGGTGTAGAAGACAACCGACAGATCGTCGTAGAACAGCGAGTTGTCCACGGCGCACACGCCCGATTCGCCCTCGAAGCCACGCACGAAGTACTCGCGATCAGAGGCATCGGCCACTTGCCCTCTGTCATCAATCGTGCGACCGTCCGCCAAGGAAATGGTGGTGTAATCGAACTTCGTGTAGTTCGCCAGCTGCTCAATGCCATCGGCGCTGATCTCGTCAACGCTCGAAAGCGTGCTCTCGTACATGGAGGACAAAAGCTTGATCTCGGTCTGCGAGTCGGTCATCCACTCGCTGATACGCCGCGCCGATTGCTCGGTGGAACCCTGGAGATACTTCGTGTTCTGCTCGGAGATGCGCTCGTTGTTCATGGTGATGAACAGTACGAACGCGGCGATGACTATGGCCAGCGCGATAAAAATCACGACAATGCGGCCGTATCTCGTTTTGTTGTCTGTTTCAGTCATTCGCTGTGTTCCTTTCAGGCTCGAGACCCTATTCCCCGGCTCGGCCTTCATTCTTTGTGCGATCTCGCGTCAGCCGCACGTGATGTCAAGAGCAGTCGCCAGCGCGCTGCCCGCGCTAGATGATGGCGATGGAATCGACCACCAGGGCATACGCGGCGCGCACAGCCGGCATCAGCTCGGGAACCGCCTCCACCCTTGCCGGCACGCCGGCGTCATCCAAACGCAGCGCATCGGACAGCGCGGCGGCGGCCTCGAACAGGGGCGTGAAGCCCAAGTCGCGGCTCACGCCCTTCAGCGTGTGGGCTCCGCGATAGGCCTCGGGAAGGTCGCCCGCCTCAAGAGCGCTTTCCAGCGTCTGCATCGATGTGTCCTGCAAAAAGATCTTCGCGAACTTCTCGATGCGCTCGTCGGTAAGCAAGCGTCCGCGCACGGTTTCCAAATCGCCGCCCATGGCAGCGTAAGCAATCTCCAACGACATCTCAGTCTCCTTTTATCCCTTGGGTGACAGTCTACTGGTCGGATTCGTCTCTGTCGATGCCCGAGAGCGCCGTATGCGCCTCTTCGAGCAACGAGTCGCGCTCTTCCTCATCCAAATCGTCGTAAAACACATACCCGCTGCGGCCGCCGCGCTTCTTGTGGTACAGCGCCACATCGGCCCGGCGGAACAGCTCGTCGTAGTCGCGCGCAACGCCGTCGGTGACGGCCACGCCCATAGACACCGACAGGGGGAACCCCTCGAAATCGCCCTCGAGCGACTGATGAATGCGGTCGATGAGCGGGCGCGGGTCAACCGGGCACTCCATGCACAGCAAAAACTCGTCGCCGCCCACGCGGGCCACCACGTCCTCGCCGCGCACACTTTCCTGCAAACGCTCGGCGAAGTGCTTCAGCACGCGATCGCCGAACTGATGGCCGTACGTGTCGTTGGCCTGCTTGAAGAAGTCCAAATCGCACAGCGCCAGCACGTGGCGGTCGCGATGGCGGTCGCACTCGCCCTCGGCACCCAGGCGCTCGGCGATCACCTTGCGGGCGAACGCCCCGTTCACCACCTCGGTCAGCGGATCGTGATAGGCTTTGAACTGCAGGTCGATCAGCTCGGCCTGCCTGTCATCGATATCGATGAGCTTGCCGATGGAGCCCAGGTAAACCGGGTCGGAAGGCCCCGACCACAACGCTCGCGCCAGCACGTGGAACCAGCGCGTCTCGCCGCCCACCGTCGCCTCCATTTCCATATCGACCACCGGGTCGTCGATGGCGGTGGCGCGCAAAAGGCGGCTGAGCTTCTGCAGGTTCTCCTGGCCGAACGTCGCACAGAAGGCCTCGTCGTTGTAGGGATCCATGATGATTTCGGGCAGATCGAGCTTGTGGTCGCTCCAGTCGGACAGCACGATCATCGGCGGCTCTTCGGTGAACTCGAACTGCACCTCATTGCTCATGGAAGCGAAGAAGTGGTATTTCATGCGCTCGTAGTCGAGCAGCTCGAGAGTGCGGCTCGAGGCCTCGGCGTCGCCGTTATCCAGCGTCGCCTCGGACAAATGCAGCGAGTCAATCGAAATCTCGCGGCCCGTGATGCCGTGGTTCAGGCGCTTCTCCAGATCGTCCGCCACCGCCTCCAGGCACTCCAAAATCAGCGGGTTGAACGCGCCGCACTCCCCTTCGCGAATCATGCGCAGGCTCTTCGTGGCTGAAGGGCGGCTTGTAGACGCGACGGCTCGTCAGGGCGTCGTACACGTCGGCCAAAGCAACCACCTGGGCCGATATGGGAATGTCGTCGCCCGCCAGGCCGTCGGGGTAGCCGCGGCCGTCCCAGCGCTCATGGTGCCAGCGGCAAATATCCCGCGCTACACGCACGAGCTTCTCGTCTTTGTACAGCTCCAGATCGTCCAGCATATCCGAGCCCACAGCGGAGTGCGTCTTCATGATGGCGAACTCTTCGTCGGTGAAGCGGCCCGGCTTGTTCAGTATCTCCTCGGGAATAGCGATCTTGCCGATGTCGTGCAGGCTGGAGGCCATCGTGATGAGCGAGATGTCCTCGGTGGTCAGCGGATACTGATCGGTCAGGCGCATGAGCTGCGTCAAGATCATCTCGGTCATGGCCTGCACATTCAGCACGTGCATGCCGCTTTCGCCGTTGCGGAACTCCACGATGTGCGACAAGATGTACACCATGAGGTTGTTGGACTTCTCGCGCTCGTACACCTGGTCGGCCACCATGCCCATGAGCGTGCGCTGCTTCTGGTACAGCATGAGCGTGTTCATGACGCGGCGGCGGACGATGTTCACGTCGTAGGGGCGGTTGATGAAGTCGGTCACGCCCAGCTCGTAGGCGCGTTCGATATAGGCGGCGTCGGACTCGGCGGACACCATGATGACCGGGATGTCCTTGATCCAGCCGTTTTTGTTCATGACCTCCAGCACGTCGAAGCCGTTCATCTGCGGCATGACGTAGTCGAGCAGCACGAGCGATATGCCCGCGCCCTCTTTCTGCAACGCCGCCACGGCCTGCTTGCCGTCCTCCGCCTCGATGATGCGGTAGGCATCGCCGATCATGTCGGCAAGCAGTGCGCGATTCAGCATCGAGTCATCAACGATGAGGATCGTCTGCTTCTCACTCAAGCTCGTAATGATGGCTCTCGCCCCCTTTCGAATGCGGCGCGCTTAGTAGCGGCTGTCGAAGATGCGCTTGGTCTTCTTTTCGGAACGCGGCAGCTCGCCCATGGGCACGCCCTTCGCCTCCGGCGTGCAGCCGAGCTTCGCCTTGAAGATGAGCGCGAGCTCCTCCTCGCAGCGCGCCAGCGCCTCGCCTTCAAGCGGCGTCTCGAACAGCACGGTGAGCACGTCGTGGCCATCGACGGCCTCGATCATCACCTGGTATTCGGAGCTGGTGCCGTCGGTGGCCTTGATGACCTCCTCCACCTGGGCCGGGAACATGTTGCAGCCCTTCACCTTGAACATGTCGTCGGTGCGCCCGGTGAGCGTGGCGATGCGTGGATGGCGGCTGCCGCAGGCGCAGGTGCCGGGCACGATGCGCGTGAGGTCGTGGGTGCGGTAGCGGATGAGCGGCGCGCCCTGCTTGCGCAGCGTGGTGAGTACCAGCTCGCCTTCCTGGCCGTCGGGCAGCACCTCGCCGGTTTCGGGATCGACGATCTCGATGTAGACGAAGTCGTCCCAGATGTGCATGCCGTCGTGGGCGTCGCAGGAAATGCCGATGCCCGGGCCGTACACCTCGGTGAGGCCGTAAATGTCGTAAATCTCGATGCCCAGCTCGTCCTGAATGCGGTTGCGCATCTTCTCGCCCCAGCGCTCGGAGCCGATGACGCCCTTCTTCAGGTGAATCTTGTCGCGCAGGTTGCGCTTGGTGATCTCCTCGGCGAGAAGCAGCGCGTAGGAGCTGGTGGCGCAGATGACCGTGGACTTCAAATCCTGCATCATCTTCAGCTGCTTCTCGGTGTTGCCCGGCCCCATGGGAATGGCCATGGCGCCCAGGCGCTCGGCGCCCAGCTGGAAACCGATGCCGGCCGTCCACAGGCCGTAGCCCGGGGTGATTTGGATGCGGTCGAGCGGGGTGATGCCCGCCATCTCGTAGCAGCGGGCGAACTGCGTGGCCCAGTCGATGACGTCCTGCTGGGTGTAGGGGATGATAACCGGCGTGCCCGTGGTGCCCGAGGAGCTGTGGATGCGCACGACTTCCTCGTCGGGCACCGCCTGCAACCCCAGCGGATACACCGCGCGCAGGTCATCTTTCTCGGAAAAGGGCAGCTTTTCGAAGTCGGCCTGGGTGCGCACGTCCGCGACATCGATACCTTCGAACTTCTTCGCGTAGAACGGCGACCGCTCCTTAATGGTGGCCAGCTGATTGGCGATAAGCTCAAGCTGCTCTTTCGTCATTTCCATGGGCGCGCATCTCTCCTTCGGACACATTTGTTGCGAGTATGCCCCATTCTAACAAACTGGCAACAACTCGCACTCGTGAATCACGATAATCGCGCAGGGAAAAGGCGAGGTGATGGCTGGAAAGATGACGGATTAACCCATAGATGGCGGATCGAATCGGTAGCCGAATTTGCGGATGGCCTTGATCTCCGCGTCCCAGCCCATCTTTTTCCGTAAACGCGCAACGGCTATATCGACAGCCTTCGACTTCGAAGGGTAATAACCGTGCCATACGCGCTCATAAATATCTTCTCGGCTAAAAGCGCGATGGGGATTCCTCACGAACAGCATGAGCAGATCGTACTCTTTGGGGGAAAGAACCACTTCGCATCCGGCTATGCGCACCTGCCGCGCCGTCGTATCGATCTCCGTCGTGCCCATGCGCAGCGTCTCGCGGAGCGCGCCGCGTTCGAGAAACTTATTGGCGCACGACAGCAGCTCCCGAACCGAAAAAGGCTTGATGATGCAGGCGCTTGCCCCGATTTCCATGCAGTGCAGGCACTCTTTCTCTTGAGAGGCGTCAAGCACCATGATCGTAGGGATATCGAGCGTGCGAATGTACTCGAGTAATTGAATACTGTCGATGCCCGTCAGACCAAGGCCCAGAACGGCAAGATCGAAATCCGCTTCTACAATGGCGTCAACGGCATCAAGCCCGTCACACACCGTGACGCAATAATGGCCCTCGCGCTCGAAGGCGGCTTTCACGACATCAGCCACGCATTGCTCGCCTTCAACAATAACGATGTTCGCCACGACTATCTGCCCCCTCTCCCGTTCGAAGGGGCGGCCGCAAGGACGGTCGGCGCGGTCGGCGCGGTCGCAACAGAGGGGTCAGCGCCCCTTGCGGCGCCTATTGTTTTCTGGGAGCCCCCCCCCCCGAGCTGTTTTTTGCCCTGAGGATTAAAAGGGCAGCTGCAGCCGGCCGCACCAGCAGCAGTTCTCTTTAATTCCCTCGGAAAACCCATCGGTTCACCTTTCTCATGCTTTACGGTGCGCAAAGCGAAGCGACTCGCCTCGCGCATCGCCGGATCCGCACCATCCGAAGCGAATCCCGTATCGCCCTTTTGCGATGTTACGATTTTACGCGAATCATACGATGCCCGACGGCTGCTTGGCGTCACCCTGCCCTACTTTCCTGCTAAACACGAGAGCTTGTCCTCTCGTAGCTCCATCCGATGATCCTTCCCGCTATTTGGCGTGTCGACCCCTCGCAAGACGGCGCATGCGCCCGAAGGCTACTACCGAAATGCCCGCCCCAAGTGCTGTTGCCACCAAAAGGACGACCACCCACCAACCCTGCGGATCGCCCGTCTGCGGAAGATGGATTAGCGTTTGGAACCAACTGGAACCGCCTCTGCCATTGGCCGCACTCGCGCCATCCGTCGCGGGGAGAATAGCCTGCTTCTCGCGATCGTAACCGCAAACCGAGCACACCTCGTGACGACGCCCATCATCGGCCATCACCTCGCGGAACTCATGAGCCCCCGCAGCCGCCTTGACGTTGCAGACAGTGCACTCGCGCCAGTGCCCCGCCGCATCGGCCTTCCAACCGCCGAACACGTGCCCCACCGACGGGATGGGCGTCGCATATCTCGTTGCGCCGCAATGCTTGCAATGATTCGATTTCAGACCGTCCTCAACGCAGGTAACGGGCTTGTCTACCGTGAAATTCGCCTCCCACTCGTGGGGAAGAACATCGAGCGGCCGTCTTTCAACGGCGTCACACGTAGTGCAGGTGCGCTTTTCGGTTCCTTGCTGAACGCAGGTCGAAGGAGTTTCGACAGCCCAGTCGCCCCAAACATGCTCCTGATACCCCCATGCCGCGTACACCGTTACATCGGCATCGACAAGCTCCACGCTATTAACATAGGCGTGGGAGGCCGCTCCATCGCGAGCCATGCCCTCATCGGCAGAGGTGGGCGCCGCCTCATGATCGAAGATGCCGTCGACACGACTGAGCGTCCAGCCGAGGAACACCACTTCCTTGCCGTTCAGGCCGCTGTGAGTGGGCCGAGCACTGCCGAGAGATACCGTGTCGCCGGCAAGATGAAGCCCCTCATCAACGGGAAGCCCCTTAACTGTACCATTTTCCTGAGCGTTTCCGTCGTAGATGATCTTGTATGACGTTTCGGAGAAATCAGGTACTCCGCTATTGTTGCGGTCCTGTGCCCATACGGCATAGAGAGTAAGGTCTTCCGTTCCCATGATAATTTTGCCCGAGACCAGCGCCTTCTTTGCTTCATCTCGCTGCTCCGCTGTAAAGGCATCTTCGTGCTTAGCCCGACTCCAACCTGCGAAGATTTCTGTGATGCCGTCGGGATTTCTGGGCTGCCGGCTGAAGCCCGTATCCGACGTCAACGGAACCGGCGTGCCCTTCCTGATGTCGGTCTGGCCTGCCGGGGCAGAGCCAACGCCGCCATTCAAATCGTAGGAAAGCGAGTAGGTCTCCAATACGTCGGCGACATTGTTCCTGTTGTCGTCATAGCCCCAAGCGGCATAGACGGTTTTATCGGCATCGTCGAACGCAACGCTCGTTACCAAGGTCGGCTCGTCATCGCTGCGGCTCAGGATCTTGGCGGGCCGCTCCGTCCAACCAAGGAAAGCGATGCTCTTGCCGTCGGCAGAGTGATAGATTGGCGTAGCGGTGCTGAGCGTGACGGTTTCACTCGTCAGATGGATTTCGCTATCGCTGGGCAAGCCTTCGATCGACCCTCCCGACTGCGCGTTGCCGTCATAATTGATCTTGTACTGCGGCTCTTGATAGTCCGCCACGTGGTTGCCGTTGCGGTCGGCAGCCCAAACGGCATACAACGTTCTGTCCGCCGTATCGAAAATGACGCTCGTGCCTGTGATGAGAGCCTGCTTGAGCTCCTCCTTCTGGGCCGCCGTGAAGGCATCCTCGTGTTCCGTGGCGCTCCATCCGACGAAAAGCTCATTGGCGTTGCGACGGAAACCTGCCTCCGTGGTCAGCTTGACTTCACTGCCTTTCGCGATATTGCTCACTTGCGCTGGAGGCGTTCCGCTGCCTCCGTTAAGATCGTAGATGAGAGAGTACGTTTCCAGCGCATCGGCCACGCCATCGTCGTCTTCGTCATAGCCCCAGGCAGCGTAGACTGTCTTGTCAGCAGCTCCAAAGGTGACTTCGGTAACCGTAGCCGGCGCCTCATCGGCACGGCCGAAAATTGAATTCGTTTGCGTTTCGGTCCAACCGATGAAAACCACTTTCTTGCCATCTACATCGCTATGCGTGGGCTTGGCGTCGCTCAAGGTCACCTTGTCGGAGGGGATGTGCGCTCCGCTGATCGTGGGCATCGCGCCAACCGTGTCACCGTCTCTAGCGTTGGCTTCATAGGTCAGCTGATATTCTTCTGTGTAGTCAGCTACTTTGTTCCCGTTGCGATCGGCGGCCCAGACGGCGTAGACGTTGGTATTGCCATCTGCATCGGCGTACTTGCTCGTATCTTTAGCGTCATCCGCAGAAACGTCGGCGCCTGGCTTTGACAGCATCGTCACCTCTGTCACGATGCTGTCTTTCAAGTCATCGTGATCCGCCTTGGTTTTTATCACACGGTCAAGGATCGGCGTAGTGCTCCAGCCGACAAAGATGTTGGTACCGTAAGTAAAGGTATGGTTTTTTACCTCAGCGGCAGCACTCGATGCGTCGTCATCATGCCCCAGGCTTTTACCGGAAACCGCACCGTTGGTGGAGAGCTGTTCCTTTGCCCCTATCACATGATGGTGGGGACAGATGATGTCGGTATAGTCACCATTGTTGCCGTGATAACGGACATGGACGGCATCGTCGTTGTAATCCGGATTGCTGTTACCATTGGCATCCATCGCATAGACGGCATAAAGGTGGACGTCATGATCGGGCATGTCATGCTGATCCGTAGAGATGATCTTGCCGATGGTTTCTTGAGTCGCATCCTCCTGAAGAACGTCCGCGATTTTCTCCAGGCTCCAGCCGACAAAGATCGTCTTCTCTCCCTTGTTCAGACTGCTGGTGCCCGTATAATTTGGCGAAACCTTCTCGCCTTCAACATGCTGCGTGGTTTCCGGAGCACCCGCTCCGGTTCCGCCGTTCAAGTCATAGGTCACCGAGTAGAGCTTCTTCACCTCGGCAGCAAAGGTCTTGTCATCCGCATTGATTACCTGCTCCTTCAACTGGTCAGTGGTATACGTGGTGGCTTCGTCTGTCCAGTTCCCCGTGAATCTCCAGCCACTCGAGGCCGTAACCGTCGGAATGCCCTCCTTCAGCGCATCGTTGTGCCACACCTTGGTTGAAGAGGCGCTCAGCGTTGCGTTTTCTGCACTAAAGGAAACAGTATGGGGTTGCTGAAGACCAATCGCCAGATCGGCGGTGCCTTTGCCTGTTCCTTTTTCAAGCGTCACCGTGGCCGTAGCGGTCGTCTCGTCATCACCCAGACCAAACGCCCCTCCACTTTCTGGTAGAGAAAACTTCAGCGGATTATCGCCGTTGGCATCGCTGCTGCCGGGGTTGGCAACAATCACATGGTAGGTATCTGCCCGCCGGCCCGTGAATTTAAACACACCCGTTTCGGTAATTGTCTCGTGGCTTTCGGTGTCGTCGGCGCCAACTCCATTCTGATGAGGTGCACTTACTTTAATCTTACCGGTATAGAGATCATCCGCGTCTTCCGTATAGACGCCATCGAAGTCTTTATCAATAAAGACCTTCCCTTCAATAACGCCCGTCTGGAACTCAACTTGAATGCGTGACAAGGGGTTGTGCCCCTGATTGAGCGTGCTGCCCACGGAATAGGGAGACACGCCGCAAGGCCCAAAGTTGACCACGCTGCCCACAAGATCGGCGCTGCTGTCAAACTTTGGACTCAGACGCAGGTTAACTTTTAGATCCGCATCCTCCGGAATGCTTTCGGTATCACTCGTAGCCGCGATGCGAATCAT
The DNA here is from genome assembly GCF_977072315.1 of Adlercreutzia sp. CNCM I-6215. Classification (NCBI taxonomy): domain Bacteria; kingdom Bacillati; phylum Actinomycetota; class Coriobacteriia; order Eggerthellales; family Eggerthellaceae; genus Adlercreutzia; species Adlercreutzia sp. CNCM I-6215. The sequence continues at coordinate 100,586 of NZ_CDRVMA010000005.1, read as the reverse complement.
TTTCACATCGCCCCAATTGGTAATTTTTTCTGCCGTAACATAGTTATCATTCGTAACAGTACTATAGTGAAAAGAATCTCCAGGGGCTGCGCTTGCATCAACCTTGGTGCTGTACGTTACCTGAATATGATTGCGGACTGCAGATGCACCGCTGAGCGTCGGTTCTCCCGTCAGCATCATGTCAAAGTCAAATGCCTTATCTTGCATATGACTATCCCAGAAATCCCCCTCTTTGGGCACCGGAATAAAGTAATAAAAGGCCTGCGCGTCGTCCTTGGAAAAAACTCGTCCAGTTTCATTCTTGAGGGTAAAAAGCATGTCCACAACATGATCCGCATCTTTGAGATAGACCTTGTCGCCCTTTTCCTCGAAGTTTGAGTAGTCGCCTGCGTCATAGTCTGGCTCCGTGTTTGACTTGTCCAGCATTCTTGCGCCGAAGGTGAAGGTCAAGCCCAGCCGGGCCGCCACCACCGAGAGCTTCGCGCCCTTTGCGTTGACGTTGAAGGTGCTGTACCGCACCCTATCATCCATAACCTGATATTGGGCCAGGGTGCCGTTGTTGGATGTGGAGGTCAGGGATGCGCTCTTGAACCGTACGCAGTCCCGCATATCCAAGGTCATGGCATCGGCGTCCTTGGCGATCTCCATATCAAAGGAAATCCCGATCTGGTACTGCCCCAGCCCGTCGGTGAACCAGCCAACCTTTGCGGGGTTATCCGCGTCCATAAAGGTGATCTTGTACAGCTTATAGCCGGTTTCGGCAGCAGATGTTACCTCCACAAAGCTGTATGAGTCTTTGGCAATCTCGGTCCTTTGGGGACTCGTTACCGTCTCCGTAACCGCGTCGAGGAGGAAAACCTTATCCGCCATTCTTCCAACCTCTTGGTATAGCTTGAGGTTTTTGACCGTGATCTTTTCCGGCAGACGGATATAGATTTCCTGATCCGTTGTAATATTGTTGGAAGAATAAGGATAAGCGGACGAGCTGAGCAGACCGTTGAAGGTAATGGTCTCTCCCGCTGTTGCGGAGGTCTTGCTCAGGATCGGCACCCGCTCCAAGGAATTCTCCTCGTACGCCTGCTCCATGGCCAAGGGGATCTCGCCCCTTGTGTTTGTGACCTTTACGGTATAGTTGCCCGATTTGGCCGTGCTATCACCTGAACCGGTATCGTACATTTTCATGGAAGCAAAGTTGGAATACGTAGCCTCGTCTGCGGTCAGCAGCTTGCCGAAGGTGGTAGCATATCCCGACGTGGGATCCTGATCACGGGAGGACACATAGCCCACGTAGTCCTTCTCATAGCTGCCTACGTTGGCCTTGATCTTGGTGAAATACTCGCCCTTGCCAAGTCCTGCCATCTGGGTGGTAAAGGCGACAAAGCCGCCGCTGCTGATGAGGGTGCCGTTGTACTTTTGTTCGGTTGGGTTCGTTGTCGTCGTGTACCAGACTTCCACAACATTGCCCGTGGTTGCAGGAATCTTCTGGGCGGTGACGCCGATTTTATCATTGTTTCCATAGGTGAATTCCACCGTCTTATTGGCGCTCACGGCGCCGCCCTGGTTGACCACATGGAACTGTCCCAGATAATAGATAATATTGGAATCGCTTGCGTAATTATTATAGATTGGCTGATTGTTGGCTTTTCCATTCACGCTCATGCTCTCTCCTGCTTGAGCAGTGAAGCTGAGCGTAGTGCAGTCGCCATTATAGAGATACCACGTACTGTCATCCTGCCAGGTGATCGTTCCGCCCACTGCGGAGGCATCGCCAGTAGTGGGCGTCTTCCCCTCGTAGCATCCGGGGGCTGTCTTACCGGTGTTGAGAATCGAATCGCTGCCCCACCTGACGGCATTTGTAGTTGTGATGTCACAATCGGACGTCCACTTAAAATAGGGGGTAAAGTAATCCTGCGCATACTCCAGGTACAAGTTTTCCCAGGTCAGTTTAACAGTGTGATTGGCATCGTCTACCGTCTTTGTGAAGTTAAAGCCGTCCTTATAGCTATCGTCACCACCCTTGTGGTTTTCCGGATCCAGCAGGTTGAGCCTGATAGACTCTCCCGCAGGATCCCAGGTGATATGATCGAGTTTCGCATAAATATTGTTGCCATTTTCTGTGTAGTATGGCAAGGCAATGGTGAGCTCCAGCTTCTTAAAGAACTGGGGCATATCGATGTAGTCCTTGTCCGGGTTTATCCAGATTTGCCGCAGGGCAAAGGGCTGATTCGCCGCCGTGGGTACACCAGTCTTCACGCCAATCCGGGACAGTCTGGGGCCGGTCTGGATCGCTCTGTTGTCACTAGGCGTATCATTGTATTTGCCCGTAATCTTTGGAGTGGCAGAGATTGTCTGATATGTTCGATCGCCTGTGTAGACTTCGATTTTGAGCGAATCCTTAAGCTCCTGCTCCTTTGTTCTGTTCCAGAGAACGGTGTCCGGGGCCAGAACGATATTAAAGCTGTTCTTTTCCGCCGTATTTTTGAGAGAATAGGTGATGGTGCCATTTGTGGGGTGGTAGCCGCCGTAGTTGTTCACACTGTGCAGCTGGTCAATGCTTTCAGGCGTTACGCTCTCCGCCATGTCACCCCGCTCGGGGATGGGGTACTCCACCACGGTCAGCCCGTCGGGCACGGTGATCTCCACCTTTTTATTCGCCAGATTCAACTCGCTTTCCACCTCAATGTGCAGGGTGAATTGCTTGTTGAAGTCGACGGAGAAGGAGCTATCATTTGCCAAATTTTGATCGAGTACACCTTCTACCTTAATCAGGGCAGTCGTAATTCGCATTCCCTCAACCGCTCTCTGACCTCCAGATCGGGCGGCTAGGAGATTGGCACCCCGGCTCGCAATCTCCTTCAGGGCGGCATCGCTCCCACCTTCGGCAGCCACCTGCCAGAGCGCGTCGTCCTCAGCAGGAACAAGGCTGGAAGGCGCGGCGCTCAACGAGGCGGTATCCTGCAGGACGTCCACCACATCGAACCCGTCCGAACCCCCAGTAGCCGCAAGGGCGCTCGACACACCGCAAACACCCGCCAGCAACAAGCCCGCCGCCAGGGCCACCGTCCGATTCCTCAGCTGCTCTTTGCGCCTTTGGCGGCGCTTTTCCATCAAGCTTTCCTTGCCATGATATTCGAAACGAGAAACCATAAGACCGTTCCTTCTCGCACGTATTTCGCTCTCTCAAAAACCCTTCGATTTTATCAAGAACAGATTCGGCATAAGTGGAGGTTAAGCCTGATAAAACACTCATATTGGTTTCAAAACGGACACAAAAATGAATCCCTTTTCCAGGGGCTCGAAAGCCGTCTCATGCCGCGGCCTCTTTCTTGACAAAAAAACTTCCAACGGATAGGCTCGGCCCCAGGTTTGCTACATTGTCTTCCACGAGCAAATTGCAGAGCCCGAGACCAAACCCGCAGGAAGCATATCCAGCGGGCCAGAAAATGCCCGTCTAACAAAAACGGATACTTGGGCTTTTCTCGACCAAAAGACATGGTTTGCTTATTTCAAGGGAGGGGATCGTGCAAATCAATCTGAAGGCCCATAGGGTCAACCGGAAACAGGCAGCGCAGATAGCCCTACTCGATGCCATCATCTGGCTCTGGCTGCATCAAATTAATTACGACAGCCTTTTCACCGTATCCTTTATCGACTCTGTTGCAACGCCCGCCATACCAGGCCCACTCATCGGCATCGCCTTGGTCATAGGCATAGGCCGGGCGCGATGGGATCGCATCCCCAAAGCCATTCGCATCGGCGGCGCCCTTGCGGCCACGTTCACGACCCTCGGCTTGGCCCTAGAGCCCCACATGCCCATCTCCAGTGCCACACTGCATGCGACGCTCATTCTTTCCTTGACCGTGGCTTGCACTTTCGCCGCATTGCTTCGACTGGAGACCTTGGCGAAATGCGATGACTTTTCCACGCTATCGGTGGCGCTGTCCGGCTCGCTGCTGCTTTTCTACCTGTTAAACCTGGGGCTCTTGCTCGTGCCGCGAGCCGTATACGACGCTTGCATCATAGCCGCACCCCTCGTCATGCTCGCAGGCGCAAACAACCCCGCACCAAGTTCCACACGCCTGGGGCCTCTGCCCAAGAAGGTACGCCTGTCCTCGCCTATCGTCGTACCGTGCCTCGTCGGTCTCGCAACCGGTTTGGTGGTGGCACTCGGCACGGTATCCATGGCCACCTCCCCCTCGGAGCTGTTCACTCGCCCCGCACCGCTGTTCCTCATCTCGCAGCTGCTCTTCCTGCTGCTCGGCATTATCACGGCGTTCGGCCTCGATTTGCGGAAGGCCACCTACTTCGCCCTCATTAACCTATGCTGGGGCCTCGGCATTGCGATCGGGCTGATCGGCCGTGAGCATTTCATCCCGCTGCCAGACCCTATTCTCGTTGATCTGTCTTCCTTCGTGTGCCTTCTCACCCTTGTGGGGTTCTTCGCCTTCTCGGGGATATGGGTGAACACTCTGGGACGCGCGGCAAGCATGAGTCGCGAATCGGCCGTAGAGGACGTAGCTCGAAAGGCAGGCCTCACCAAAAGGGAGACCGAAGTGGCGTCCCTTCTCCTAGAGGGACGAAGCCTGCGCATTGTGCAGCAAGAGCTGTTCATCTCGGAGGGCACGGCCCGCACCCACGCGAAGCGCATCTACGCGAAACTCGGCATCCACTCCAAACAGGAGCTTATCGACTACTTCAAGCAGAACCTCCCTCATTAGCAAAAGGAATGCTCCCCATTAAAGCGCCTTCCTTCCGTTGATAAAGGAGGCGGCTTCGCCGAAGCGAAGCCGCCAAAGGGAAGGGTATGGGCTGGCAGCGTAGGGAGGGATCCGCTGCCAGCAGAAGTTGGCTTAAGCCTTGGCGGCCAGGACGTGGTTCACGGCCACCCAGCTCATGACGGCGCCCGAACCCAGGCTGATGCCGCCGTGCACGTACGTTCCACCCGATACGCCGGAGGAGCAGTTGCCCACGGCGTACAGGTGCTCGATGGGCTCGCCGTTCACGTTCACGACCTGAGCGTTCTCGTTAATGGTGAGACCGCCGGCGGTGCCGCAGGTGCCGGGCACATACACGGCGCCGTAGAACGGGCCCGTGGCCAGCGGCGCGAGCACCGGGTTCGCCAGATCGGTTCGGCTACCGGCCATAACGCCGGTGGTGTTGATGTCCAGGTGCTTCTCGCCGCGATGGTACACCGGGTCAACGCCCTTGGCAGCGTTCTCGTTGAAGGTCGCAATCTCGGCAGCGAGGCCAGCCGCGTCGATACCCAGCTTCTCGGCGAGCTCTTCCAGAGTGTCGGCCTTCACGAAATGCGCCGGCACCTCCGACGGGTCGGAAGCTTCTCCGCCGTAGGTCTCGTTGAAGTAGCTGTCCTCGCCATCGCCCACGGCGCCTACCGTGTGGCCGGGAAGCGAGTAGGTAGCCCAGCAGGCAGCATCGCAAATGAAGTAGGCGGGGATGTTCACATGGCCCGGCTCGCCCGTGTCATAGTAGGCGAACGCCTGGTTGAACAGGTCGTAGGGACATCTGATCCCACATCTGAGCAGCCGAGAGCGAACCGCTGGCGTCGGCGGCGCCGAGGCTGCCGCGACCCATGGGAATCCAGCCATCCATGGGCTCGTAGTAATCGCCGAATAGCGGCGAGGCTGCGAACTTCCAGCCCATCTCCTCAGAAATCCAGTCGATGAAGGTGCTGCCGTTATCGATGAACGAGTTGAGCACAGCCTGATCGACGCGACCGTCGGTGGCGTTGGTGAAGTACTTGACCACCTCTTCCTTGCTGTCGGTGATGCCGGCGTCGGTGGCGGCGTAGGTCAGCGGCACAGCCAGGCCGCCGCCCGAGGTAGCGGCAGTGCCGCCCCACATGGTTCCCTTCTCGACAAGGCACACCGATTCGGCGCCCTTGGCCGCGGCGACCAGAGCCGCGAACGCACCGGTGCCCGAGCCGATGACGAGCACGTCTACTTCCTTATCCCAAGCAACATCGGCGCCGGCGCTCGCCTTCGCGCTCGCGCCCTTTTCCGCGCCCGTCGAGGGGGCACAACCCGTCAGTGCAGCAGCACCTCCCAGCGCCAGACCAGAGAGAGCAGCCGTCTTCAAGAAGTCGCGACGACCCATTCCCTTGATTTCTCCCATTACTTCCTCCTTTCGGCGAACCAGCGTCCCTGCCGGTTCGGTTACCCCTGCATCGTAAGGACATTGGCGCCTCGCCGTCAGTCTCACGAAAGCGGCGATATGTCCTAAAGCGCTCATCCGAAAGGTATGATTTTAGGGAAAAATGGCCGATCAGAACCAGAAAAGGAGAAACGCGACGACAGCCTATCCCATCACTCGCTACTCTGACGCCAGCTTGTAGCCAACGCGCCAAACGGTGAGCAGGTAGCGGGGCTCACTCGGATTGTCCTCTATCTTCTCGCGGATCTTGCGCATGAAGACCGTAATGGAGTTCTCATCCACCTCCGCCGTCACGCCCCACAGATGCTCGTAGATGCGGCGTCGCGTGAACACCTCTCCGGGGCTTTCGGCCAAAAGCGCAAGTATTTCGAATTCCTTAGCCGTCAGAGGAACTGTCTCGCCGTGCAAATGCACTTCGTAGCGATCGAAGAACACTTCCAGATCTCCTATGCGGCACGGTTCGCGGCGCGCCAGCTCGCTGGCATCGGTTGAATTTTTGCGCGCATGTTCGATGTCGCCGCGGTGACGCCGCACGTGAGCGTCGATGCGCAGCAGCAGCTCATCGGCGATGAAGGGCTTGGTCACGTAGTCATCGGCACCGGCCTTGAAACCCGTGCTTTTGTCTACGATGTCGTTTTTCGCCGTGAGAAAGATAACGGGAATACGACGTCCTTCCTCGCGCATTTGCTGGCAGACATCGAAGCCATTCATGCCGGGCATCATCACGTCGAGAAGCAACAGATCGGGGTGCTCATCATCCAACAGCCGAAGCCCCTCTCGCCCGCCAAGAGCCCCGCAGAACTCGTAGCCCGCTTCTTCTACGACGGCTCGAAGACTTTCGTGAATGCCCGGATCGTCGTCGATAAGCATCACTTTGATGGGTCGATTCATGATTGTTCCCCCTTCGGAAGGTCTTCGCCACTAGGCCCGCTATCAGATTTCTCGTCCTTCTCTGCCGTTTCTCGCGAAACCGGGCCAGACACAGGGATGCGCACGACAAAGGAAGCTCCCTGGCCCAGCTCGCTTTCCACGCTCACAGAGCCCCCGTGCATCTCGGCGTACTCGCGCACGATGGCGAGTCCCAATCCCGTACCGTTGTAGCGCCGGGTGGATGAGGAATCCACCTGCACGAACTTCTCGAAGATACGTTCCTGATCTGCGGCATCTATGCCGATGCCGCTATCAGCCACCGTAAGCCATACCTCATCGACAGCGTCTTTTGAGCTGGCAGGGTGGAAAGCGGCCCTAAGATGCACGGCACCCCCGTCAGGCGTAAATTTCACCGCGTTGCCGCACAAATTCTGTAGCACGTGGACGAGCTTGTCGAAATCGCCCTGCACGAGCGGCACATCCGGAGCCACCTCGCTCGTGAACTCCAAATGCTCCTTAGCCGCCAGGGCCCCTACCGTGGCGCGCACGATGCCCACCACATCGCCGACGTCCACCACTTCCAGACTCAGCTTCACGCGACCGGCATCAAGACGACTCATCTCCAAGATGTCGTTGATCATCAGCATGAGCGCCTGGGAGTTAGCTTCGATGCCCGCCAAGGCCTTAGCCTCGTTCTCGTCGGCTCCTGCACGATGCTTGCTCAGCAGATCGGCAAAGGCCACGATGGAAGTGAGCGGCGTGCGCAGCTCATGGCTCACCATAGAGAGGAAGTCGCTCTTGTACTGGTTCTCATCCACCAGCTGAGCGTTGACCACTTCCAGCTGGCGACGCTGCTGCTCGAGCACCTCGTTAGCCTGCTGCAGCTGCGCCGTCCGATCGGCCACCTCGTCTTCAAGTCCTGCGTAAACATCAGCAAGTTCGTGTGCCATGTCGTTGAAGGCCGTCGTGAGCGAACTCATCTCCTGGGACGATTCGCTATAGCTGAGACGCACGTCAAGATTGCCCTCGGACACTTCGTCCACGCCGGAACGAATTTTGCCCAAAGGCCGCGTGACCAAATAGGTCAGCGCCACATACACCACGACCAAGCACACCGCCAGCATGACGGCGAAGAACAGCACATCTTGAGCGACGGACTCCCGCTCGTTGGCCTGATACACGTCAAGTGGCATGATGATGCTGATGGCACCGCCTACGTCCCCCATTTTCCACCCCTCTTTGGGAGTGCCGGTCACGTCCAGCTCCCCAGCCGGTTCGCCATGGCACTGCAGGCAGGCCTCATCTATGGTCATGGGAGCCACATATCGAAAGACTTGGTGTCCCTCATAGTCGGTAAAGCCGTAGTAGTCGGCACGACTTGCATCGTCGTGGAACGCGGAGAGCGCGGCCGCCTCGTAGTCGTCGGGCTCGCCCGCTTTATTGCGTGGGTTGAAATTCACGAACCGCGTCGTGTAATCGGAATGCATCGTGAAAGACTGACCGATAATGCGACCGGCAATGGCGCAGTGAAGCCCCTGGTACACGCCGTCGTCGGTGAAAGCCACCCGGGCCAGGCGGTCCTGGTTGGCCACCATGAATTCCCAGACGGCATCCATCTGCTGGGCCAAGGCGCGACCCTGCTCTCGCAGCTCGTTTTCCATCTGGGCATGCTTGTTTGCGGAAGTCCAAACCAAGTTCGCGCCGAGCGACACCGCCAGCAGCACGGCGATCAGGCAGAGAAATTTGGTTTTCAGCTTCACTTTCGCCCCCCTTCCACCTTCGACCAGTGTAGCGCGGAAAGCCGGACCGTACGACGGGAGGGAGGTCGCACGGCCCGGCTCGGCGGGAAGATGGCTACAGAACGAGCTGCTTCGGCTCGCCGGCAAGGGCCGCCTGACGGGCATCGATAACCACCGAGGGATCGGTGGTGGGCTCGGGCAGCACCGAGATCCGGTTCACCCCGTCAGGATGAGCAGCGCGCAATTCCTCGATAGGCCCGAAATCGAGCGCGCGCATGGGGCAAGCCGCCACGCAAGCCGGCTTCTCCCCAGCCGCGCGGAGATCGATGCATCCGTCGCAACGATGCACGACGTTCAACTCCTCGATGAGCACCGGGTGTCCATAGGGGCAAGCCTTCACGCAGTAGCCGCAGCCGATGCACGCTTCATCGTCATGCTGCACCGTGCCGTCTTCCTCGTTGATGTAAGTGGCGCCAGCAGGACACACTTCCACACAGGCCGGAGTATGGCAGTGGTTGCAAGCCCCGGAGTAGTGGAAAATGGCGGGAGCGGGGAATTCCCCCACTTCGAAGCTTTCCACTCGGCGAAAGAGGTAGCCTACTTCCAAGTCGTTCTTGTCCTTGCAGGCTACTTGGCACGTACGGCAGCCGATACACATCTGCTGGTTGAAATAGAAGCCCTGCGGGTTCTTGTTCTCTTTCACGTCGGCCATAGGTTACTCACCATCCTTGCAGACAATGCGAAGCGGCTGATCGGCATCGGGAGCCAAAGCCTCGCCGGTATACTTCTCAATCTTGCAGAGCGCGGAATTGTAGCCCGACACGCCCTGACCGTTGGGGGCGGGGCCCGTCAGGTAGTTGTCGGCGCCGGCTGTATCGATGCCGGTCTCCTCGTCAACGGCCACCCACGCGCCGTGGGGCAGAGCCACCACGCCGGGCATGAGACCCGCGTACACACAGGCGTTGCGCACGCACTGGCCGTAGGGACTCGAGATGAGCACCGTATCGCCGTCGGACACCCCGGCCGCATCGGCGTCGGCAGTGCTGATGAACACCGGGTTCGTCCACGCCTCGCGCAACCAGCCGATATTGTCGAACACCGAGTGAGCACGACGCAGATAGTGGGGGTTCATCACCTGCAGGGGATACTCAGCCCCGGACGCGGAGGCGTCCTCGTAGCCGTTGGTCACCTTCACATAGGTGGGAATGGGGGTCACCGTGTCCCAACCCATGGCCGAGAACGTGTCCGCAAGCGTCTGGCTGTATATCTCCAGCTTACCGGAGGGCGTTTCCAGCGGATTAGCCTCGGGGTCTTCCACGAAGTCCTTGAAAGCAATATAGCCGTAGTTGTCGTCGGGAGTGCGCTTGACCTGATACACGCCGAGCTGCTTGAGCTCCTGATAGGCCAGCTTGCCCTCCTGGGGCTCGCCTTCCACGCCCAGCTCGTCGATGTCTTCCTGGGTGATGCCCACGGCCGGCACATAGGTTTTGCCGTCCTCGTCGCACACCTCCATGGAAGCCAGCTGATTGAAATACTGCTGCTTCACATCGAAGGGGTACACATCAGCGCGCGCGATGCCCAGCTTCTCGGCTAGCTCGCAGGCAATGTCCTGGTCGGACTTTGCCTCGTACAAGGGGTCGATGATCTGCTGATAGGCCACCATCATCTCGCGGTTCGACTTATGGCCGAGCGTGCCGCCGAACAGACCGTCGAAGCGCTCCCACTCGGTGGTGAGGGGCAGGATGATGTCGGCATAGCGGGCGGCCGAGGTAAAGAACTGGGCATGGGCCACCACCATGTCCACCTTGCGATGGGCCTCGATGGCGCGGGCCATGCCCACGTTGGTCTGCAGTTTGTTGCCGCTTGAATGGTAGATGACGTGGATGTCGATATCGCGCTTCTCGGCCGGGTCGTAGTGCTTCGTGCCCGTGAAAGTATAAGTGCCATCGATGACAGCATCCCACACCTCGTTGCCATTGATGTGGTCATCCACGGGGTTCTTGATCTCGGGCAGACCGTCCTTGCCGGCCTTAATGAGAGCCGGCCCGCCATTACCCGAAGTCACATGCATGGTGGAACCCGTCATGTGGCCCGACTTGCCCATGTGGCCGCCCATGGCGCCCACGGTCATGACGAGCTGGGGCAGGTTGTCGGTGTTGTTGACGCGGGCCGAGGCAGCCGACACGAGGAAGCCCACCTTGTGATCCTTGCCCATAGCGCGGGCCAGATTGCGGATGGCCTCGGGCGAGGCACCGCAGATTTCGCTGGCCCATTCCGGCGTTTTCGGCGTGTTGTCGTAGGCGCCCTGCACGTAGTCCTTGAAGTTCGTCTGCTGTTTAGCATCGGACGGCATATGCTCGGCATCGAAGCCCACGGTGCAGCGGTTCAGGAAGTCCCAGTCAATGAGGCCCTCAGCCTCGTCGGCCTCCAGCATGGCGTAGGCCACGCCGAGCAGGAAGGCCATGTCGGTGGCCGGGCGAATGGGAATCCACTCCGCATCCAAGGTGGCCGCCGTCTCGCTGTACATGGGATCAACGACGATGAACTTCGCGCCGGCGGCCTTGGCCTGCCAGTAGTTCCACATTTGGCTGCCCGCAGCGCTCCAGGCCGGGTTCATAGCCATCATGACGATGGTCTCGCAGTTGCGCAGGTCGTAACGGTCGTTGATAGTCTGGTCCTGCATGTTGTCGTGATGGAACCCGATGACGAACGGAGTCTTCGACCAGGAGCCATAGGAGTTGGTGTCCCAGAAGTTCGTGAAGCCGCCGAAGGCGCCCATGGTGCGGGTCATCTCGGGATTCCAACCCTTCAGGAGCAGGATGGAGCGGTTGCCATACTGCTCCTTGGCGCGAGTCAGGCCCTGAGCCACCAGATCGAGCGCCTCGTCCCAGCTCACACGCTCCCACTCGTCCTTGCCGCGCAACTCGCCATTGGGAGCGTCCAAGCTCCAGCCGGCGCGCTTGAGCGGATACTTGATGCGATCCTCGGCGAACACCTGCTTGCGCTGGCTGCGGCCGCGCAGGCACCCGCGCTGCTGCGGATAGTCCGGACTGTCCTCGTGGGTGTCGTCGGTCTTCTGGCGCACGACAACGCCGTCTTGCACAAGCACCTTGTTCAGGCAGCGACCACCGCAGTTGTGCCAGCAGGCCGCCGTCTTCCACTCGCCTGACACGATATCGCGACCGACCGGATGGGCAGCTTCAGCATCTTCACCCGTAGCGGCCAAATCGCTCGTAGCCGGAGCGCAAGCAGTCAGCGAGCTAGCCGCGGCCAAAGCCGTAGCAGCCGTAGTGGCTTTGATAAAGCTGCGGCGAGTCAGATGAGCAGCGTTCCGAGTCGTCGGGTGCGAATCAACGTGGAGCGTCTCTTCATTGCGAGCCATAGGTCCTCCTCTTCTCCCTTACTCAGAAGCACGTTCTCCTCAACGTGTCTACAAGAGTACGAGAACCAGACCCCAATAGCCATTACCGCCATCCGCAATCTTTCTTTCCGAATTATTAATTGCCCCGAGGCCAAGCGTTCTTCGAGCGAGTGCAGATAATCCTCTTTGCCGTAAAAATCTCCGCTGCGGGAGATTATTTCACGAATTTTTCTCCCAAATCAGAATTACCCGTACTCCTCCCCTCCGTAGTTCTAATAGGTCTTTGCAGGGAACCCCTTGCAAACTTAGAGGAACTTAGAAGCTATCATGGAAGAAAATTCTTTCACTCCAAGCGGTAAATCCCGCTGGAAGTCCTTTAATACTCGACCAGGCTGTAGGTGTCGATGGATTGGCGCTGGTGCATGATGCGGTACACCGTATCAGTCTGCCAGCGCCCTGAGGGGCACGACGTAAATGCCCTCTTCCACTTCTCTAGCATACGAGCCAATGCCGGTTATCACACAGAGGAACTCTGGAGGACGCCCCTGCGCTCGTGGGTTTTCTGCAACTTTCTTCCGCAGCCGCCTGAGAGATTTCACCGCATCGGGAACCTTCTCTTCGCTGAGCTTGAACTCGAAGGCGGCCCATCTACCATCCAGGGTCTCTATGACAGCATCGGCCTCTAACCCCGAATCGTCCCGATAGTAGTAAACAGCCGCCGGCATCGAAGGATCCATCGCCTGGGCGTATACCTTGAGATCGCGAATGCAAAGATTCTCGAAAACAAGACCGAAGGTCTGCCCATCCGCGAGGAGGGAATCCGGCGAAAGCAATAGCAGGGCGGCGGCCAACGACGGATCGGCGAAGTAGCGCTTCGGCTTCGTCGCTAGGCGCTTTTTTGAGCGCTTTGGCGGCACCCAGCCCGGCACCTCCTCGACAAGGTAGATCGAGCGAAGAAACTCCAGATACGAGGCGAGCGTCTGCTCGGTTACGAGGGATGATGGATTGTCCTCTCCGCCGTACATATCGCTGATGATGGTCTTGTAGGTTGGAGACTGTCCCAAATTGCGGGCAATCGACAAGCACAACCGACGGGCCACCTCTCCACTCTTGCCATGTTTAGGAGCACTCTTTTCGAAAACAAGACGCAGATATTCTCTTGCAACGAGCTGACCGTTTTCAGCGGAAAGATCGAGGGCTTCGGGCCATCCCCCACGGCAGATCAACTCAGCTAGCTGACGCGTATCGTTTTCAACTTTCGCTGGCTGAAACCGGTGAGCGAATAGACCGCGGAGCGAGACAGAACGTTCAGACTCCCCAGACTCGGCCAAGCTGAAGGGATACATCCTCACAGAGCCAATCCGACCCGCACCACTATGCCTGCTCTGGCCCTCTTGGTCATCGGACGAGATCGGGGTGGACGACCCAGTCAGCAGCCACGCTCCCCTTAACCCCCGCTCGTCATCTATGGCATGACGAACTGCATTCCAAATCGCAGGCGCAAGCTGCCATTCGTCTATAACGTGGGGGCGATCGCCTATGAGCATGAGTTTTGGGTCGGCACGAGCCATGTCCAACTCTTCATCCACATAGCTGACGCTTTGCGCGTGGGCCAAAGCCGTCCACGTCTTTCCGCACCACTTCGTACCAGCCACCTCTACGGCCCCGAAGACCTCGAGATAGCGCTCTATTTGCTCGTCCACAAGACGCGGCAGATATCCATTCTTTACAAGCGTTTTCCGAGGCATGGCCCACGCAACCTTTTCTCTACGAGCGGCTTCTTTGCATCGACCCTATACTATCAAACTATTCATGGTTTTCCGAGTTTTTGATTCATGGTTTTCCGAGTTTTTGATTCATGGTTTTCCGAGTTTTTGATTCATGTTTTTCCGAGTTTGATCGGTTGAGGGTTGATTGAGATCAACTGTTTTCGAATTGTACCTTGGCAACCTATACTGATTCTGGATTGAGTGTTAATACTCAATCAGGCTGTAGGTGTCGATGGATTGGCGCTGATGCATGATGCGGTACACCGTAAGCGTAGTGGCATTGTAACGGTAGTAGATGATGTAGGGGCCCGCAAGCGTCGTGCGGTACTCGTGCTCGAGATGGTCGTCGGTAAAGTGGCCGCCGGCGTCCGGAAAGGTTCGTACGGTTTCCAAAGCCGCATCGATACCCTTTATCGCATCGAGGGCCGCCTGGGGCATTCCCCGCTCGAGGCCGAGGTAAATGGCGATGGACTCCCGATCGAGCTGCGCCCGCGGACGCCATGCAAGATCAAGCATAGTCGAGCCCCCATACCTTGAAGATTTCGGCCATGCGCGCGTCGGATTCCTCCGCTGTGAGCGCCTCCGGGCGGTAGCGCTCTTCAATTTCCGCCTCACGCAAGGCGAGGAACATGCGGTTGCGCTGAGCGGCGGCCTCATAAGCGGCGCAGTCTTCCAGCACATAGGCCGGTACGCCGTTTTTCGTGAGGATGATGGGTTCCTGGCTCTCCGTCGCCTGAGCGCACACGTCATTGAACTGCGTGCGCAAATCAGTGATAGGTCGAATAAGCGGAAGCGCTGCCACAGCGGCTGTCATAAGGCACCTACTTTCATTACCATAATTATGGTATTAATTATAGATGCTTTAATTGACAAATCAAGCAACACGTCTATGAGAACTCTTGCATGTTATTCAGCTAGAGCAAATTATCCGAGGCCCTCTGTTATCCGAAGTTGGCGACGGCGGTGTCAATGGCGGCGAGGTTCATGGCGACGAACTGGGGCTTCACGCGGGCGCGCACCGCATCTTTCAGCTCGTCGACGGTGAGCGGCACACGGCCCTGGGCCACGGCCACGGCGAGCAGCATCATGTTGAGGGACTTGCGGGAGCTCGCACCGGCCTCGCGCACGAGGGCCTCGTCGTCCACGGGGATGAACAGGGGCACCGGGTAGCCTTCCGCGCCATCGGCGCTGGCGTCCTGGTCAGCAGTCACGGTGTTCGGCGCAACGATCGTTTCGGCTGCTTGCTCGTGGGACGCCTCCGCCTGCAGGGAGTTCGCCAAAGCTGCCACAACGTCGCCGGCACGATAAGGCTGGCTCGCCAGGGCCGCCGTCACCGGCTGGATGGCCGTCGTGGCCGTCACCAGCACACCGCCCGGCGCCAGATAGGGCAGCGCGCGGGCCGCCTCGCCCGGCTCCAGAGCGATGACCATGTCGGCCGTACCCGGCGTGATGAGCGGAGAGTACACCGCCTCCCCGTTCGACCCCATGCGCACGTGGCTCGTTACATTGCCGCCGCGCTGGGCCATGCCGATAGTCTCGGCCGTACGCACCTGCCAACCCTTGCTCTGCGCCGCCTGGGCCAGCACCTTCGCGGCCAGCACCGTACCCTGGCCACCCACGCCTGCAAGCAAAATATCGATCATCGCACGCCTCCTTCCTCCGACAGCGGCAATCCCGCCAAGGGGCCAGTCGGCCCTTCGGAATGCACGATGCGTTCTGCCACTGGCACCCCTTCGACTGCCCCCAACACCTCACCAGGCGTCTCGTTCGACTCGCCTGCTATCTCCGTTTCCTGGAAGTCATTCACCTCATCAGTCAGTACACGAGGGATCGGCCCCGTTTGGAACGGATCGGGGTTCGGGGCGTAGATGGCCGGCTCTGTCGGCACCGCGCCGCCAAAACCCACGGCGCCCTGGATAGCGTCGAAGGGGCACACCTGCACGCAGAGCGCGCAGCCATCGCACAAGCTCGTATCCACAAAAGCTTGACCACGCGTGCCCGACTTCGGACCGCGCAGCCCCTCATCGAAGCCGATGCCAGGGCACCCGATGGAGGTGATGCACTTCTTGCAGCCGGTGCACTTGTCGGCATCGATCGTCACTGGAGCATCGGGCTTCTTCAGCTGAATGCACGGCGCACGGAAGATGATGGCCGAGGGCCCCTCGTAGTCGATGGCCGCGCGGGCCGCCGCCACGGAGCTTTCCAGACTGTGAGGATTCGCGAACCCGATGTGCTGGATGCCGAGGCCGTGCAGCACTTCCTCAATGACGATGGGGCGGCGGCGCTCGCCCATGAGCGTGACGCCCGTACCCGGGTGGGGCTGACTGCCCGTCATGGCCGTGGTGGCATTGTCCAGGATAGCGAAGGTGACGTCGTGGCCGTTGTACACTGCATTCGCGATACCGGTCATAGCGCTGGCGAAGAACGTGGAGTCGCCCACGAAAGCCACCTGCTTCTTGTCCGGCTCGGCCACCGCGAAACCCTGAGCCATAGTAATGCCCGCGCCCATGCACAGGCAGGTGTCCACGGCATCGAGCGGCTGGGCGTTGCCGAGCGTGTAGCAGCCGATGTCCCCGCACAGCACGGCCTCGCGACCGCGGAGCGCCTGCTTCACGGCATAGAAGCTGCCGCGGTGAGGGCAGCCCGCGCACAGCACCGGCGGCCGCACGGGTAACGGGCCCTCGTAGCTGAGATCGTTGGCGCCGATGGTGGACGCCACCAGGGCGGCGAGCCCATTGGAGCGGTGGGTGCGATCGAAGAACCGGCCCAGGCGGCCGGCGATGTTCTCCGTCATGTTCTCGCCGCGGTCGTTAGCCTCGCCAGTCAGCTTGCCGTGCACCCGCAGCGGCAGATGGCGCGCCCCGGCCAGCTTCAGCATCTCCTCTTCCAGCACGGAATCGAGTTCTTCGAAGACGATCACATCGGTCAGCCCCTCGGCAAAGGCCGCCGCCGTCTCAGTCGGGAAAGGATACGGCGTCCCCACAGCTATGAAGCGGTAGCGCGGCACGGGGATGCCGGCACGAGCGGCCTGAGACGTGATGAGCGTCAGCGCCTCGCGAGCATAGGCTGCCGATACGCCGCCAGCCACAATACCCACCGCAGGAGCAGACGCTCCAGCACCTTCGACGCCATTCTGAGCGCAAGCGCCCTCACCTTCCCCGCCCCCTTCGAACACCTCGTTGAACTGCGCGAATGCGGGGTCGTGAGTGTAGTCCCAAGCTATTTGGGCCAACCGGCGATTGATCTCACCGTGCGCCTCGAAAGCCCGTTTGGGGAAAATGACCCACTTCGGATCCTTCTGGAAACCTTCTTCAGGCAGCGGGCGACCGTGAGTTTCCTCGGCCACCTCGAAGAACGTGGAAGCATGGTTGATACGCGTCGTGGGGCGCACGATGACCGGCGTGTGGTAGCGCTCGGACAGCTCGAAGGCGGCCTGCATCATGGCAAAACCCTGCTCGGGTGTGGCCGGATCGATCACCGGCACCTTCGCGAAGGAGCCGAACCGGCGCGTGTCCTGCTCGGTTTGGGAGGAGATGGGACCCGGATCGTCGGCCACGAACAGCACGCAGCCGCCGCCCGTGCCCACGTAGTTCAGCGACATGAGCGCATCGGAAGCGACATTGAGCCCCACCTGCTTGCAGGTGAACAGCACCCGCGCGCCGCAGTAGGACGCGCCGGCCAGCATCTCGAGCGCCGCCTTCTCGTTGGTGGACCATTCCACATGCACGTCCTGGGCCGCGCCCGCCGCGTGCAGCTTCGCCACGGTTTCCACCAGCTCCGACGACGGCGTGCCCGGATAGCCCGCCACCACGTTCACACCAGCTTCCAAAGCCGCGTGGGCAAACGCCTCGTTTCCCATCAGAAGTTTCTTCGCCATATTCGTTCCGCCACTCTCGTCAACCTGTTGGAACAACCTGTCCGTTGGCGTCAGCCTAACGGACGCTCTTTCCGTCGGTATCAACTTACTACCTACCCGCCGACTCAATCTACTGGGACAATTTGCCTATCGGCTTTTCGCCAAAAATTGCGGTTGTTAGCATTTTCTGCAGACATTCGAGACGGAAGACCTCGCCTCATGTCCATTTTCTGCCCCGAAATTGAACCATTTGCCCTCATTGACGTCATTTTCGCCCCTCAGATTTCCCGCGGCTCCACTGCGGATGCTAACAAACGCAATTTTTGGGAAAAAATCGGAGACCGAATCGCCTGCAACCACGAACAAGGGCGCCTCTGCCACGCAAACCGTCGAGCAAATTGCGTGGCGCAGACCGCACCCATTACAAGACGAGAACGCCTAGGACGCCATCTCTGCCTTCAGGTCGGCCACCTTCTGCAGCATGACTTCGTCATTCGTGCCCATCATCTGCACAGCAAGGATGGCGGCGTTCTTCGCGCCGTTGATGGCCACGCAAGCCACCGGCACGCCCGAGGGCATCTGCACCATGGAAAGCAGTGAGTCCAGGCCACCCAAGTCGCTCGTCTTCATGGGCACGGCGATAACCGGCAGCGGCGTAAAGGCAGCCACGACCCCACCCAGGTGCGCCGCCTTACCCGCTGCGGCGATGATGACCTTGATGCCGCGGTCGTGAGCCGCTTCCGCCCACTCGTGCACCACGGCCGGCTTGCGGTGGGCGCTCGCCACCTTCACCTCGTAGGGCACGCCCATGGCGTCTAACTGGGCCATACACGGCTCCATGGCCGGCATGTCCGATTCCGATCCCATAATGATGCCGACTACCGGCGTTGCCTCGCTCATGTTCGCGTCCTTTCCTATACTGGCTCGCACGCCAGACCGTCTCGCTCACAGCGTCATGCTTTTTGCACCCTGCGTTGTCGCACCGTTGCGCCTTATCGCTTTGCGCTTCTCATCGCAACTATTATAGCGACACGCTCGCATAACTCGATAGGCTGGATATTCCGTTTCCAGCAAACGGCCTTCTCCTTTTCGAGAGATTTAACGGAGAATAACGGAACTTAACGGAGAATAACGGAAGCTTATAATCTCTTCGACCGCAGGGAGGAAACCCGTGAGCGACCAATCCATCTTTCGCCCCTCTTTTGGAAATCGCCCTGATCGCATAGTAGGGCGCGAAAACGTCATCGAGGATTTCGCTCGCGGCCTATCCCGCCACCCAGGAAGTCGCGAGCGAGCACGGCTCTTGATAGGCCAGCGAGGCATGGGCAAAACAGTGCTCCTGCTGGAAATGGCCGATCGCGCTCACGCCAACGAGTTCGTTACGGCGCGAACCACCTGCGGCCCTTCAATGCTAGACAACATTCTCGACCTTCTGCAGCGCAATGGAAGCCCCTTCGTGTCGGAGAAAAGGCAGCCGGTGAAAGGCTTCAGTGCTGGAGCTTTAGGATTTTCTTTCGGACTCACCTTTACTGACGAAGTGCGCGAAAGCTACGGATTCCGCGTAAAACTTGAGATGATTTGCGAACGATTGGCCGAAGCGGAAAAGGGCGTTCTGCTTCTCATTGATGAAGTGCGCCCCGAGCTGCCCGAGATGCGACTCCTCGCCACCACTTACCAAGAACTTGCCGGAGAAGGAGCCAATATCGCCGTGGTTATGGCCGGTTTGCCTGCCATTGTTTCGGAAGTTCTCGACGAGGCCACGCTCACCTTCCTGCACAGAGCAACGAAAGTCGAGCTAGGCCCTCTGTCCATACCATCGGTGCGCGCTTACTATCATTCTGCCTTCATGCGAGCGAATCGCTCGCTGGACGATGCTCTTTTAGACAGGGCCGCCGAAGCGACCCAAGGCTTTCCCTATCTTCTCCAACTTCTTGGCTATTACCTCGTGGAATACTGCCCCGAAGGAGAGCCAGTCAAGCCCGATGAGCTCGAATCCGCAATTGATGCAGCGCTCTACGACTTCGACCACGACGTCCTCGGCGCCATGCTTCGACCTCTTTCGCGCGCGGACATGACCTTTCTGGAAGCAATGTCCCAAGACGATCGCGTTTCGCGCGTCGCAGATTTGCAAGAACGGCTCGGCGTCTCCCAGGGGCATGTGCAGTCTTATCGGCGACGCCTGATAGATGCAGGCGTTATTTATTCACCTGCGCGGGGAGAGCTCGCCTTTATCGTGCCACGCCTTGGCGCCTTCATTAAAAGGGAGATGCTTTAGACACATTGCTTCTCCTTCTGCGCCTGCACGGAGAGGACGTGGTCTTTCGGGGCTGTTGCAGTTCGTTGACGGTTAGCGCGGCGAAAAAGAAAAGTACCTTACCTGCCGCACAATGAACAACAACCGCACGGCCCAAACCCCCGCTCAACCATACTTTGGAAAAGGAGGCCCCCATGAGCACGGAAACTTACCGCGACCACGTAGAGCAGCAGGAGAAGCACATCAAAAACCACATCGGCGACGAGATTCGCAAGGTCAAAGAGCGCGAAGAGCGCGAGACCCACGGGTTCCATGACGTCATCGGCGACGAAATTGCCCATGAGGAAAAGGCCGAGCGCCGCCAGCAAGACGAAACCGATGCCGCCCTCACCGAAACCGCCGACACCATCTTGCGCGGAGAATAGGCGATTCCCGAAAAAACTTCTTGCGCCCGCGCACCAAGTCGGGTATTATCAACTTCGCTCTTTTGGCAAAGCTGAAATAGCACCTGCGGGCGTGGCGGAATTGGCAGACGCGTACGGTTCAGGTCCGTATGGGGGCAACCCCATGGAGGTTCAAGTCCTCTCGCCCGCACCATTTTGAAACGAACGCCCTCTCCGGAGGGCGTTTTTGTTCCCCCAGGCGAGTTGCAGAAGGGACGTCCTGATGAAGATTAACGTCGATCAAATGCAGCTCATGAAAGCCGCTCCCAACTCGGCCTACGAAGTCATCATGCCGGAGTTTCTCTTTCACTCGAACAAATTGGAAGGCTCCACGTTCTCAGAAGAAGAGCTCGTGAAACTCGTCGAGCAGGGTCTCGTGGAAGGCTCTCACGACATCGACGATGTGCTGGAGACGAAGAACTCCGTTGATGTGTTCAACTACGTGGTGGATACTTTGGGCCGACCGGTGGACGATGAATTCCTCTGGACACTGAACGACATGCTCTTCCGCGAGACCACCGACGCCAAGGCTGGGTTCACCGGGCACTACAAGGTGATCCCGAACCGCATACGCAACTCGTCGATGCAAGTGGCACTTCCCTCGGATCTGCCGCGTGCGATGCCTGAGCTATTCGCTCAATGGGAGCGCTCCGCCAAGGATTTCGACGCCATCGTCGACTACCACGTGCGCTTCGAGCACATCCATCCCTTCCAAAACGGCAACGGCCGCATTGGCCGCTTCCTCATGATGAAGCAATGCCTCGAGAACGACGTGGACATCATCGTGGTGGACGAGGCTCTGGAGCGTCCCTACAAAAGCTGGCTGGAAGTCGCCCAAACCACGGGAGACAGTCGGTTCCTGAAAGAAATTATGGCCGACTGCCAAGAACGCTTCAGCCGCAAGATGGACGAGAAGGGCGTCACGCCCCTCATTCCCGATCCTGAAACCGCTGCACGCTTATTATAAATCGGTGCGCCTCCGAACCGGGCAGCATCGGTTACATGACTAAGCCGGGACTACTTTGGACGGTGGCCCAGCTTCTTCTCTGCCAGCACCATCCGTGGCCCCTTCCTCGCCAATAACACCGCGGTGGCAGCTACGTGTATTCCTTCCCCACTTCCTAAAGAACGCGCCGAACCTACCCCCATATATCCTTATGTACTGGAGGCCTTGCCAAAGACGAAGCGAATTGTCACCGCCCCCAAAAGCGCGCCTCCTATGACCTTGAGTAACTTTCGCGCGCGATTTCCCATGACATGACGCCTTTGCCGAACTCCTTTGCCAAGCCGGCACCCTTTTTCGGAAACAGATGGGAGTTTCGAGCAGCTGGCCATACGAAATGGGTAAGTAGATGGGAGTTTCGAGCATTTTCGGAACGAATTAAGCGCTCCAGAGCCCGTTTCATGCTCGAAACTCCCGTCTATTTCCGCAGACGCGCTCGAAACTCCCATCTATTTCCGAAATCGCAGTTATCGCGAAGATAAGAAGCGCCAAGCCTGAACAGCTCTCGGTATTTTTCCGATAGACAACAACTCAAAGAAAGACGAATGACAGGTTGCGGATGGAAAGAAAAGGCTTCCTTGGCCCCTCTACACTTACCTCGATGCTTTTGCTCAGAAAACAATGCTGCCATCGAGACGAGGAGACCACCATGACCACTCCCGCAAAACGAACCACTCGCTCCTTCGCGGCTTTCGTTCTCGCCTTGTGCCTGGCTGCGTCTCTCACCTCCTGCGCCTACAGCACCTTGGCCGCAACGAACGGCGACGAGGGCACCGAGGCAACAACGAGCGCCACGGAAGAGGCGGATGCCACCGAGACGCCCACCGCAGCCGCTGAGACGCCCGCCACAGCGGCTGAGGCCCCCACCGCGGCAGCCGAGACCCCCACCACAGCGGCCGAGATCCCCACCACCGCGACAATCATGTACTACGAGAACGTCAGCTACGACGACGGTGACACCGAGCCCGACGAGAATGGCCGGGTGCTGCTAGGCAGCTACGAGCTCACCGACGTGCACGTAGGGCAGACGCTGAATGCGTGGAATTACGTGGTCGACATCCCCGGGCATTTCTTCTGGGACGGCTGGCCGCAAAATCTCACGCTGACCGACAACCCTTCCGACAACGTCATCAACCTCTTCTACTTCAAGCTGTGGAACAACGAGTACACCGTGAACTATTACCTCATGGAAAACGCCGATCTGACCGCCGACAACTGGAAGGACGCACTGGCGCCCGATGACGTGAAGTTCGTTAAGATGGGATCGGAGACCTTCACCAACCAGCGCTTCGACCAGCTCGTCAAGGGCGACGCCTACGAGTACAAAATCGACGGCACCTACGTGGTGGACACCTACCCGTCCGAGATACGCGTGGGCGTCAACCCCGACGACAACGTCATCAACGTGCTTTACGTGCCCGATTCCGCGAATCTGCCCGACGATATTGAAGTGCCCACCGACACAACGCCGCCAAGCGATGCGACCCAGCCGGACGACACGACGCCGCCCGACGACAGCGGAAACGGCGA
Organism: Adlercreutzia sp. CNCM I-6215; assembly: GCF_977072315.1. Lineage (NCBI taxonomy): Bacteria > Bacillati > Actinomycetota > Coriobacteriia > Eggerthellales > Eggerthellaceae > Adlercreutzia > Adlercreutzia sp. CNCM I-6215. Next base: position 77,590 of record NZ_CDRVMA010000005.1, on the reverse strand, counting down.
CAACAGCGCCGACCAGCCCGCCGATGGCTCCGGAGCCGACAAACCGGCGGATGATTCCAGCGCCGACAAGCCCGCCGACACGCCGAGCACCGACGGAAGCGCTACGCCGAGCCTGCCGAACGATACCACCTTCGACAAAGACGAAATCGAAGGCGTGCTGCCCGACGACGTGAAAGACGAGGTGGTAAAAGATTTCATCGAATCGGGAGACGCGCAAGACAAGACAGAGATCACCGAAGAGATGATCGAGAACCCGGTGAGCAAATCCGACGCCGACTACGTGAAGAACGTCTACGAGACCGGCCTGAAAGAGGGCGAGAAGCTGGCCCAGACAGGAGATCTCGTGCCCCTCGCCATCATTGCGAGCATCGCTTTAGGAGCAGCGGCAGCGGGTGCCATCGCCTTCATCATGAACCGACGCGCCAAACGCTAAGCCCGCCACGCTGTCCGAAAAAGGGAATTACGGTGCAGCATCCCCCCTCTCCCCTTTGCGAAAGTTGCGAAACTCTGCGAAAGACCCGGCGGTGCCCGCAGCCCTACTCCCCCTTCGAAGTGAGGTGCCAGCCGTTGCAGTAGGGGCAGCGGTAGACGTGCAGGGGCGGGGCGCCGTGCTCGGCGCATTCGGCAGCGGTGAGCTCGGCCTCGTAGCGACTCGCATAGCGGTTCTTGCGCTCGCAGGCCTTGTGGCGCCGGGCGGCGGCGCGCTCTTCTTCGTGGCGCTGACTGCGCGCGCTCTCGCTGGCGAACAGGTCGTCCATGCCGCCGAGGGATGCGGCGAACTCCGCCTTCTGCTTCTGCCACGCCGACCGCTTCTTGCTGCCCACGGACGCCTCCCTTCCCGCAACGATTTCCGCGCAAATACCTCGAGCCATGCTATAATGCAAGCGATCGGTGCCCCGCTCAGCCGGGCGGCACTGGTTAATGACTAAGCCGGGTCTACTTTAGCATGGGGCCCGGCTTCTTCTTTGCCAACACCGTCCGTCACTCCTTCCTCACCAGGAAAAGCCCGATGATTCCGATAAACACAAGCATGAGATCGCACAGGGCAATGACAGTTTGTGTGTCCATGGGAAGCTCCTTTCTGGGAAGCCGCCCGGACGTGACGGGGCGCCGAACTTCATTGTAACCCAATCTTAGTCTCGCACAATCGTGGAATTTGAGCTCTTCGCCTGAAACGACCACTCATAAGCCGATCGCGAGCTAAGCATCCACCGAGCTTATCGCGATGCTAACAGATCATGTTTCCCCGCCAATCCAACGACCAGCTGCCGTACCATTGTGATCATGCAAGAGCGCGCAAGCATCCTGACCGAACACGAATCGGAACCCCCATCCGGTTCTGAGCCTACGCCCGAGACCCGAGGAGACCACCGATGAACCTTTCCCTATCCCGCAGCTTCCCCATCGCGAAGGCGGCCCTTGCTGCCGCCGTCATCGCCTGCACCTTCGCCCTGGCCTGCAGTTTGACCGGCTGCGCGTCGGGCGGCACCGACAGCAGCAGTGCCGATGCCGACAACACCTCCGCCAGCACCGACGGCAAGACTCTGCGCGTCGCCATGGAACTGGCCTACCCACCCTTCGAAACGAAAGACGACGCCGGCAACCCGGAGGGCCTCGCCGTCGATTTCATCCGCGACTTCGGCGCCGCCTACGGCTACGATGTGCAGATTGAGAACACCGCCTGGGACGGCCTTATTCCCTCGCTGCAATCGGACAAGGCCGATCTGGTTATCAGTTCCATGACCATTACCGACGAGCGCAAGCAGTCCGTGGACTTCTCCGACGCCTACGCCATGGCCCAGCTGGCCATTCTGGCAAACGCGAATTCCGGCGTGGCTTCCATCGACGACTTGAACCAGCCGGGCAAGAAGGTGGCCGTGAAGACCGGCTCCACCGGCGATGTGTACGCCACGAAGAACCTGACCAATGCGGAGATCGTTCGCCTGGCCGACGAGAGCGCGTGCGTGACTGAAGTGGTGCAGGGCAAGGCCGACGGATTCCTGTACGATCAGCTGACCATTTACCGCAACCACCAGGCGAACCCCGATACCACTGAGGCTGTGTTCATCCCCTTCCAGGACGCCGAGGAATGGGGCATCGCCGTGAAGAAGGGCAACACGGAGCTGCTCGACCAGCTGAACGCCTTCATCGCGCAGTCGAAAACCGACGGCGAGTTCGATCGCCTCACCGAGAAGTACCTCGCGGACGAAAAGAAGGCCTTCGACCAGTACGGCTTCAAGTGGTTCTTCGATTTCGAGTAATTTCAAGTACCCTGTAAAGCGCACGCGTAGAAAACCTGAGCACTTACCATGGGCGCTCTTTCCGATTCCGAAGCTTAAGGAGGCGACCGGGGCCGATGCCTCATTCCACGACTTCACCGACGCCCCGTCGCCCACATCGGACGATGCGCCCCTTCACCGCCGCCGCGGGCACGCCCGTGCGCCCGGCGAAGGCGGCCCTGAACTACCTGGCCGTGTGCGTGGTGGTCATCGCCGTGGTGTGGGCATCGCTGGCCGCGGCGGGTATCTCGCTGAACTTCGATTTCGTGGCCCAGTACCGCGTGCGCATCTGGGACGGCTTCTGCATGACCGTGGGCATTTCCGCAGCGTCCCTCGTACTGAGCCTGGTGCTCGGCGTGCTCGTGGCCGCGGGCCAAGGCGCGCGCTTCCTGCCGTTGCGCTATCTGTGCGACTTCTACGTGAAAATCATCCGCGGCACGCCGCTCATCGTGCAGGTGTACTTCTTCTACTACATCATCGGCACGGCCTGGGGCATCGACAACCGGGTGCTCGCCGGCATCATCATCCTGTCGCTGTTCTCGGGTGCCTACATCGCCGAAATCGTGCGCGGCAGCCTGCTGTCGCTGGACGCGGGGCAGATGGAAGCGGCCCGAGCCGTCGGCTTCACCCGCGCCCAAACCTTGCGCTACGTGGTGGCGCCGCAACTGGTGGCGCGCACGCTGCCCGCGCTTACGGGACAGGTGGCCTCCATCATCAAGGATTCGTCGCTGCTGTCGGTCATCGCCGTCATCGAGCTGACCCAGACCATGCGCGAGATCACCGCCACGAACTACAACTTCTTCGGCGGGTTTCTGCTGCTCGGCGCGCTGTATCTGGTGCTCACGCTGCCCATCATGGCGGTAAGCCACCACTTCGAGAAGAGGCTCGACTATGCGCACTAGGGCAGCAAAACATTTGCGTCAGCCGGGCGCCTTGGCCCTTATAGCCCGGGAGGCACGCCATGCTCATTAGCCTCGATCATTTGTGCAAGTCCTTCGACGGCGTGGAAGTCCTGCGCGACATCACCTTCGATGAGGAGGTATCGGCGCTCGCCATCATCGGCCCCTCCGGCGGCGGGAAATCCACGCTGCTGCGCATCATCGGCGGCCTGGAGGCGCCCACGTCCGGCACCATGGCCGTAGACGGCAGCCCCGTCTCCTTCGACGAGGCGTCTTTGCGCGCCTACCGCGCCACCTTGGGCTTCGTCTTTCAAGACGGTGGCCTGTTCCACCACATGACCGCTTTGGAAAACGTGGCGCTTCCCTTGCGGATGGTTCATGGCGCCAGCTCCGACGAGGCCGACGATCGCGCCCGCGAGCTACTCGCGCGCCTCGGTTTGGAAGACTCCCTGGCCAAGCGGCCAGCCCAGCTGTCCGGCGGCCAAAAGCAGCGCGTCGCCATCGCCCGTGCGCTCGCCGCCCGCCCGCGCCTTCTTCTGCTGGACGAGCCCACAAGCGCCCTGGATCCGGAATTCACCACGGAAGTGCTCGACGTCGTGCGCAACCTCGCCGAAGCCGGCACGCGCTTCATCATCGTCACCCACGAGATGGGCTTCGCCCGCCACGCCTGCGACCACGTCGCCTTCCTCTACGACGGCCGCCTTCTGGAATACGGCGACGCCGCCCGCCTCTTCGACCACCCCGAAACCCCCGAACTCACCCGCTTCCTCAGCCGCCTTCTGGAATGGAGCATGTAAAAGAGGCGACCCACGGATCGCCTCTCAGTCGGTGCGAAAGATATGTTTGCTTGGAACTGACGCTTTGCGGAGCGAAGGCAAGCCCTACTCCAGGCCCATCTCCTTCTTCAGGCGGGCCAGGTCGTCGTCGACGGCGGCTTCGGCGCCGGCGGCGGCGTACTTCTTCGCGAGCTCCTCGGTGGGATCGGCCGGCTTCTCGGACAGCTCAGCCACGGCATTGGCGCGGTCGAGCATCTCGTCAGCCTTGGCCTCCATGCGGTCAAAAGCGCTGCGGGCACCCTCGGCACGATCGCCGGCCGAAGTCATCTCGTTCACCTTGGACTGCGTTTTCGCCACGGCGGCCTTCGCCTTGATGGTGGCCTTCCGCGCGTTCAGCTCCTCGATGTCGGCCACAAGCTTGTCGTGCATTTGGCGCATCTTGTCGGCGTTGGCCTTCGCACCCTCGTAGGCCACCGTAAGGCCCTCGGCGCGCCCCGCCAGCTCCTGCTTCTTCGCGAGGAACACGCGGGCGTCGGCCTCGTTGCCGGCGGCGAGCGCCTTGCGAGCCAGCTCCTCGTACTTCTCCGTTTCCTCGCGATTCTCGTCGAGGAGCTTCTTGCAGCGCTTCTCCTCGGCCATGACGCCAGCGGTGGCCTCGCGCACCTCGGCGAGCGACTCGGTCATCTCGCGCAGGTACTGGTCGACCATCTTCTCGGGATCTTCGGCCTTATCCAGAAGCTCGTTGATATTCGCCTTCACGATGGAGGTGAAGCGATCGAGGATTCCCATGTCAGTCTCCTATCTGGCCCGAGGGCCGGGTTGAATACCGCAGCGCCGCCTAGGGCCGCGTCTTCGTCGGCTGCACCGGCGGCGCGTCCGAAGCGCCTGCCTGCGCGTACTTCTTTTCCAAATCCGCCAGCTCGGCGTCGGCCAGCGACTCCAACGGCGTGTTCAGAATCTCCTGCATGCGCTCCGCCTCGCGCTGCTTCGCCAAACGGCGGTTGCGCACGATGAGGAACACGACGACGGCCACTATTATCACTGCCGCGCACACCGCGATGATCGGCAGCGGCGAAGGCGTCACCGTCATGATACGGTCGGCCGTGTCGGCAAAGGCGTCGGAGAAGATCTCCTCTTCCGACAGGCTCATGTCGTCGTAGTTCTGGCTGAGGTATGCTTTGAAGATGTTGATGGCCTCATCGTCGAGCACCGATCCCGTCATCGCACCGGCCCAGTAGGCGGCGTTGAAGCGCCCGTTGCCATCGTCGCAAAACACAAGGACGAAATGCGCCTGGTCGGTGAACAGCTCGTCGTACTTTTCCTGGGCAATGGACTGCAGCTCCTGGTAGGAGCGCACCGATCCGTTCGGCAAGATGTACACGTAGGGCTGCACGCCCGTTTCCTCGTAGAAATGGCGCAGACCGCGCTCGAGCTTCGCCGGATCGTGAATCCAGTCGCCATCCTCGTCGGTGAAGTAGCCCGTCTCGTTTACGGAACCGGCAGGAAGGGCCGTGCGCTCCACGGTAGATGCGGGCACGTTCGCGCCCGAGCAGCCACCGCCGCCCAGGGCCACCACGAGGAGCAGCGCCAGCAACACGGCGGCCACGATGACGAACACCGTGCCGCATCCGCTGTTGGAGGACTTGCCCTGAGGCGAACCAGGCTGCGGCGCATTCGGGCCGCCGGGGCCACCCGGGCCGCCGCCCGATCCGGGCTGCTGCGGGCCGCTCGGCTGCTGGGGCATCTGCGGCGGCATCGAGCCACCGCCTCCTCGGCTTGAACCCATCAGGCCACCGAGGAAACCGCCCCAGAAGCTGCCGCCCCCGAAGCCTCCGCCGTAGTAGCCACCGCCATGGTACCCGCCGCCGAAACCAGAGCCGCCGTGGCCAGCCGAGCGACCGCCCGATCCCGAGCCGCCGGAAAACCCGCCACCGAATCCGCCGCCGCTACTTCCAAAGCCTCCGCCGAAGCCGCCGCCTCCCGAGAAGCCGCCGCCTCCGCCTGATCGTCCCATGGCCTCGAACCTATTTCACAATGAGCACGGGCACGTTGGTCTTGTGCAGCACGGAGTAGCACACGCTGCCGAGCATCCCACGCACGGCACCCAGACCGCGATGGCCCATGACGATGCAGTCGTAACCGCCCTCGTCGGCATAGGCCGTGATGGAATCGTGCGGCGAGCCGTTCACCACGGCAATACCGATGCCCTCGGCGTCGCCCACCAAAGGCGCGATGTTCTCGGCAATGGCGTCCATGTCGGCCTTGATGGCCTCGTTCTCCACTTCGGAGATCACATCCATATCCATGGTGTCGCCCATGACGCCGGACATGCGCGAGGCAATCTTGAACGTCTCGGCGTTGAAGTCGTGCCAGTCGACCACCGACAGCACGGTGATCTGGGCGCCGGGCACACCGGCCGCCAGATCGAGCGCAGCCCCCAGGGCGTTCTTCGCCGGATCGGACTTATCGTAGGGAACGAGAATCTTCTTGTACATGGGGGCCTCCTTACCCTCGCGGCACTTCAAGCGACGACGCCTACGAACCACAGCTCGGCCACCGAAAGCAGCTCGCATGCTCTAGCATCGCCGGAAAATGCTTACCTTGTGGCTCATCCTAATGAACAACTGCCATTTTACCACGGTCCTTTTCCGTTTCCCCGCCGCCGCCCACCTGTAGACACGACGTTACACACCCCTACCGCGGCTCCTCGTTGTTGAGAAGGCGATGGCGGGAGACCAGGATGTGGAACACCGTGTAGGCACCCAGCACGAAGGCGCCGACATAGCCCAGCACGCCGAGCAGGGGCACGCCGAGCAGTTGCGGCTGCATAGCCGTGGTGCACAGGATAGACGACCCCAGGAACAGCCCCGCCGACAGCAGCGCCAACGATATGCGACCCACCGAGGCGTAGGCGGTGGCAAGGATGCGCGAGGACACCTCGATGTCGCCGTTCACCTTGATCTGCCCGCGGTCGAGCATCTCCAACGTGTTCGACAGCTGGGTCGGCAGCTTCGCCAAGGCCTCGGCCGAAGCGGCGCTCGTCGTGGCGAGATCGATCAGCTGCGTCGCCAAAAACTTCGGGTCGGCCTGCTGGGCGATGACGTGCTTCGACACGATCTCGATGACGCTGATGTCGGGCGCGACCTGGGCAATGACCCCCTCGATGGTCACGAACCCGCGCGCGAGCATCGTTACCGACGAGGTCATCATCATGTTCTGGCCGCGCAGCACCTCGATGACCTCGGTGAGCACGGTGCCCACGTTGATCTCCTTCATCTCGGCCGTGCTGTACTCGGCGAGCAGCCGCGAGAGCGCCTCCAGCAGCGCCCCGTGGTCCACCGGCCCCAGCACGTGCACGAGGCCCATCACCGCCTCCTTCAGCAAGTAGGCGTTGTCGGTGGCCACGGCCGTGAACACCTTGCCCACGAGCATGCGCTCCGACACCGTCAGCGTGCCCACCATGCCCAAATCGATCCACACCACTTCCCCATCGCGCACAAGAATGTTGCCGGGATGCGGGTCGGCGTGGAAGAACCCGTCGTCGAGCACCTGGGTCACGTAGCTTTGGCACACGCGTCGCGCCAGCGCGCTCACGTCGATCCCCTGCTCGCGCAACGCTTGCGTGTGGGAAATTTCCGTGCCCTGGACGAACTCCATGACGAGCACCGACTCGCACGAGTACTGCGGGTAGGCCACCGGGGACGTGACCCCCTCTTCGTCGGCCAGCTCGTCGTGGAAGCGCATGAGGTTGTGCAGCTCGGAGGTGAAATCCACCTCACTGGCCGTCGTGCGCTCGATTTCCTCGATGAAGCCCTCGAGCGACAGCAGGATGTCGCGATGGGAATTGGAAGCGAACTCGCCCAAGGCCAGCAAGTGCTTCATGAGCATGATGTCCTCGGCCATGGATTCGGCCACACCCGGCCGGCGCACCTTTACCGCCACCGTTGTGCCGTCGAGCAGCGTCGCCTTGTGCACCTGAGCAATGGAGGCCGCACCCAAAGGCACCGGATCGATGGAGGCGAACACCTCGTGCCACGACTTCCCGTATGCGCGGTCGATCTGCTCGATCACCACATCGAACGGCATCGGATTCGCGTCATCGCGCAGTTTTTCGAAGGCGTCGCAGTAGGCCTTGGGCAGAAGATCGGAACGGTTCGAGGCCAGCTGGCCGATTTTCACGTACGTGGGGCCGAGCGCCTGCAGTACTTCCACGGCCTGCTCGGGGGTAAGCCCGTGAAGCACCTTGTACTGCCGCATGATGCGCACAATCTCGTTCATGCGCTTGTGAGAGGTCTTGTCCTTGATGGAAATCTCGGCGACCTTCATGAACTCCTCGAACGTGGCCATGGGCGCTCCTCCTTTCTGGAAAGCCCATGGTATCGTGCGAAATGAGAAGCGATCTCCTCATCAATTCACCTGGCATCAAGCTGTTTCCCGGCCAATCGAACAAAATTGTCACTGTGGCAATTAAGTAAAATGGTTGGTCGATGAGGTGCGTGCATAGGTTTTATGGCAAAATAAGCTGCTGTGCTACTGAACGCTGCACCGAAAGCGCAGCGCAACCACGCAAGAAGAACGCAGCTTAAACACGCAAGAACAAGGAGAAGCACATGGGACTCCTCTCAAAATTCGAGGGCAAGATGGAAGACGCCGTGGAAGGCGCCGCCGATCGCATGGGCGCGGCCCCGCTGTCTCCCGTGCAGATTGCCAAGAAGGCCGAGAAGCAGATGCGCCGCGAGAAGATGGTCGGCGCAGGCAAGCAGTACGCTCCCACGCTTTATACCGTGCTCGTCAACGCCGACGATGACCGCCGCCTTCTGGGCTACTACCCCACCCTGGCTGGCGAGACCGAAACCTACCTTTCCGCCAAAGCCGCCGAGCAGGGCCTCGTCATGGACGGCCAGCCCCTTGTGCGCTTCATCGTCGACGATGATTTGCGCCACGGCAAGTTCGACGTCATCGCCGAGATGGTGGCCTCCCCGCTGGTTGAGCAGCTGCGTCAGGAAGAGTACGCCCGCTACGGCATCCGTCCCGGCGGCGGTCCGGCCCGCGCGGCCGCCCCGCAAGCGGGCTACGGCTACCAGCAGCCCGCTCCCGCTCCGGCGCCAGCACCCGCACCCGCCGGCGGCTACGACTACCAGGCCGCTCCCGTCGACGAGTACGTGGAAGACGACTACTACGAGGACGACGAGCCGCGCCAAGCTTATATCTACGACATCACCAACGACCGCGCCTTCACGCTGCCCGGCCAGGCCGAGACCATCGGGCGCGAGTCGAAGAACGACATCGTCATCCCCGACATCAACGTCTCGCGCGTACACGCGGAAATCCGCCAGGACGAGTCCGGCGCCTGGATTCTCACCGACCTCGGCTCCACCAACGGCACCTTCGTGAACGGACGCCAGATCAAATCCACCGCGTTGCACGACGCCGACCGCATCATCGTGGGCACCACCAACCTCGAGTTCCAGCTCATCTAGCCCGCCCGCACCTTAGCGAGCCAAAGGAGGCTATCGGTGATCGATCTCGTTCTGCTCATCGCGCGCCTGTTGTTCGTGGCGCTGCTCTATTTGTTTCTGTTCGCCATCATGCGCACCGGCATCGGCATGGTCAAAGGTTCCCGCAAGAAGGAACGCGGCTGGACGGTGTCGGTGGAACGCGGCCCCAAAGAGCTGCGCGGCGTCTCCATCGCCGTGCACGGGCCCGTCATCGTGGGCCGCTCGCCCGGGGCCGACATCGTCATCGGCGCCGGCTACGTGTCCGGCCGTCATGCCCGCTTCCAGCTGATGGGCCAGAACCTCTTCGTGGAAGATTTGGGTTCGAAGAACGGCACCGCCGTGAACGGACGCCCCGTCCATGACCCGGTAGCCCTGCGCAACAAGGATCTCGTTACCATCGGCGACGTCGACATCCGCGTGAGGAACCAATAATGGCCCGGGCAAAGCGCAAGAAGAGCGGCGCAACTTTCGGCAGTCGCACCGATGTCGGCTGCGTGCGCGAGCACAACGAGGACTCGCTGGCCGTCGCCCCGCCGCTGTACGTGGTGTGCGACGGCATGGGCGGCCACGCCGCCGGGGAAGTGGCGTCCGAAATCGCCGTGGACGTCATCTGCGACCGCGCACCGGCACACCCCGATGCCTCGGCGCTCGGCCAGGCCGTGGAAGAGGCGAACCTCGCCATCATCCGCGCGGCCCGCGAAGGCGTCGGACGTGCCGGCATGGGCTGTACCTGCACCGCCGCCATACTGGAGAAGGATAAGCTCGTCATCGCCCAGGTGGGCGACTCGCGGGCCTATCTCCTGCACAAGGGGCAGATGCAGCAGCTCACCCGCGACCACTCGCTTGTGGCCGACCTTATCGAGGCCGGGCAAATTACCGAGGCCGAGGCCCGGGTGCATCCCCAGCGCTCGGTCATCACCCGCGCTTTGGGCAGCGACCCGCGCACCCAGCCCGACTTGTTCGAAATCACCGTGGAAGCCGGCGACCGCCTGCTTCTGTGCTCCGATGGCCTTTCCACCATGCTGGAAGATGACCAAATCGCCAAGATCCTCGCCAACCACAGCGAGCCTCAGCGCTGCGCCGCTCAGCTGGTGAACGAGGCGGTGGGCCGAGGCGGCTACGACAACGTCACCGTCATCGTCGTGGACGTCACGGGTCTGGCCGAGCAGCACCGCCGCAAGCTGACGCGCAAGAGCCGCGCGACGGCCATCATGCTGGCGCTTTTGCTGGTGGCCATCATCGCCGGATGCGCCTACGGGTTCAACTACCTGGCGTCCAACGCCGCCTATTTGGTGGCCCAGGATGGGAAAGTCGCCGTGTACCAGGGCGTTCCCGGCGACATCTTCGGGTTGTCATTCAACCATCTCGATCGCGTGACCGATGTGGCCCTGGATGACTTGCAGCCGGGCACCGCCAATCGCCTGCGCGAGGAGGGCATCAAGGTGGATTCTTTGGAAGCCGCCAACAGCCTCGTCGCCGAGTATGAGAAGGAGATCGCCGACCGCCGTGCCGCTGAAGAGGAGGCGGCCCGGGCAGCGGCCGAGGCCAACAAGCCGGAAGAGCCCGCAAAGGGCGCGAAAGGTGCCGGCGGCAGCACGGCCGGGGGCACCCAGGGCGGCACGGACGCACAAGGCGCGACGGGCGGCTCGCAAAGTGCGTCGCCTTCATCGGGCGCTGGCTCCGGCACGAGCGACACGAGCTCCGGCAACACAGGCGCTGGCACGAGCCGCGACGCACAAGGCGGCACCTCGGGAGGAACCAACCGATGACCCGGCGCAACATAGAGCTGATGCTCCTGCTCATCGCCTCGCCCATCGTCATCGTGCTCTTCGCCATGATGGTGGTCACCGGCGGCCAGGAGCTGTCCTTCAACACCCTGGGCGTGCCGCTCGGCATCTTCGCCGCATTCCTCGTGGCTCACATTGCCGTGCGCCTGCTCGCGCCTGCGGCCGACCCGGCCATCCTGCCTATCTCGTTCGCTCTGTCGGGCATCGGCATCGCCTTCGTTACCCGCATCGTGCCCGACTTGGCCGTGAACCAGCTACTCTGGCTGTTCATCGGCGTGGCGGCCATGATCGCCACCCTGGCCGTGGTGCGCAATCTGGACAAGCTCGCCAACTACAAGTACACGCTTATGATCGTGGGCATCTTGCTGTTGCTCTCGCCCATGCTGCCGGTCATCGGCTACGAGTCCGGCGGCGGCCAACTGTGGCTGCGCTTCGGCAGCTTCAGCTTCCAGCCCGGCGAGCTGGCCAAGATCCTCATCGTGTTCTTCATCGCCGCCTACCTGGCCGCCAACCGCGAGATGCTCTCGGTATTCACGTGGAAGGTGGGGCCGCTGTGGCTGCCGAGCCTCGCCACCCTGCTCCCGCTCATCGTCATGTGGGCGCTCGCCTTCATCGTCGTCGTGTTGGAGAAGGACCTCGGCCTCGCGCTCGTGCTGTTCTCCGTGTTCGTCATCATGCTGTACGTGGCCACGGGGAAGAAGCTCTACCTGGTGGTCTCCATTGGGCTTGCGGCCATTGCGGCCGTGGCCCTTTACGGCATGATGGGCCACGTGCAGACCCGCGTCGCCATCTGGCAGGATCCCTTCGCCGAGGCTCAGGGCGGCGGCTTCCAGCTAGTGCAGAGCCTCTATTCCATCGCCGACGGCGACCTGTTCGGCACCGGCATCGGGCGGGGCATGGGCGGTCAGCCCGTAGCCGAGGGCGGCATCCCCGTCGCCGAGAGCGACTTCATCTTCCCCGTCATCGCCGAGGAGACGGGCCTGCTCGGCGCGGCCGGCGTGCTGCTTTTGTATCTGTGCTTCGCCATTCGCGGCATCGTCACGGCGGCCCGAGCAAAATCCGACGTCAGCTCGTTCACTGCCGTGGGCCTCACCTCCATCATCGTGCTGCAGGCGTTTATCATCGTCGGCGGCGTCACGCGCCTCATTCCCCTGACCGGCATCACGCTGCCCTTCATCAGCCAGGGCGGCTCCTCACTCATCGCCAGCTTCATCATCGTCGGCTGCCTGCTGCGCTGCGGCGACGAGGGCACCGGCGTCGATTCCGAAATGCGCCAGACCGGGGCCATCGGCGCCCACGGGTCGGACGCCGTGCTGGGACGCGTGGCGTTGGGCAAGCGACTCACCGGCACCATGATCGTCTTCTCGGTGCTGTTCGCAGTGCTCGTGGCCAACCTCACCTACCTCATGGTCATCAAGGCGCCGGAATACCAGAGCATGCCGTCGAACAACCACACCATCGCGAAAGAGGCCCGCATGGAGCGGGGCACCATCTCCACTGCCGACGGGACGGTGCTCGCCACATCGGTGCGCCAAGAGGACGGCTCCTACAAGCGCGAATACCCCGCCGGCGAGCTGGCGGCGCACATCGTGGGCTACACCTCCGAGCGCTTCGGCACCGCCGGCATCGAGGCCGCCTACAACGACACCCTGCGCGGCGAGCAGAACTTCGCCAGCTTTACCGATGTGGTGAACTCGCTCGCGGGCATCCAGACCAAGGGCAACGACGTCGTGCTTTCCATCGATTCCCGCATCCAGCAGGCGGCGCAAGACGCGCTGGCCGGCCAGGTAGGCGCCGTGGTGGCCCTGAACCCCGAGACCGGCGCCGTGTACGCTCTGGCCTCCTCCCCCACCTTCGACGCCGCCAACTACGAGGAGCTGCTCACCGCCGCCGCGGACGGCGGCAGCGATTCCTCCGAGCTGTTCAACCGCGCCACCCAGGCACTGTACGCGCCCGGCTCCACCTTCAAGATGGTGACCCTGGCCGCCGCGCTGCAGGATCACATCGCCACGGCGGACACCACCTACGACTCCCCCGGCGAGATGGACATCGGCAACGCGCCCGTGACCAACGTGAAGAAGCGCTCCTACGGCAAGATCACCCTGGAGCAGGCCATGTGGTACTCGTCGAACACCGTGTTCGGCCAGGTGGGCGTGCAGCTCGGCAGCGATTTGCTCGTGCAGATGGCGTGCAGCTTCGGCTTCAACGAAGACATCCCCTTCGATTTGCCCCTGGCCACGTCCCTCATGCCCGACCCCGAGGAAATGACCACCTGGGAAACCGCCTGGGCCGCCTGCGGCGAGCCCGTGGGCGAGCACGAGAGCCCCGCCGGACCCCAGGCCACCGTGCTGCAGATGGCGCTGGTGGGCGCCGCCATCGCCAACGAGGGAGCCATCATGCAGCCCTACCTGGTCGACGGCATCTACAACGCCAACGGCGAGCGCAGCTTCTCGCCCATTCCCGTGAAGCTGAAGCAGGCCATGGATGCCGACACCGCCGCCGCCGAGATCGACATCATGAAGGGCGTCGTCACCGAAGGAACCGGCGGCAAGGCGGCCCTGGACGATGTGGCCGTGGCCGGCAAGACCGGCACCCACGAGCGCGGTGACGGCAGCGACGACAGCTGGTTCGTGGGAATGGCCCCCGCTGCTGACCCCAAGGTCGTGGTGGCCGTCGTCATCGAGAAGGGCGAATCGGGGGCTGGCGCCAGCGCCGCCCACGACGTTCTGGAAACGGCTCTCGAAGTGACGGGGGCGCTGTAGTACAATGGCAAGACTCACCAGAGTTCGCATACTTAAACCGCAAACGCACTCGTACATGGAACTTTAAGGAGTATCAAGGTGACCGGACAGGGAACAATGACGGGCAAGGTCTTCGGCGGCCGCTACGAGATAAAGGATCGCATCGGCATCGGCGGCATGGCCGAGGTGTACCGCGCCCAAGATAGCACGCTGGGCCGCGTCGTCGCCGTGAAGGTGATGCTGCCCCAATTCGCCGCCGACCCCTCTTTCACCCAGCGCTTCCGCCAGGAAGCCGCCGCGGCTGCAAACCTGCAGAGCCCCTACATCGTGAACGTGTACGACTGGGGCCAAGACGACGACACCTATTACATCGTCATGGAGTTCGTGCGCGGGTCCGACCTGAAGACCGCCATTCAGCAGCGCGGCGCTATTAACCAGCGCAAGGCCGCCGAAATCGGCGCCCAGGTGTGCCAGGCCCTCACCGTCGCCCACAACCAGGACATCATCCATCGCGACATCAAGCCGCAGAACATCATGGTGCAGCCCGACGGCAACGTGAAGGTGATGGACTTCGGCATCGCCCGGGCGAAGAATTCCGTGAACGACAAAACGTCCGCTGTGCTGGGCACCGCCCACTACATCTCGCCGGAACAGGCCCAGGGCAAAGATCTCACGGCCGCCAGCGACATCTACTCGCTGGGCATCGTGCTGTACGAGGCCACCACGGGCAAGCTCCCCTTCGATGGCCCGGACGCCGTATCGGTGGCCATGCAGCAGGTGAAGGACGAGCCGGCCGCGCCCTCTTCCATCAACCCGAACATCGATCCCGACCTCGAGGACATCATCATGGTGGCCCTCTCGAAGGATCCGGCGCGCCGCTTCGCCACGGCCAACGACATGCGCATCGCACTGAACGACTACCTGGCCGGGCGCCCCGTCACCCTGCCCGCCGGTGCGATGAGCTCGTCGTTCACCGAGGCCCAGACCCGCATGATGGGCGCCGTGCCCGCTCCCGTGCCGGGCATCACGAGCACCCAGGTTATGCCGACGGTTGCCGGCGGCACAGCGGCCATGTCGCCGAGTTCCACGGGCAATTTCCAAGCAACGAACTTCCACGACGCCAACACGAAGAAGAGCAAGAAGCCCGTTATCATCGCCCTCTGCGCCATTTTGGCCATCGCGCTGGTGGCCGGCATCGCCTTCGCCGTGTCCGGCGGCTTCAAGCCGGCCGCCCCTGCCGATGAGCCCATCGAGGTGCCCAGCGTGGTGGGCAATACCTTAGACGAGGCAACATTCACCTTGGAGCAAGCGGGCTTCCAAGTAACTACCACTCCTAAGGAAGACGAGTCCGTCGATGAGGGCACCGTGCTGCAGCAAGACCCGGCCGGCGGCACCAAGCAGCCGAAGGGTACGACCATCACCCTCACCATTGCCGTGGGGCCCGATACCGTGGACGCGCCCAACTTCAAGAACATGACCATGGACAAGGCGCGCCAGGCGGCCGAGGACGCCGGCCTTAAGGTTGTGGAAGCCGAGAGCAAATACTCGGAAGATGTCGCCGAGGGCAAGATCATTTCGCAAAGCCCCGCCGCCGGCGACCCGGTGAAGCCCGGCACCACCATCGAGGTCGTCACCTCCCGCGGAAGCGAGCTGACGACCGTGCCCAACGTCATCGGCATGACCGAGGAGGTGGCCATCGACAAGCTGCAGTCCGAGGGCTTCGGTGCCGACGTGAAGGCCCGCGAGTACAGCGACAAGCAGGGCGAGGGCCGCGTCATGAAGCAGGATCCGCTGAACGACAAGGTGAAGCCTGGCGCTACCGTGCAGATCACCATTTCGAAGGGCCCCGAGCCGGAGCCCGAGCCCGACCCCAAGCCGGAGCAGCCCACCAACCCCGGCACGACCGACCCCGGCACCAACAATCCTGGTGGCACCACCGATCCGGGCACGACCGACCCCGGCACCACCGACCCGGGCAACCAGGGCGGCGACACCGGCACCACCACCCCTTCCACCAACTAGGATCGCATAACGAAACCGTGAAAACCGGGCGCCTCCTCCTTTGGGATGGAGGCGCCCTTCTATAATGGGGCCATGCCCAATTTGCTCGACATATTCGATAAGTTCATCCACGCCGATTGGTTCAACACCCTGCTCGGCGTCGTGATCATCTGCGCGATCACCTTCGTCGTCGCGCGCATCACCGTGGCTTTTATGCGCCGCGTGCTGAACAAGACGACGCTTCTGCCTTCCAGCTCCATCTTCATCAATCTCGTGCGCATCATCGTGTGGGTCATCGGCATCTGCTGCGTGCTGTCGATGTGCTTCAACGTGAACATCTCCGCCATGGTCACCGGCCTGGGCGTTGTCGGTATCGCGGTGTCGTTGGGTTTTCAGGACACGCTCTCGAACCTCATCGGCGGCCTGACCGTCAGCGTGTCGCGCACCGTGGAACCCGGCGACAACATCCGCATGGGACCATCCGGCGTCACCGGCGTCGTGCAGGACGTCACCTGGCGCTACACCTCCATCAAAGACAGTTCGGGCACCATCACCAACATCCC
This sequence comes from Adlercreutzia sp. CNCM I-6215, assembly GCF_977072315.1. Lineage (NCBI taxonomy): Bacteria > Bacillati > Actinomycetota > Coriobacteriia > Eggerthellales > Eggerthellaceae > Adlercreutzia > Adlercreutzia sp. CNCM I-6215. The sequence continues at coordinate 61,046 of NZ_CDRVMA010000005.1, read as the reverse complement.
CAACTCGCTCATGACTTCCACGGCCGTCTGCAAGCTGTCGCCCTTGAATGAGATTTCCATTCCCCTGGTGGTCACCACCAACAGCGAGCGCCTCACCGCCACGGCCCATCACATTGAGGACGCCGCCGAGAAGGCCGTCGCCCGTGTGAGCAAGCTGAAGAAGCGCCCCAGCGTATCGTTCTCGTCCATCACCGACTACGGGTTCAAAGGTTCGCTGAGCTTCACCATCGCCGAGGCTTCCAAAGCCTCCTCTGCCACCGATGCCGCTATCCGCGCCGTGGCCCCCTATGTGCACAACCATCTTATCGAGGAGGCCATGGGCGACCTGACCGGGCAGAAACTTACCGACGCCACCGGTTCGCTCGTGCCCGTGAAGGACGAGGAAGACGGGGCACAAAAATAGCCCTGCCCCACGCCAGAGGATGAACCCACCTCAAAAGGTGGGTGCTCGCATCGGGTCTCCCGGCTTTCGCATCAACGGATGCGAATCTCCGTTCCAACCGCTTCTAGAGCTCCCTCGTCATAATACGTCGGTCCATCGCAGTATATGGCGGGAACAAGGCTTGATTTCAGTATACGCAAAACCTGGTGACAGGAAAGTCTTGACATACGCCGCAACATAAGCTGTTGGGTAAACGTTGCCCGAGGACTGTAGGCACGCTGGCGCCCGCAGCCCTCGGATTAAGGAACCGTATGTTCCGGCGAATCGCTACTGGACGCTATTCCAGCAGATCCTCCACCGAGCAGAACAGGGCGCGGGCCAGGGCGGCCACGGTTTCGGCGGCGGCCTTGTTCAGGTCCTTGCGGCGCTGCTCGTACTGCTGGATGCTGCGCACCGGCACGCCGGAGATGACGGCCAGCTGGGCCTGGCTCAGCTTCGCAGCCATGCGCCGCATGCGCAGAGGCGGCCGAAAGAAGCGGGCGCGGCGTTCATTCAACGCATCCTCGAAATGGCGGATGTCCATCTCGTGGTAGGCGTCGTACATCTTTCGGACGTCCTCGATGGGCGTGATGCGGTTGATCATGTCGAAGGTCATCGCCGTCTCCCACTGGTAGCGGGCAAGCGCCCAACCGCACCAGTACTCAGGGCTGCGGTCGTAGCGGTAACGCACCCGGGGACGCGGCGGCTCCTCTGCCTGTACCTCTACCGCGACGCGGAAGGCCAGCTCCGTCCCCGAGCATCCCGTAATGAGAGCGTAGTCTCCGGCCCCGAAGCGGCGGGCGAGGCCGGAAGCGAGGAACAGCCCATAGAACTCCCCCAGCCCGAAGCCCATGCTGCCCACGGCCACATCCAACATACGGCCCATATTCGCGCGGGCCGGTTGCAGGTAGACCTCATCGTAGGCGCTCATCGCCGGCCCCCATTCCCTCGTCCATGATGGTCGTTATGAACAGATCGCCTGGCTGGCGCCGGTTTCGCTCCTCGTCCAAATACTCGCGGCGCGCCGCCCGGTCGCGGCTCATCTTGCGCTCGTACCACTCGTCGCGCGAGGCCCCCTCGTAACCGGTGAAGCGCAGCCGGTCGAAGGCGCGCTCGCTCTTCAGCACGAACTGCTGACCGAGCCTGCCCAGATGCATGGCGCGGCCCAACTGCTGGTAGGAGATGGCGCCGGAGATGAAATCCTGGGCGAAGGAAAAGTAGCTGTCGTCGGCCCGGTAGCCTACGATGGCGTCATAGGGGGTGAGATCCATGGCGAAGTTTTCCAGAAGATACTGCTTGGCCTCGAAGGCCAAGGGGCCCGACGCGTCGAACTCGCGGTAGCGGAGCAGGAGCGCCAGCCAGTGGAGGAGCCCGTATTCATCCCCGTTCAAATCGAGGATGGCGAGGCCAGCGCAATCGAGCTCATAGATGTTGGCAAACCCTCCGCGATCGACGGCCACCGCCCATTCCTTCGCGAGATCGAGAGATTCCGTGCAATAAAACCCCCGCCCGTAATCGTTGTAGGGTTTTCCGGCCCCGTAGCGCGGGTGCTCGATGATGTCCTTCGACCCGTGGTACAGCGTCTTCACCATAGAGACTCACCTCCTCTACTCCTTTGGGAGTATAGCATATTGAACCATCACGGTAAACGACCAAGACAGAATTGAAAGCGCGGCCACGCGAGCACCCCCATCGCGCATTTGCTGACAGAACGCGAAGTTTGGTACCCGACGGCGCGCATTTGCTGGCAGAATAGCGGGCTTTGGTATCTTTTCGTGGCAGGATGGCCGATTTGGTACCCCGCCTTTGGCAAGACGGGCGGTTTGGTATCCGAAAAAGCGTGTTGTCATTTTTGCGACCTGGGGTTTCTTCAACCCGTGGGTACCAAATCGGCGAAGTTGGCCTGAAACGGGGAACCAAACCGTCTCATTTTGCCAGCGGCAGGGGCGGGATCGCCCCGCGCGGTACCAAACCGCTCGATCTGGGAAATGCTTAGCGAGACGCTCAGCGATGATGCTACAATGGCGGCATTGGCACTGATGGGTTGCGCGGGGCGCCGCGCCGGTCGCCGTTGCCGAAAACGCGCGGCCGAGGGGAATAGGGGTGAGACTCCCCTGCTCTACCAGGAACCGTAAAAGCCGATGGGGCATTCGCTCGCCTTCGAAACCGGTCCCACGCCTTCTACAGGCTCGGGCAACGCGGCGCGAGAAGGCGATGGCGGGCACGCCAGATGTCCCAGAAGACGCAAAGTCGGAACACCTGCTCATCGCACGACAGCCCTGGAAGTAGGTGATTCCGCATGGTCGGAAACCCCCGCGTGCGCTCAGCGTACGCCCCTCAGCCGTGGTCGCGGCGACTCTTATCCCTGTTCCTTGCCTTGGCGCTCGCCCTCACCCTCACGCCCTTGCCGGCCTGGGGCGACGAGACCGGCGACGCGCCTGCAGAAGCATCTGCAGCAAAAGCGATTGCGGAAGACTCCGCAGCAGGGCTTGCGGAAAGCACAGCGACAGACGAGGCGCCCACCTTCTCGGAAAACACCGACGCAAGCGAGACGACCGCCTCTTCAGAAGTCACGACAGTCGCATCGAAAGCAAGAACTGCGCTAACAAGTTCCAGCTTCGCCATGATATCCCGCAGCGAGAGACCCTGGAAAACCAGCGCTCTACCCGGCTTTCTACAGCGCAATGAGACCTTGTATGCCGTTGCTTGGTCGGCCAAGGACAAACGGGTTGACGCCGAGTTCGGATGGACTTATCAGTGGCTGGTAGGCCCAAGCGCAAGCTCCAACGATTTTGCCCCTATCGAGGGCGAGACAAAATCTTCTCTTGAGCTTACTGACGAACTACGCACGAGATTCAACGGCAAATACCTCCGTGTTCGCATTTCCTGTGGCGACATTTCGGTGGAGGGGCCCAAAAGCGGAAGAAATTACACCACTCTAAGCGCCTGCGGCCCCATCAAACCCCCCGTGCCAAAGAAAACAGCCTTGGACGAAAAGTCTTACGCACTTCTCCAATCGTCATCGAACTCGGCCTCAACAAGTTCTAACATAATTGAAGCGAAATCTCTTAAGGTAGGCACAACGCTTTGGGCCAATGTGTTCGACGGCCAAGCGGATCCCGCTGCACGCATTCCGTCGCAAGATCGCTGGTCATATCAGTGGCTCGCCGCTGATTCCCGCGAGGCAGCCGACGAGGAGTTTGCGGCCATTGAAGGCGAGACCTGCCCTTCCCTCACCATAACCAAGGAGCTCGCCACCAAGCTTGCGGGCAAATACATCCGCGTGCGTGTCGAAGGCGATGGGCAGACGCTTTATGGCCCAAGCGGCTCTTTCGACACACCTGCCTCAATAGGCTACAACACTCCCGGTCCCGTAATCGCTCCCGACCAAATCAAGCTGGATTACATTCTGCTTTCTTGGAACGGTGAAGGCTTTGGCAGCAGCGAGTTGGAAAGCGTTCCTTCCTGCAATGTCGAAGATGTCCTTGAAGCTCGCGCTTATGACTTTGATGATCCCCACACCCTTTATGGAGCTTCGGACGTTGATTTCTCCTGGCAAGTGAGCGATTCGCAGGATGGCCCCTTTAAAGAAATTACTCAGGGGGCGTCATTCAAAGTCCCGAAAGATTGTACTGGGTGCTATCTCAAAGTTGTTGCCAAAGCCAAAAATGGGGTTCCAGGCAGTAGCACGTGCGAAACCAAGCCGGGAAAGGTGTTGCCGAAGGGCGTAACGACGCTTTACTGGGTGAGCATTTTGAACGCATCCTCCTCAAAGGAAATCGGAGGTACGTTGCAGGCCCAAGCTTATAAGAGCACTCACTGGGGTGATGCCCCTATAAACACGAACGTTGAATATACCTGGCGCTGGTCAGCAGAGAAACCGAAGAGCTCTGACTTCGACGATAACAGCTGGCACATCATCGAAGGGGAAACAGGTTCGACTTTCACGGTGCCCGAATCCCTTGAAGGGTGTTGGGTGTCGGTAGCGGCGTGCACGGGAGACAACACGGTGGTCTCTGCGAATGCCTCTGCTGCTGGCCCCTTCCGAAAGCCAGGCACACACGAGCTGTACTACGCCGCTCTCGACCAGATGCCAGCAGATAGCAACTTCACCTTCTGGTCGGGCCGAACCATTGGCGTGGCGGCTCGCAATACTACCAATGCTGGTACAGCTGGTAGCTATCTGTCGCCCGATGAACTTACCTATACCTGGTACAGTGCCGATTCTTGGGACGGGGAGTATGTTGAACTGGCTGACGAGAACGTCCACAAGCCTTCTTTCGTCATCCCCGATTCCTATGTGGGCAAGCATCTGAAATGTCTGGTTTCCGCTGGCTTCAACACCATGGAAGCCGGTCCCATGCGCAAGCCTATAGCTCAGGGAGAAGCGATTGAACCGGCAGATCCTGTGCCGCCGGAGCCCGCCAAACCGGTATCGGCCACAATTTCTGCACGTGTAACTGGCCTTTTGCCTCACGCCACTGGCGAGCCTCTTCAGGCGGTTAACTGGGTGTCACCCCAAAAATACGCTGTGAAGGATAGCGCCAAAACCTCCGCATGGGACGTCTTTGCTGATCTGCTTGACAAGGCGGGATATTTCTACAGCCTTGATGGCGGCTGCCCCTACTCGATCACAACTCCCGATCGCAGCCAAACATTGGCCATGAGCGCGGGCGCGCCTTGGTCGTACTGGGCGTTCCTTATCAACGGCGAGTACGCCGACGTCATGGCCAGCAGCTACCATCCCCAAGACGGAGACGTGCTAGAACTCGTTTATGTGGATGCAACAGGGCCGGCCACCACGCCCGACATCGTGGTGAATCCTGATGAGCCAGGCGCGGAGTGGGAAGCCGATTGGGGTTCCTTTGGCGCAGCCGCGGGAGAACCGGCGGTGGTGGGTTCCACGCTGGGCAGTTTGCCGGCGCGATGGACTTACGACTTTGCCCAGGGCGACTACGCCTCGTGGTCGGAGCCCGTGGTTGCCGGCGGATACGTGTTCTTCGCCACCGGCTCGCGGCTCCTGAAACTGGACGCGTCTACCGGTGCCGTGGTTGAGGTAGTGCCGCTGGCCGACGGCACCGCTTATGGTTGTCGCCCCGTTTACACGAAGGGCCTTATCGTGGTGCCACTGAACAACGGACGCTTGCAGGCGCTTTCGGCCCTCACGCTGCAGACGCGGTGGCTCACCGAGGCGCTGCCGGCGGCGGTGCAGGAGGTGGCCTCGGGGTCTGGAGGCGGGGCTGCAGCGGTCGCCTATGACCAGCAGGGGCTTTCCACCCTCACCGTGAGCGGCGACTACCTGTACGCCTTCACGGCAGCAGCCGACTGGTCGCAAACCTACGAAGGCTGGGCGCTGTGCGTGAACGCGAGCACCGGCGCCATCCGCTGGATGCAAAAGAATACCGATGCCGGCTACTACTGGTCGGGAGCGGCTTCAGTGGGCGATTACCTAGTGGTGGCAGGGGACGATGGCGTGCTGCGAGCCGTTTCGGCTGCTTCGACAGACGGAGAGCCGGCGGCGACTCTCGCGCTGGGTGCCCCCGTGCGTTCGACCGTGGTGACCGTCGACGGGTTCGCCTACGTGGTCACGACCAACGGCACTCTGCACAAGGTGTCGGTCGGGGCCAATGGAGCGCTGACACAGGTAGGGGCCGTATCGTTTGGCGACTACTCAACTTCCACGCCGGCTCTCGCCGACGGCGTTCTGTACGTGGGCGGAAGCCAGAACGGCCAGGGGCTTCTGGCGGCCATCGACGCCGCTACGCTGGCGTTGACGGCTACCGTGACCGCCGCCGACGGAAGCCCGCTGCCTGGCGAGGTGAAGAGCACCCCGCTTCTGGTGCGCGACAGTGCGGGTGTGGTGGCGCTGTTCACCTGCAACGGCGCGGGCGGCTCGTGGCCCGACTACACCTCAGGCGGCGGCGTGTTCGCCTATCGACTGGGCGACCAGGAGGCACAGCTCGTCTTCGATCCCCCGGCAGGGATGCACAACTACGCCATGGCCTCGGTGGCCTACGGCGGCGCGGGCACTTTTTACTATGTGAACGACTCGGGCCATCTGTTCGCCTTGGGCCTCTCCTCGCAGCCGCCAGCACCGCGGCCGAGCACCGACTCCGAGACGCCGGGCGAGCCGCAGAACCCGGAAACGCCCCAGAAGCCGGAGAGTCCTACAGGCCCGGGCAAGAGCAATCCCAAGAATCCGACTTCCCAGAACGCGGGCACAACGTCCCTCGGGACGTCCGCAAACGGGAAGACGCCAATGGCCGGCGCGGGAAGCGGCGCGCCGCTGAACGCCGGCGCTGCGGCCCGAACCCCCTTCGACACCACTGTGCTGCAGGGCTCCTCCAACACCAGGGCGGCGGCAGCTGGCACCGACGCAGACGCCGGTGGGGTTGCCCCCGACAGAATCGCAGAAGCGGTAGCGGACAACCCCACGCCGCTGGCGAAGGCGAGCGGCGCGAACATTGATCGCGTTTCCTCCGTCGCTTCCAACAGCTCACTGGCCGAGGGCGCTGCAACCGAGAACGGCAACCAGACAGCGGCGGTGGCGCTGGCGCTCCTCTCCGTCGCCGGACTCCTTGGAGCTGCCCACCTCGTTCGAGGGCCACGCCGCCGCATCGACAAGGAAACGGGAAGCCATGACGCCTAAGAAGGGGGCAGAGACCAGCGAAGAGCGCCCAATCGACGCCACCGAACTAACGCCCAGCACCGAGGTCGCGGCCTCTGATCCGGCGCATCCCGTTGCGATCGACGCGGACTGCGAGCCGACGCCCACGATCGCAGCCGAGAGCCCTGAAGCCGCTCAGCTCCAGGGCTCTCGGCGCCGGCATCGGCTTCTCGCGGGAAGCGCCTTGGGCCTCTGCTCGGCAGCAGGCCTGGCGCTCTCGCTACTACTGCTCGCAGGGAACGCCAACTTGCCCCTGACGGGAAACGCCGCTCTGCCCGGCGCTTCCCCCTCAGGCCCCAACGCAACGCTCGCATACGGAACAGACGTCGACGGTACGGGTACTCCAGCAGTCCAGAACGCGGAGGCGGAAGGATCCTCATCGGAGAACGCCGAAAACGCCGCACCATCCGAAAGCTCGTCTTCCAACGGAGGCGCATCCGAGAACGGGCCCTCGTTGCATGATGACGAAGTCTCCGGCACAAGCAATGGCACGACAAGCGCCGACGATCCGGACGGCGCTGCGGGCGCCGATCGCCCCGGGAGCGCCCCTGCCTCGGGAGGCGCCTCGAACGCCGCAGGCGGCCAGAGCGGCAGCTCTTCCGCTCCTGCGTCGTCTTCCACGTCCTCGGATTCGTCGGGACCTTTCAACCCGTCAAATCCATCGCCTTCCCCTGCCCCGGCCTCTATCGCCGTGTCCGTCGTCGTCGACAGCTCCGCCGCCACAAGCCTGGGCTTTCCCGCCACCATGGCTTCCGCCACGCTGAAGCTGCCCGAGGGCGCCACGGCCTACGACGCCCTCGCGGCCACAGGGCTTTCCCTGGAGGGCTCATCCTCCTATGTGTCGGCCGTAAATGGCCTGGCCGAGAAGATGATGAGTGGCACCAGCGGGTGGATCTACGCCGTTAACGGCACCATGCCCATGACGGCCGCAAGCAACTACATCCTCCACGAGGGCGATGCTGTTCGCTGGGTCTACGTGAGCTAAGAGGGCAGCAAATTGCCCGAACGCACAATGGGCTTTACGGTCGTGCCAACTTTATGACAGAAGCGCAGGCGACGGCTGCACGGGCCGGGGTGCGCTACAATGGCGGCTATGGAAAACAACTTCGAAAACACCACCATCTCGCTGTATGGCACCGTGCCCGACTCCATCGTGGACGGCCCTGGCCTGCGCTACGCCGTGTTCGTGCAGGGATGCTCGCACCATTGCCCCGGCTGCCACAACCCCGAAAGCCAGCCAGCCGAGGGCGGCACCGAAACGACCCTCGCGGCTCTTCTGGCCGATATTCGTGCCAACGGCCTCGTGCACGACGTCACCCTCTCCGGCGGCGAGCCCTTCGAACAGCCGAAGGCCTGCGCAGCCCTGGCGGCCGAGCTGAAGCGCAACGGTTACGGAGTCTGGAGTTATTCCGGTTACCTCTATGAAGATCTGGCGAAACGAGCCGACAAAGCCCGCGCCGAGCGCGATCGCCGGATCGGGGCACTCGGCGGCGAGGCGCTCCACGAGAACCCTGAGGAAGCGATGGTCAGTGGGGCTCTCGCCGACATCGCCGACGACTTGGCCGTGGGAGACCTGCTGGATTCCATCGACGTGCTCGTAGATGGCCCCTTCGTGGAGTCGCGCAAGTCCCTTGAGCTGAAGTGGTGCGGCTCCTCCAACCAGCGCCTGATCGATGTGCCAGCCACCAGGCGTGCCGGCTCTGTCGTGGAATGGCAGCCCACCTCGTTCTCGCTGGAGAAGCCCTCCAACTGGTAGGCGAGCGCCTTTTGGAGCCATGACCGACAAAAGTTTTCACATTTTTGGTCACCACTTTTTTGGAAATCTTTGTCATCCGATGGGTAGCCGCACGGTGAAACGGGTGCCGACGTCTTCTTCGCTCTCCACGGACACCTCGCCGCCGTGGTAGAGAGCGGCATGCTTAACGATGGCAAGGCCCAGCCCCGTGCCGCCCAGCTCTTTGGAGCGACTTTTCTCCAAGCGATAGAAGCGCTCGAAGATTTTCTCCAGCTTGTCGGCGGGAATACCCGCGCCCGTGTCGTTCACGCGGATGACGCCCATGCGCACCGGAGCAGCCGCCTTGACCCCCTCCTCAGCATCGCCTTCGCCCGGCGCAACGCCGTGCACGAACCCCCTACCAGACGCATCCTCCGCACCGACAACGTCCTCCGCGTACACCTCCACGAACACGCGACCATTTTCGCGATTGTAGCGGATGGCGTTCTCGACCAAGTTATAGATCATCTGCTTGAGCAGGGTTTCGTTGCCCCGAATGATGACCGGTTCGGCCTTGAGGCCAACGGTCACTCCCGCATCGGCGGCCAGCTTGGTCAAGCGCCCCACCACCCGACTGGCCACCTCTTCCAGATTCACTGCCTCGGTTTCGTTGTCGCCCGGCGCCATCTCGTCGAGACGCGAAAGAATAAGCACATCGTCGATGAGCGCGCGCATGGCTTGGGACTCCTCGTAGATGAGCTGCGCGAAACGCGGCACGTCCTCAGGGGGCACCAGGCCGTTGGCCATCAGCTCCGCATAGCCGGAGATCACCTGCAGGGGCGTTTTCATCTCATGGGAGACGTTGGCCGAGAATTCGCGGCGCATCTTCTCGGCGCGAGCCAGCTCTTCGTTGCGCGCGAGGGCCGATCTCGAGCGCGCCGGCTTGTCGGCCTCTACCTCAGGAGCGGCTACCGGCACTTCAGCAGCTTCGGCCTCGCAGCCGTTGCGTGAGGCGTTGGTGGCACTCATGAGGCGCTCTTCTTCAAGCGATAGCCCACGCCGCGCACGGTGGCGACGGCTTCTTCGGAACCGGGGGCCGCTTCGGCCAGCTTGCGGCGAAGCGTCTTCACGTGCATGTCCACCGTGCGCGTCTCGCCGACGAAGCTTACGCCCCACACCTGCTCGAGCAGCTGCTCGCGGGTGAGCACGCGGCCCTTGTTCTCCATGAGCGTGCGCAGAAGGTCGAACTCCTTGCGTGTGAGGTTGACTTCCCGGCCATTCGCCACCACGGTGCGGGCGGACGGCGACAGCTTGATCGCGCCGACGGCCATAAGGTCACTGGGTTCCGCCACCTCTTCTGCGGCGCCTTGGCTCGGACGGCTCGCGCGCCGCAGCAGCGCGTTTACCCGCGAGATGAGTTCCATCATGCCGAAGGGTTTCGCCAGATAGTCGTCGGCACCGGCATCGAGCCCTACTACTTTGTCGAACTCGGTGCCCTTGGCCGTGAGCATCATGACGGGGAGGTTCTCGGTCGCTGCATTGCCGCGCAGGGCCTGCAGCAGAACGAGACCGTCGTCGCCGGGCAGCATAATGTCCAGCAGCACCGCATCGGGCGGCTCGAGCGCGCACCGCTCAACAAGACCGTCGCCATCGTGGAACGCACGCACTTCCATACCCGCTTGATGCAGCGCATAGGCAGTCAGGTCGCGGATATGCTCGTCGTCTTCCACGTAATAGATGAGCGGGGCTTTGCTCATGGGAATCCTTTCTGGAACAGGTGCGCGGTCATTGTAGCGCAACAGCCGCGCGACGCAGAGATGGGCGGCAAGGCGTCAAAGAGCCGTGGGGCCGGCCGAACAGGCAGTGCCGTCCCAGTGCCGCCCCAGCGACACCTCCGCGCAACCGGAAACCAGCGCGAAAGCGACCGACGGTGCGGGGTAGCGCCGTCGGTCGCAAGGGCAGCTTAGGCGGCCGCTGCGTCGGGGGCCAGCGGCGTCTCCAGGGTGTCCACCAGCGGGTCGCGCGGTCGACGCGGCTTCTCGGGGAGAATCGCCATGACGATCTTCACCATCACCGAGACCAGCGGTAGCCACAAAGCGGTCATGGTCACGTTGAACAGCGTGTGGGCGTTGGCGATCTGCCGGGCGATAACTTCCACTTCGGGGCCGGCCGGGGGAATGGCCGCCACCACTGACGCGAAGGGCCCGACGAGCCACACGAACAAGAGGCAGCCCGATAGGTTGAAGATGCAGTGGGACAGGGCCACGCGCTTGGCGTCGCGAGACTGGCCGATGGCGGCGAGCAGCGCCGTGATGGTGGTGCCCAGGTTGTCGCCGAGAAGGATGGGGATGGCGCCGTCGAGGCCGATGATGCTCGCTCCATCGGCGCCCGGCGTGGAAGCGAAGTTCTGCAGCACGGCGATGGTGGCGCTGGAGCTTTGCACCACGAGCGTCATGAGGGTGCCCACCAAAACGCCGAGCACCGGCACGCCCGTCACCTGGGCAATCAGGTCGGTGAACACGGGGTTCTCGGCCAAAGGCTTCATGACAGCGCCCATGGTGTCGATGCCGAGGAACAAAAGTCCGAAGCCGAAGACGGCGGTGCCGACGTACTTCATCTGTCCCTGCTTGGCGAGCTGCATGATGAGGAAGCCCACGAGCACGATGCCGAGCACGTAATCGGACAGTTTGAAGGCGATGATCTGCGCCGTGATGGTGGTGCCGATATTCGCGCCCATGATGATGGGGATGGCCTGACGCAACCCCATGAGACCGGCAGCCACGAAACCGATGGCCATGACCGTGGTGGCGCTGGAACTTTGCAGCACCGCCGTGGCCAGTGCACCGGCCAGAACACCGAAGAAGGGGTTCTTCGTCACGGCGGCCAGAATGGCACGCATGCGTTCGCCAGCCGCCTCCTGCAGGTTGTTGCTCATGAGGTTCATGCCGTACAGGAACAGAGCCAGACCGCCGAACAGTCCCAGCCCGATTTGCAGCAGTTCTTCCACCTATGCGTCTCCTTCTTACGGCGACCCGCCCCTTGCGAGCCGCGCTCATCGGCAGGTCGCGCCCTTGCGGCCCGCGCTCGTCTCAGCAGGGAAGGAGTATGAAGCCCCATTGAGCAGCCGCCGTAAGAGCCACGTAAAAAGAAAGTAAAATCGTGCGGCGCTACCGACCGTTAAGCCCAACCCTCCGTAGGGGCTGACCTTGGTCGCCCCTCTTTTGCCATGCGGACGCAACCCACCCGCGAGGGCTGACCAAGGTCAGCCCCTACGGAAACGGGAATGCCGCTACCCAAAACGGCCAGCGACGTAATCGGCGGTGCGCGGATCGGTGGGGGCAGAGAAGATAGTGTCGGTGTCGCCGGCTTCCACCACCTCGCCCAGCAGGAAGAACGCCGTCTTGTCGGAGATGCGCAGGGCCTGCAGCATGTTGTGGGTCACCATGATCACCGTGTAGCGCTCCTTCAGCTGGCCGATAAGCTCCTCGATCTTCGCCGTGGAAATGGGGTCCAGGGCGCTCGTGGACTCGTCGAGCAGCAGCACCTCGGGCTGCACCGCCAGGGCGCGAGCGATGCACAGGCGCTGCTGCTGGCCGCCGGACAGGCCGAGTGCGTTCTTCTTCAGACGATCCTTCAGCTCGTCCCAGATAGCGGCCGCGCGCAGCGACTCCTCTACGATGATGTCCAGATCGGCCTTGGCGCGCACCCCATGGCTGCGCGGACCGAAGGCGACGTTGTCGTAGATGCTCATAGGGAAGGGGTTCGGCTGCCGGAACACCATGCCCACGCGCCGGCGCAGGTCGGTAGGATCCAGCGTGCGGTAGGCGTCGGCACCGTCCAGAAGCACCGAGCCTTCCACGCGACAGCCTTCCACCAAATCGTTCATGCGGTTCAGCGTCTTCAGCAGCGTGGACTTACCGCAACCGGAAGGGCCGATGAGCGCCGTCACCTGGTTTTCTGGGAAGGTGAGGTTGATATCGCGCAGGCCTTGGAAGTCGCCGTAGAACAGGTTGAGGTGCTCGACGGCCATCTTCGCAGGAGCGGGTGCGGCCTCTGGAACCTCAGCTGCCGCGGGGACGCTCGTCTCTTTCGCGAGTTCTTTCAAAAAGCTCGTCATTTCTTGCTCACTTCCATTTTCTGTGCCACCACGCGCATGGCGGCGTTCAGCAGAAGAACGAGGATCAGCAGCACCACCGAGGTGGCGTAGGCCTCGTTCACGTGCAGGCCCTCGCAGGCCAGGGTGTACATGTGCACGGCCAGGGTGCGGCAGGAGTCGAAGAGGGCGAAGATGCCCTGGCCGCCGAAGTCGGGGATTTGGGCCACGGTGCCGGCGGTGAACAGCAAGGCCGCCACCTCGCCCACACAGCGGCCGAGAGCCAAAATGACGCCGCCCAAAATGCCGGGCACTGCCGAGGGCAGCACGCAGCAAGCCACCGTGCGCAACCGCCCGGCGCCGAGGCCGAAGCCGCCCTCGCGGTAGGAATCGGGCACCGCCATGAGCGCCTCTTCGGTGGTGCGCATGATGACCGGCAGCACCATGATGGCCAGGGTGCAGGCACCGGACAGAAGCGAGAGGCCCCAGCCGCAAGCCGTCACGAAGAACAGCATGCCGAACAGGCCGTAGATGATGGAGGGAATGCCCTGCAGCGTCTCGGCGGTCACGCGCACCAGGCGCACGAAGAGGCTGCCACGGCGGGCGTATTCCACTAGGTAGATGGCCGCGCCGACACCCACGGGCACCGCCAGCGCCAAAGCCAGCAGCGCCATGATGACCGTCGAGGCAAGCGCCGGCAGAAGCGACACGTTCTCGGAGGTATATTCCCACTGGAACAGGTCGGGGGTAAGCGCGGGCACGCCTCGCACCAGGATGTAGCCCACCACGAACAGCAGCACGGCCGCGGTTACCGCTGCGGCGAGGTAAGTGAGCCAGCGCAGCAGAGCCGACACCGCGCGGCGCCGACGGGACGAGCGGGCGATGCGCATCTCCAAGGCATCTTCCTCGGCGAAGTAAGCAGGCATCAGATTGACGGCGCCCAGGACTCCCAAGGTCGGCGAGCAGGCGACCACCGAGGGCCGCGGGCGACGCAAGCGCAGGTTGAAGCCATCGCTCATCGCGCCTCACCTCTCTTCCGAATAACGTTGAGCAGCATCGTGATCAGCAGGATGAACACGAACAGAACCACGCCGGTGGCGATGAGGGCCTCGCGGTGCAGGTCGGCGGCGTAGCCCATCTCCAACACGATGTTGGCCGTCATGGTGCGCACGCCAGACAGCAGCGAGTCGGGAATGATGGGCATGTTTCCGGCCACCATGACCACGGCCATGGTCTCGCCGATGGCCCGTCCCAGCCCCAGCACGATGGCGGCCATGATGCCGGAGGCGGCCGCCGGAGCCACCACCTTGAACACGGCGTGCTCGTGATCGACGCCGAGGGCCAGGGCACCCTCGTAGTAGCGGGAGGGCACGGCATCCAAAGCGCTTTGGGCCACGGTGATGACGGTGGGCAGGATCATAATGCCTAAGATAAGGCTGGCCGCCAGCACCGAAAGCCCCGTGCCCGGCCCGAGCAGACGCACGAAGGGCACGATGATGACCAGCCCGAAGAAGCCGTAGACCACCGATGGAATGCCGGCCAGCAGCTCCACGCCGCAGCGCAGGAAGGAGCCCGTGCGGCCGCGAGCGAACCGCGAGAGGTACAACGCCGTGAGCAGGCCGCCCGGCACGCCCACGATCATGGCACCGGCTGTCACGTACAGGCTGCCCACGATCATGGGGAAGATGCCGTAGAGGTCATTGGCCGGGCGCCACGTGGTGCCGAAGAGGAATTCCGGCAGCCCGATCTCGGCCATGGCCGGCACGCCGTTGGCCAGCAGAAACAGGCAGATCAGCGCCACGGCGGCGATGGAGAGGGCCGCGGCTGCGGCGAACAGGGCGCGGGCGGCCCCTTCGCGCAGGGCATGCGGGCCGCGCTTGGGCACGCGGGCCGCCGCGGGGGCACCGGCAGCTGCGAGACCTGCGCCGGCTCCGGGCGCTCCGGCGCCCCCGGAGCCGGCGGCCGTCGATGCACTTGCTGGCGGCGTGTTCAGCAGGGAGAACAGCATAGTCGATCCCGCTTAGGCGACGTCGGCCCAGCTGGTAGCCGCGCCGGTATAGATGTCGCACACCTGCTGGCTCGTCAGGTCGCTCACCGACGAGGTGGGCGCCACGATGACCGCGATGCCGTCCAGAGCGATGGGGGTGCCCTCGGCGCCAGCACCGGCCTCGGAGTCTTTCAGGTCGCGGGAAGCCATGCCGATGTCACAGGTGCCATCGAGCGCCATGTTCACGCCCGTGGTGGAATCGGACTGCTGCACTTCCACGGTCACCTGGGGATTAGCCGACTGGAAGGCCTCGGCCAGCTTCTCCATGACCGGCGTGACCGAGGAGGAACCGGCCACGACCACCTTCCCACTGACGCCGTTGGAAGCGAAGGGGGCAGCCGCATCGTCGATGGCGATGTAGTTGTTGTCGCTCACCACGGCCTGCCCCTCGGCGCTCATGATGAACGCGAGGAAGTCGGCGGCCGGCGCGGCGAGCTCGCCCTTCGTCACGATGTTGAAGGGACGCGCGATGGCATAGGAGCCGTCCTTCACGGCCGCGGCGGTGGGCGCAACGCCATCGATGGACACCGCCTTCACCGTGTCGTCCAGCGAGCCCAAGGAGATATAACCGATGGCGTTGGGGTCGCCGGCCACCGACGTCATCATGACCGCCGTGGAGTTGGTGATGGCGGCCGCGGGAGTGGTCATGTCCACCTTGTCGCCGTTGGCGTCCTTCTGCTCGATGCCGAACAGCTCAACGAAGGCGCCGCGGGTGCCGGAGCCGTCCTCGCGGGAGTACACCGAGATGGGAGCGTTGGCGGATGCGCCGCTGCCGCCAGATGCGCTGGCCGAGTCGCCCGCTGCAGCCGTATCGCCGGCCGACGCGCCCACACAACCCGCAAGCGCCACTGCCAGAGCCCCGCACAAAGCCGCCGCTCCAGCGAGCACCGCCAGCTGCCGCAACCACCGCGGCAAACGAGAAGATACCGAAGATGCTTTCATGTCGTCGTTCCTTTCAAACGCGCGGGTCGGCATCCCAGAACCACCGCCCGCAAGGGCCATTCAACTCGCGGAAGCGACCCACAAGGGAACGTCGCTTCCGTGCATTCATGATGGCCCCGCTCCGTAAAAGAACTGAGCAACATCCGTAAAGAGCCACCGTCAGTTCCGAAAAGTTTTGGTAAAACCCCAGCGCCGAACGCCCGAAGCGCTTGCTTGACTGTCATTTGACTCGTATGGCAATGGCTGCTCCGAGCAGCTGCCCTGGCAGTCTCCCGCGCGCTTCAGGCACCTTTGGCATCCCTCCGGTCATTCAGGCGCTTTTCATATGCCAGAAAGTTACTTAATCGTGCGACTCACCGCAAGAAGGCCGGAGCGCTTGGGAGGGGGGCGCTCCGGCCAGACAGAGAGGAGAAAACAGATGAAGGGTGACAGAACAACCTAGGCGACGCCAGTCAGCGCGGCCAGCTTCTCGTAGATCTCGGTGTTGTCGTAGAAGCCGTCGAAAACTTCGGCACCGGCGCCTAGGGCGAACACGGGCACGGTGAGACCCGAATGGGCGCAGGTAGAGAAATCGACGCCCGACTTGCGGTTGAGCAGGTGCGTGAGCGTTACGGTAAAGGGCTCGTAGATGCCGTAGTGGACGTATTCCTCCTGGGTCATGTCCTCCTGATCGCCGGCGCCGACGGCCACGGTTCGCTCGTAGGCCTCGCGCAGCTGCTCGTCCTCATAGGCAGTGAGCATCAGGCTGCCCGGCTCGGCCTCGGCCACTTGCGCGGCGGCCTCGTCGTAGGTGCGCGCTACCTCGTAGCCGGCATCACGGGCCGCCTCGTACAGATCGATGCGGTTATCGCTGGCACCCGTGGGGTTGAGCAGGCCGCCACCGGCGAAGTAGTCGAACCCGCTCGCAATAAGCTCCTGGCCAATCTCATAGTAGTTCTTGCGCGACTGCTGATGAGCGTAGAAGGCCGCCGGCGTCGCGTGGTTCAAATTCATGCTGGTGAGCACGCCTACCTTGTAGCCGAGCTGGCGCTTCAGTTTCTCGGCGATGGTCTCGAAGCGCTCGGAAGCGTCCGGCGACACGTTGATGACCCCACTAGCCGTCTTGCGCCCAGAGGCAATGGAGGTGGCCGTGGAAGCGGAATCGGGGCAGAACGAGGTGCTGTCGTAGGTGCACTGGGAACCGATGACCGGGGAGTCCATGAAGCTCACGCGCTCGATGGTCGGTTCTTCCCCGCTCTGCTGGGCACCGTTGAAGTAGGCCGTCGCCTGAATCTGCGGGTAGCTCATGCCGTCGCCGATGGAGAGGAACACGTACTTCGGCGCCACGGCCGCAGAGCCCCCCTTGCGCCCCGCCGTCGCCGGTGGCGGCCATGGCCACCGCACTTGGCTCGCCCGAGGAGCAGCCGAACAGTGCGCCCATGGACGCCACTCCCGCGAGGCTCGGCTCCGGTTTCATCAACCAGTATCTGCTCAGTAGCCCTTGGACATCCGCGCATCCCTTTGAGGCACAGGCCTTTTCGGCTTCTCCGCAGCGGTGTCACCCGAGATGGTGGCCAGCGAGCGCTCGTAGGCGTTGAAGGCCTCCACGACGTCCCCTGCCACGAATATACCGCTCTTGCGGTTCTTCGCGTTCTGCCTCAGAATTCCAGCCGCGGCGAGCTCACCCACGGCCGTGCGGGCCGCCGGGTAGCTCTTTCCCGTGAGATCTTGGGCGGTCTTGATGCTGATGACCGGCGTTCCTAAGAGGATGCCGAGAAGCTGGGCGCCCGCCGATCCCTCGCGAAACGGCACCTTCGCGCGCCATCCCTCCCTGATAGCGAGCAACGTTTCCTCAAACGCGGAGGCGCGGGAGCAGGCCTCGCAGGTCGTCCGAGCGAAGTACTCCACCCACCCGTTCACCGCCTCGCGCCGCTTGGTCTCGTCATCGCCTTCGAAGCGGAAGGCGGCGAGATTGGCGATGTAGCGCTCGCGGTCGGTGGCCAACAGCAGCGATATCGGCGGCACGGTGACGCGCGTCGTGCCTCCCTTTTTCAGGATGAGGTGAACAAGCGCCCTGCCCGCACGTCCGTTGCCGTCCGCAAAGGGGTGAATGGTCTCGAGCTGAGCATGAGCTATGGCAGCGGTGGCGATGGGAGGGAGCTCGCTGTGATTGGCGAAGGTGACGAGGTCTTCCATAAGAGCCGGCACGGCATCGGACGTGGGGGGCACGTAGGCGGCGCCAAACGGATTGATGCGATTGCCGCCGATCCAGTTCTGCTCGGCGCGAATGACGCCTCCCCTCTCTGCGAGACGCGTGCCGGTCAGAAGCACACGATTGAGCTCGCACACCTCCTCGACCGTGAGCGGAGAGCCCGCCACCGCCCGCGCCAGACCATCGACGAGCGTATGAAGATTGCCGAGAATCTGGGCCTCCGTACCATCAAGGCGATGATCGACGCCGAGGCGGTCGAGCTCCTCGTATTCCAAAAGTTTACCCGCCGGCATCTCAAGACCCTCGATGCGCGAGGAAGAGACGGCCTCGGCCCGCAGCATCATGCGCGCCAACGGCTCGGTATCGATGCGCGAGCCCGAAAGCTCAAGCCTCGCCAGAGCCTCCTGGGCATCCGCCACCGCGCTTGCGCATGAGGGGCTGAGAAGAAGCTCGTAATCGGCAAGTGTGTAGGGAAGATACGGATGGTACGGGCCTCCCATGCGCTCGGCCTTGTTCATGCCTCCACTGTCGGGCTGCCAAAAGCAGTTGAGATAAACCCCCATGCTCGTAACCTTTCTTTTTCGTTGCAGAAAAGAAAGGTTAGTGCATTAACCTTTCTTTTTCAAGAGCGGTTTCCCTCCCTACCGCTCTCCGCCCTTCCGCAACGAATCCTTCCCGGCGAAGAGCCGGTTCTCTTTCAGCTGAGAAAATGCCAGTTGAAGGCCGGAATGGTCAATGAGCCCGGGGCGTCTCTGCCATTTTGGGCCTGAAATGGCAGAAAAATGCCAGTTGAGGGCAGGTATGGCAGACCGTCCCCAGTCGGCCTTACCAAAGCGGGGTCGAAGTGGCATTTGCGGCCGCAATACTTGCGACTATGCCAGGATGTCGGCGATCATGCGATCTTTGCAGCGATTGACAGCCGCGAGCTTCCAAGCAGGGTAGCCCATGCCTGGATCGGTGTACTCGAAGTCTTTTAGAGCCACCAGCTTCGCGCGGATATCCGAGGTGATGAGCGCCCGGGCGATGCTGACGAACGACGCACCAATCTTCGGGCCGATCATGCTGAGGTACTCGTCGAAATCGTCATGCTCCATCATAATGGGAAGACAAGCCATGTTCTGATCGAACAGCGGCGCCATGCGCAGAATCTCGCCCGTGTCGTTATCGACCAGAAACCCGTAGTTACCCGCATGGCGATCGACGTTTGCCATAACCGCATCCATAACGATCATTTCACGGAACGATTCGTCGCCGCCGTGCGCGTCGCAGAAGGCAAGCACGTCTTCCACATCAAAAGGACCGTCAAAGAACCGATGGGCCGACACAAATCCCACCTTTTCCGAAGTAAACAGCGGGCACTTGCTCGCAAGTTTGCCGTGAAAATTCTCGATGGTATAGGGCACATGGTCGATAGACGCTGCCTGCAACACTTCTGCGGCCAGCACTTCCGAATAGGGCTCGAATCCCGCGTTGGCGTAGCCTTCGGAACCACGCTTGAGCAGCGATACCTGGTCGTCCTCGCGCACCCAGCACTTGGCGAAGGAGCCCGAGGTAGCGAACTCGGGAGACGTGGGAGAATTCTGTCGGCCGTACATGCCCGTGCCGTCGAAGGCAATACGAGCGATAACGTCGTCGAAAGGATTGCGGTACAGCGACACGTCGTTCCAAGAGATATCCTCATCGGCGCGCTTCATCCAAAAGGTATCGGTGAGCGCAAGGCAACGCGCCATGGAGATAAAGTCGTGACGCGTGGTAAGGCCCAGTTCGCGCATGAGCCTCTCGATGGACGTGCGGTGTTTGGCGATCTGACGACCGTCGATCCAGTCGTTGATGTCTACGAAGCCACAGGGCACATAGCCATCAAGGCGCTCGATCTCGGTATACCGATAGTCATCCAGCCTTTTCTCTTCCTCGTAGGTGGCCACCACCTTGTCCTTGTTCATCAACTGATACAGCACGCCGCACCTCCTTTCCATCGCGGCCCCATTATACGACAGGCCCGTGGAGGAGCGTCATTGCACCCTACTTGCCGAATGGCTTGAACATGACATTGAAACCCGAAACAAAAAAGGGCCGTCGCAGGGACGGCCCTCGGTGTGCTCGGGTGCTTAGAGGCGCGATGCTCTACTCGGCTGTCGGCACGTCGTGCTTCACGCGGTCGTGCTCTTCGGCGCGCTTGGCGTCGTTGAAGCGGTCGAGCGTGCCCACCAAATAGCCCGTGATGCGGCGAATGCGCTCGAAGGGCTGGTTGTGCTCGTCCTCGGTGCGGCCGCACTTGGGGCAAACGTCCTCGATGATGCCGTTGTAGCCGCACACCGGATCACGGTCAACCGGATGGTTCACCGAACCGTAGCCCATGCCGCAGTCCTTCATGTAGCGGATGACGCTCTCGAAGGCCTCCAGGTTATCGGACGGATCGCCGTCCAGCTCGATGTAGCTGATGTGGCCGCCGTTGGTGAGCGCGTGGTAGGGCGCCTCCAGAGCGATCTTGTCGTAGGCGGAGATATCGAAGTACACCGGCACATGGAAGCCGTTGGTGTAGTAGTCGCGGTCGGTCACGCCAGGGATAACGCCGTAGCGGGCGCGGTCGATGCGAACGAAGCGGCCGGAAAGGCCTTCGGCCGGCGTGGCGATGAGCGTGTAGTTCATGCCGCGCTCCTTCGACACGCGGTCGCAGTAGGAACGCATATGGCCGACGATCTCCAGACCCAGGCGCTGGGCCTCGGCCGACTGGCCGTGATGCTGGCCGGTAAGCGCCACCAGGCACTCGGCCAGACCGATGAAGCCGGTGGTCAGCGTGCCGTGCTTCAGCACCTCGCGCTGCTCGTCGGTGGGCGAGAGTTTCTCGGAATCAATCCAGACGCCCTGGCCCATGAGGAACGGCGCGTTGTACACCTTCTTGCGCGCCTGAATCTCGAAGCGCTCGTCCAGCTGACCGGTCACGAGCTGCAGCTTGGAGTCGAGCAGGTCGAAGAACAGGTCGATGTCGCCCTTGGCGCGGATGGCCAGACGGGGCAGGTTGATGGACGTGAACGACAGGTTGCCGCGGCCGGGCGTCACCTCGCGATCGGGGTCGTACACGTTGCCCATGACGCGGGTGCGGCAGCCCATGTAGGCGATCTCGGTTTCCGGCGTGCCCTTGTAGTACTGGGCGTTGAACGGGGCATCCAGGAAGGAGAAGTTCGGGAACAGGCGCTTGGCCGAGCAGTGCATGGCCAGCTTGAACAGATCGTAGTTCGGATCCTCCGGATTGTAGTTCACGCCTTCCTTCACGCGGAAGATCTGCACGGGGAAGATGGGCGTCTCGCCGGAGCCCAGGCCCTCTTCCGTGGCCAGCAGCATGTTCTTGATGACCATGCGGCCCTCGGGAGACGTGTCCATGCCGTAGTTCACCGAGCTGAACGGCGTCTGCGCGCCGGCGCGGGAATGCATGGTGTTCAAGTTGTGCACCAGCGCCTCCATGGCCTGGAAGGTCTGACGGTCGGTGTCGCGGGAGGCATTCTTCTCGGCGTAGGCCACCACACGCTCGGCCGTAGCGGCATCCACGCCGCCCTCAACGAGCCCGGCCACCACGGCGGCGCGGAACTCCGGGGCCATCTCGAGGCTGGCAACCGTGCCGGTCTCGCTTTCCACACGGGCAAGCAGGCTCTCGGCAAAGGTGCGGTCGTCGGCGATGTCGGTCAGCAGGTCGACGGCCTCGGCCACGTGCTTCTTGAACAGGCGGCGGTACGTCTTGCCCACGCCCACGGCCAGGCCGTAATCGAAGTCGCACACCGACTGACCGCCATGCTGATCGTTCTGGTTCGACTGGATGGCGATGCAGGCAAGCGCGGCGTAGCTGGAGATGTCGTTGGGCTCGCGCAGCACGCCGTGACCGGTGGAGAAGCCGCCCTTGAAGAGCTTCCGCAGCTCAATCTGGCAGCAGGTGGTGGTCAGGGTGTAGAAGTCCATGTCGTGAATGTGGATATCGCCCTCGCGGTGTGCCTTGGCGTAGCGCGGGTCGATGACGCACATCTCGTAGAACTGCTTGGCAGATTCAGAGCCGTACTTCAGCATGGTACCCATGGCGGTATCGGCGTCGATGTTAGCGTTCTCGCGCTTCATGTCGGAATCGGCGGCCTTGGAGAAGGTGATGTCCTTCAGCGTTTGGATGAGGCGGGAGTTCACGTCGCGCACGCGGCTGCGCTCGGCGCGATAGAGGATGTAGGCCTTAGCGGTCTGCACGAAGCCGGACTCGATGAGGGTCTCCTCGACCAAGTCCTGCACGCCTTCCACGGTGGGCGTGCCCTCGATGGCGCCGCTCTCAAGCTTCTCGACGACGGTGGCGGCGATCTTCTCGGCGGTGTCGCGCCCCTGCATGGCCGCACAGGCCTGGAACGATTTCTCCACCGCATCAGCGATCTTTTCCGGATGGAATTCCGCCGTGCGCCCGTCGCGCTTGATGATGGTCTTGACCATAACTTCCTACATCCTTTCTTCGACGCGGCTGTCGCGTCGTATTCGCACCGCTTCTCGCGGCCTTGCCAACCACAACATGCAGAAGCGCGGCAATGTTTTCCCTACCGCTGCCCTTCGCGATTACCAAGGGGGTAGACCCTCTTTTCGCTTTTGTTTTCCAACAGGCTTTCCACAGGTTATTCACCATCGGAACCACAATATATTGTGTTTTGCAGTTCCAAGGGCGGATACATATAGTACTCGCGAAAGTGTTCGGGTGCAATCGAACAAGATGTGTTTTTCGGCACCAGAAAAGAACAGAATTAATTTCGACGTGTGGTCGATGAGCCGCTTGAAAGTTGTCAACGATGTAGGCTCGCGCGAGAACCGACTACGGCTGAAACGCGACTTGCAGGCGGTTGGGGCGCGACTTATGGGCAGTTGGGGCGCGACCGATCGAGTAAACCGTACTTCACGCGGACGCGGGCGAGTTGGTCGAGCAGGGGGTTCGCCACGACCAGCAGCGTGAGGGCTGTGGCCGCCCCATGAATGGCGTTCACTGGCAGGCCGGCAAGGTACACCACCGCGGCCAGCTCCGGCGTGGGGGCTGTGGAAAGATAGAAGAACGTGGACGTATCCAGAATGGGACCCACGAGCCCCACAATAAGCACGAACCCCACGGTTGCCAGCGCAATACGACGCGGCCAGGAAAGGTTCGCTCGCGGGAACACACGGGCGTCGGCAAGCAGCCCTGCCACGAGCCCCGCCACTCCAAAGGCGAGCATCTGCCAGGGCGTCCAGGGCCCCTGGCCGAAGATGAAGTTGCTGGCAAGCGCCGCCACCGAACCCACGAGGAACCCGGTTTGGGGGCCGGCGGCGAGCCCTGCGATCATAATGACGGCGGCCATGGGCTTGAAATGCGGCACCCAGATGAACGCCGCGCGGGCCGCCACGGCGAGCGCCGTCAGCACGGCCACCACGGCAATTTCGCGCGCTGTGGGGCGTCGCCCTTCGAAGGAAACGAAGAAGGGCACGATAGCGTACAGCACGATGAGCGTGCCGGAGAGGTAGTAGCCGTTGCCGGGGACGGCCATACCCGCGACTGCGGTCAGCGGCGCGAGCACCAACGCCGCAAGAATCGTCAGGATCGTCTTGACTCGGGCGCGACGGCGCTCGCGGAAGGCCTCGGCGGAGCGGGCTCCTTCGATCAGCTTCGGCATAGCTCCACCACCTCCTCCACGGTAACCACATTTTCGAAGAAGCCCCGGCTTATGCGATTGGCTGCCGTGGTGTAGAAGCTGTTCGACGCGAAGAACTGCCGCGGCGGATTGGTCGTCACCACGTCTCCGTCGAAGAACAGCGCGCACCGATCGGCATAGCTGGCGCAGAATTCAATGTCGTGGGACACCATGAGCACGGTCGTGCCCCGAGCAGTCAGGCTTCTCAGCAACGCAGCGAGCTTATCTTTGAAGAAAGCGTCGAGCCCCTTGGTCGGCTCATCAAGCAGCAGCAACCGCGGCTCGCTCAGCAGCACCTTGGCCAACGCCGCCCGCTGCACCTCGCCGCCGGACAGGTCGAAAGGATGGGCGTCGAGCAGCGGCGCAATGTCCGTCAGTGTCGCCACTTCCCGCACCGCGGCCACGCGCTGCTCCGCCGTGAGGCCGCGACCATCCAGCATCTCTTCCAAATCTCCCCGAACAGTCTTCTTCACCATAAGGTTCAGCGGATCTTGCGGAAGCAGAGCCACTCCGCCGCGGAACAGCTCGGCCTTCTTCCACTCCTTCAGCCGTCGCCCGAGCACGGTGATCTTCCCGCGATAGGGCCGCGCAACGCCGCAGATAGCGCGCAGCATCGTCGACTTCCCCGTGCCGTTGCCGCCCACTACCGCGAACAACGACCCTCCCGGCACAGTCAACGTCGTCCCCCGCAGCACATCGGCGCCATCGCGCTCGTAGCGAAACCAAACATCCCGCAGCTCCACCGCCACCCGCGCAGACGCCGAGTCGCAAGCCTCCCCCGCCGGAAGCGCCCACCGACGCGGCGGATGGACGGCTACCTCACGAGTCAACCAAGCCCGCCCCTCCCGCACGGTAAGAGGAACTTCAACCTGCAAAGCCACTCCCTCTTCAACTATGGAAGAGTAGGGCCGCCGCAGTGGGGAGGGGGTCCGCGCGCAGTTCATTGAAGTGCATACAGAAACGTCAGCGACCCTCGAAGAGCCCTGCACTTCAATGCTGTCTGAGCACGGCGCCCCCCTCCCGACAGCGCGGGCCGGAGGAGCGCACGGCGCCCCCCTCCCGACAGCGCGGGCCGGAGGAGCGCACGGCGCCCCCTCCCCACTGCGGCGGCCCGGCCGATCGCACGGCGCCCCCTCCCCGTCGGCGCAACCCGGTCGATCGCACGGCGCCCCTTCCCCACTGCGACGACCCAGCCGACCTTCCACACCCCAAGCGATCCGCGCCGCCACCGGCAGCGCCAATGCCATGGGGCTGACCGCACAATGCAGCTGGCCCGCAACAGCCCGCGGCTCCCCGTCGGCGACGACGCGCCCCTCCTCCAGCACCACCACGCGGTCGGCCAGCCCATACACCTCTTCCAGCCGATGCTCGCTCATAACCACCGTCGTCCCTAGCTCGCGATTGATCCGGTGTACCGTAGCCAGAAAGTCGCTGGCGGCAATGGGATCCAGCTGACTCGTGGGCTCGTCCAGCACCAGTACATCGGGCCGGGCCGCCATGACCGACGCTAGGTTCAGCAGCTGCTTCTGGCCGCCCGAAAGCTCGCCCACGTTCTTATGGAACCAGTGCTGGATGCCGAAGTAGCTGGCCATCTCCGCCACGCGCAAGCGCATGGTGCGCTCGTCGCAGCCGAGGCTTTCCAAGACGAAGGCCAGCTCGTGCCACACTTTGTCGGTCACGATCTGCGCATCGGGGTCTTGCATGACGAATCCGATGCGGGCCACTTGCTCGCGCTCGGGCACGTCGGCGAGAGGCACGCCATCGAACAGCACCTGTCCGCTTTGGTGCCCATGGGGAGCGAGCGCCGACTTGAACTGGCGCAAGAGCGTTGTCTTCCCGCAGCTGCTCTGACCGCATACCAGCACAAACTGGCCCGGCTCGATGGCCACAGAAACATCGCGAAGGGCATCGCGGGGCGCCTCCGGGTAGCGAAACGTCAGCTCTTCGAAAGCGAATAGCGCCACAACGCCCTCCCTCCGCAATTGGTAACCGCAGGAATAGCCAGAAAAGCGCCATAGCAAACGGCCCCCATAAGCACGGCCGCTCCCGCAGAGGGCCACACGATCGTCGGGAAGTACGTGACCGCGAACCCTCCCTGGGCGAACGCGGCCACTGCGCCAACCACCAGCGCGCCCATCGCCACGACCAGCACCGTATCGCGCGCCTCCCAGCGGAAGAGCGCGAAATGAGTGCGCCCCGACAGCCCGAAGCCACGAGCCGTCATGGAATCGGCGGCCACCACGGCACTTTCTAAAGCGTCGGCCGACAGCGACAAGAGGACACTGCCCCCGTCGCGCACGCGCGCCGCCACGGAGGCGCCTTCCGCCGGGCCTTTCCCAATGCAAGCCCGTGCCGTCATGAGGGCGTCGGCTTTGCGGCGGTAACTTGGCACGAGGCGCAGCACCATGGTGAGCACCAGCGACAGCGCCGGAATAGCGCGGCCGAACAGGTAAGTAAACTTGTCCGAAGTCATGACCAGGTGAAAGGAGGCGAACCACAGCATCATGGCCACGAGCATAAGCCCCGTGGAGGCGCCCAAAGCCAGCGCTTCTAACGTGTAAGGACGGCCACCCCACCAGCGGAGGAGCACCGTGGCGCCCTGCGTGTTGAACAGCGGCGCCGACAGCGTCACCACAAGCAGCACCGCCGTGAGCCCCGCGATGAAGCGCCAAGCCTCACGGCCACGAAACGTCAGATAACAGGCCGCCGCAAGAAGAACGGACATCACCTGACAAATGGGGTTCGCAAGCACCATGGAAAGCACGATAGCCCCCGCGAAGAAGCCGAGCGTCACCGCGGGATGCAGAGACGCAAAGGCGCAACGGCCTTGGTATGGCAGGGTGCTCATGGGCAACGCGGCTTCTCGGCGAGAACGTTACAGGACCGGCGCCACATCGAGGCCCGCAACGGTGGCGGCCAGCACCCCGGTGTAAGCCGGGGTCGCCTGACCGGCGGCGCGCAGGAACTGGACGCCAGCCGCGCGCAGCTCAAGGGCCGCGGGCATCATGGTGTCGGGGCTGTAGTAGGGGTTCTCGGTCGTGGGGCCCTGTTGCTTGGCGTCGCGCTGGAACACCTGCAGCGTGGCCATGAGACATAAATCCGCTCCGCGCGCCTCCAGTGTCTCGCGGGCCGCATCGGCCAAACCGCGCGCCTGATCAGGGGTGGCCAGCGTGGAGAAGCCGGCCACCGCCGCGCCGTATTCTGCCATCACTTCCACGGCCTCGCGCCAGGTGCCCCGGCCACTCGCCAAGCCGCCGTCACCCTGCACATCCACCGAAGCAATGATGGGGGCATCAGTCACCTTGCGCAGGCCCATGAGCGCACACTTCAGATCATCGGCCGTCGTGAACCCATTCAAGAAGAAGGCGTCGAAGGTGCAGTCGCAAAACAGCTGCGCTGCGCGGGCGTACTGGTCGCGATTTTCCACAAGCGACGCCTTGGAGTCGGGATCCAGCGGCAAACCGCAGGGGGCGATTTCCACAAGCGTGTGCTGAGGCTTGAACTCCGCCATGACCGCAAGAGCCGCCTCAGCCAGCGCTTCGCCTTTGCCCTCGGCACCAACGGCCACCAAGCGAGCCGGCGTGAAATCGGCCACGGGGGTGACCATACACTGCGGGCCGGCCACCGTTTCCATGCGGTAAGCTTCTTCGATGGTTTCCGGCTCCACCAAAAGCGCGAGCGCCTGATCGCACACCGACTCGATGCCGGCCCGACGCAGGGCCTCCTGAATCGGCGACGAAACGACGAGCATGTCCTTGCCAAAGCGCAGCGCGAGATCGGCCATGAGGAGTTCCTTTCCACGAATTTGCTGCCTTCCATGATACAAGATTGCTTGAGGGATAAACCTTTTTCGACATGAACCCCTTCCAAATAATCTTTTGCGACCGCCGTGCATCCTGCGTCCTAGAGGGTGACAAAATCAAACAACCAGGGGGTGACATTCTTATTCGTCCATAACACCGCCGTGCATCCTGCGCATCGTTTCGTACATCCAGAAGGCGTTTTCCGATGCCGAGGGCCCTGCATCAACGAAGGAAGATAAAAGGTTCGGAAAGGAGGGAGACGGGCAATCTGAAACTTTCTTATTGAATGTGAAGAAAATTCTCAGAGGGCGAACGGGCTTATGACGCGGGTAAACGGGCTCTGACAAGGGGTTATATGCTACTCACCGCCGAAATGATGCCGTTCTTCGTGGAAAATGAAGCACATTATGGTGACCAAAACAAGTCTTGACCTATAATTCGTTTCAGCGATTTGGAAGTTCCCCTGCTTCCATCGCTCTGCTTCAATCCCCTTGAAAGCAGAATGCGGCACTCGATGCCGCTACCCCCTCCTCCGAGGCGGCGAGGCACCCCTCCTTGCCGCCTCACTTCTTTTTTGGCGCTGCCCTTGAAACAAGCGCCGTGCTCGCGACGATGAGCAACCTGCCAACCCTGTTGGCACAAGCCGGTGGAACTGGATCGGAGTTCCGCCGGCTTTTTTGTAGGCATCAGTTTTCTGCGTCTGCTGAATTCTGGAAATAGTTGCGAGTTTCGAGCAGCCGAACCGGGCAAATCTCACAGTGACCGCCCAAATCCGGAAGTAGATGAGAGTTTCGAGCATCATTTCGCACCGCACGCGCTGATTTTGTCCAAATCGCGCCCGAAACTCGCATCTATTTCCGAAGCCTTCCCTCGTTACGCCCGAAACTCGCATCTATTTCCGAAATTCTCCTTCGCTATGCTCGAAACTCACATCTATTTCTATCGAGAGGCAAAATCCGGCAAACATATCCTAAGCCGCAAACAAAATACGCCAGCTCTGCCACAAAGACATGAGCTGGCGCTCGGTTCAAACCTATCGACTCAGGCAGAGCCGCGGTCAAACTATTCCGTAGCATCCTCCGCATCAACCACGGCCACAGCCTCTTCAGCAGCCTCGGCGAGGTCGGCGGCCTCGGCAACTTCGGCAGCCTCTTCGGCGTCATCTTCGTCGCGGTAGCGCTCGTCGATCTCGTCGTCGGTGTAGGCGACCGGCTCTTTCAGGGCCGCCATGAAGTTCGGGGCCTCGCCGATGTAGGCGGCCTCGGATTCGAAGGTATAAGCGCCCTCGTCATCGACCTCATACAGATAGGCGATGGCGTAGCCCTCATCGGCGCCCGGCACGCCGCCCTCAGCAATGAGCGCATCCTTCACGCCATCGTCGGTTTCAATGTAGCCGTCGTAGCAGAAGGCGTAGCAGTCGGCCCCGCGAGCGCCACGCACGTTCTTCTCGGCCGCCTCGAAGCACTCCTCGGCGGAATCGCCCGGGTGCGACTCGATGAACAGATTGTCCTTCACGACGAGCGTGGTGAAGGGGATGACGTCCTCGCCGCCCTCGATCTTCTCTTTGGCCTCGTCCAGGGCGAAGACGAGCACGCGTTCCAGCTCGTCGGGAATCTCCGGCACCTCGGTGCTCGCGTTCTCAATGTTGCGATCGGCCACGGAGGGCCTCCTTTCCTTCAGGTTCACAGGCGGCGCAACCTCCTGCGCGTCGGCCTGCATCACGGGGCGCCTTCTTCGGCGCTTCGTTGCTTGCCCGTAGTGTAAAGCAACGGCATCGCAACTCAAGCCACAACACGGCGACAAACGGGCAGCGCGGGCAACCGCTTCGGTGAGGCTTCGCCCCTTGCCGCAGAGCAAGAACGAAGTTCGGCGGGGACAAACGGCGACCGGAGCGCGTCACTTTATCGTCAGACGCAGCACCCGTTTCAGCATAGCGACAATCCCCCGCTGTCCGTGGCGCAGAGAACTTGATGTGGGAAACTTTTCTCATTACAAGCAAGGTCAGCAAACGGGCAGAGAAAGGCGCAAGCGGGCGCATATGCTGAAGCGGATGCGGACATATCTGGGAGTGATCTTCGCCATTTTCGCGCGGGATGTGAAACGGGTGCTGCGCAACCCTGTCGCGCTCGTCATCGCCTTGGGCATGATCGTTATGCCGTCGGCTTACGCCTGGTACGTGGTAGCAGCCAACTGGGACCCCTACAGCAACACGGCCGATATGCTGGTGGCCGTGGCCAACGAGGATGCGGGGGCCGACAGCCCTGAGACGGGGCATTTGGACGTGGGCGCACAGGTGGTGGCCCAGTTGCACGACAACCACGAGATGGGCTGGGAATTCACCGACGCCGAGGCGGCCATAAACGGCGTCTACGAGGGACGCTACTGGGCGGCACTCGTCATCCCGAAGGATTTCAGCGAAGACTTCGCCAGCGTGTTCACCGGCGACTTCACCCAGCCGACCATCGACTACTACGTGAACGAGAAGCCCTCCTCCATCGCGCCCAAGGTGACCGACGCGGCGGCCAACGCCGTCGAGGCGGCCGTCAACGAGAACTTCGTGAAGACGGTGTCGGAGAAGGTGGTGGAAACGACCCAGAAGGTGGGGGCCGAGGCGGAAGAGAAGGCCGACGCCGCCGAGGGCAGCCTCACCGCCGGCGTTCGCAGCGCCAAGGAGACCGTGGGCGAAACCCGCGCGACCCTGGAAGGACTCGTCGGCAACGTGGACGACACGCGGACGTCCGTCGCTCGCGCCGACGATACTCTGGCGGGGCTTCAAGACGATGTGCCACATCTGCTGGAGGCCATCGGGCAATCGAAGGAACTGCTCGCGAAGGCGCGGAGCACCGTGAACGAGTACGGAACGGCGCTTTCCAAGAACGCCACCGACGGAGCGTTGCAATTGTCGAGCGCCGCTGCGCAGGCCCAGCGCGCCTTGGGCACTGTGAGCGGCGATGTCGCAGCGGCCGAGGCGGCCACCAATACGGCCCTCGCCACGGCCGAGGGGCTGCTGGCCGACAACAAGACGCTCGTGAGCGACCTCACCGCCCAGGCCGGAGCGGCCGACGCTGATCCGGCCATCGCGCAAGCTCTCTCCGAAGCCCGGGCCGCCAACGAGCGGCTGACGACCACCACCGACGCCCTGCGCACGGCCTCAGACGACCTGGCTTCCACGGCCGACTCCCTGGAAACCGAGGCGAGCGCGCTGGATACGGCGGCGCACTCGGCCTCTGAAACTATTCGCGCCACCGCGGCCACCTTCCAGGGCAGCGTGCTGCCAGACATCACGACCAGCCTGGATTCCCTGGTGGAAGCCTGCGGCACCTTGGAAGGGGCCCTGCGCGGGCTCACTCCCTCGCTCGCCGAGGCGCGGGCCATTTTGGGGCAGCTCGGCGACACGCTGACCTCTTCCGAGACCTCGCTTTCCACCACGTCCGATTCCCTGGGCACCATGGAGACGAACCTGGAGCAGTCGCTCACCGACCTGACCGCCCTGCAGAATTCCGCCACCGTGAAGGACTTGGCGGAATACCTGAAGGCCGACCCGGAGAAGATCGGCGCCTTCATGGCCGCACCCGTGGCCCTGGACACGCAACTGGTGTATCCCGTGAAGAACTACGGCAGCGGTGTTGCCCCCTTCTTCACGAACCTGGCCCTGTGGGTGGCCGGCTTCATCCTCATGGCCATGGTGAAGCTGCGCGTCGATCCGGAGGGGCTGCCGAAGTTCACCGCCGTGCAGGCCTACTTCGGACGCTGGCTGTTCTACGTGGTGTGCGGGCTGGCCATGGGGCTCGTCTGCTGCGTGGGCGATTTGGCCCTCGGGATTCAGTGCGAAAGTCCGGCGGCCTTCATCGGCGCGGGGCTGCTCACGGTGTTCGTGGACGTGAACCTCATGTTCGCGCTGGCCTACGCATTTAGGCACATCGGGAAGGCCATCGCGGTCATTCTGCTCATCGTGCAGATTCCCGGCTCCTCGGGCATGTTCCCCATCGAGATGATGCCGGACTTTTTCCAGGTCATTCACCCGCTTCTGCCCTTCACCTATTCCATCGACGCCATGCGCGAGGCCATCGGCGGCTTTTGCGCGATGGATTACCTGCACGACATGTTGCTGCTGGGACTTTTGTTCGTGCCCCTGGGGTTCGCCATCGGGCTGGGCATCGGGCGCTGCGATTTCAATTTGAACCTCATGTTCGACGAGAAGCTGGGAGCAACCGACCTGCTTCTGGCCGAGCCGGTCACGGCCAGCGCCAAAGCCGCGGGGCAGACGCCCGCCCGATACCGCACGCGCACGCTCGTCCGCGCGCTGCTGAACATCGACGCCTTCCGCCAGGCTCTCATCGCCCGAGCCGAGCGTTTCCACCGCGCCTACCCGGTGCTGCGGCGCATCGGCTGGGTGGCGCTTGTCGCGCAGCCGCTTGTCACCTTCGCCATTATGGTGCTGGTGCATGCCGATGTGGACACGCGGGTCATGATGCTCATGGCCATGGTGGTGGGGGTCATCGTGGTGGACACGTATCTCATCGTGATTTCATACCTGGACACCAACCTCGCGCACCAGCTTGCCCTGGCGAACCTGAGCACCGAGGAACTGCAGAAGCGCGCCAGCGGGCAAATCGGTGGTGATTCGGCGTGAGGGTGATTTGGGACATTTTCATCGGTGACGTGCGGAACCTGTTCCGGAACGTCATTGCCGCCATTGTGGTGATGGGGCTCGCGCTCGTGCCGCCCATGTACGCCTGGTTCACGACGCTCGGCTTCTGGGATCCCTACAGCAACACCGGCAACATCAAAGTGGCCGTGGCCTCGGAAGACGCCGGCTACACCTCCGACCTTATCCCGACGCCCATTAACGCCGGCGAGCAGATCATCGGCAAGCTGCGGGCCAACGACCAGTTCGCCTGGCAGTTCGTCAGCGCCGATGAGGCCGTGCACGGCGTGCGCTCGGGAGAGTATTACGCGGCGCTCGTCATCCCGAAGGAGTTCTCGCGCGACCTCATGACCGTGTTTACCGACGACATCACCGAACCGAGGATCATCTACTACGACAACGAGAAGGAGAACGCCATCGCCCAGCGTGTGACGGCGACAGGCGCGAGCACCCTGCAGGAGACCATCGACGAGACGTTCACGGAAACCGTGGCATCGGTGGCCCTGGGCACCACGAGCAGCCTCACTTCGTTCATGAGCGGGGACGGCATCCTCACCTACGCGCAAACCCTGGGGTCGCGCCTTGGCGAGGCCGTGGGCGAAGTAGGAGCGGCGGCCGATCAGGCTCAGGCCTACGCCGATCTCATGAGCTCCACCACCTCACTCGTGGATGCGACGGCAAGCATTCTAAAGGAGGCAGGGAAGGCACCGGATGCCACGGCACCTCTGGTGAGCGAAGCGCGCAACGGGCTGACGAGCGCTCAAGACGGCCTTTCCGCCGCAAGCACCGCAGCCGAGAAGACGCTCGCAGCCGCCGACGCCAGCTACGATGCTGTGGCCCGCGCCGCTGATGAGGCCTTCGCCACCATGAAGGACGATCCGGCGGCGGCCCAGGGCGTGCTAGCCGCTTGCCGTTCGGACGTGCAGGGCCTTGCGCAGGCCTACCAGACCATGCGCGACGCCCTGGCCGGCGCCGATCCGTCAAGCCCCGCCATTGGCGCCCTTGACCGCATCATCGCCCAGCTGGATACCCTGGAGGCGAACCTCGACACCGCCGAGAACGCCATTGGCGCGGACGCGGCATCCATCGACGAGAAGCACGCCAAGGTGACCGACAGCATCAACCAAGCGCGGGCAGCTCTGCGTGATTCGATGAGCACCTACAACGACCAGCTGAAGGGCGAGCTGGCGTCGCTGGCCGACAGCCTGCAGAAGGTGGGCGCCGACACCCAAACTCTGGCCGGCTCGCTGAAGGACACGGCGGACAGCCTGGGGGATTCCACCGATTCTTTGGCCGCGAACCTCGCCACCGCCGAGGCGTCGCTGCGCAAGACCGCCGAAACCCTGCGCACGGCAGAAAGCCAGCTCGCCCAGGCCCGCGACGACCTGCGGCACGCCCTGGACACCGGCGACATCGACGAGGTGCGCCGCATCATCGGCGACAACCCGGTCGCCATCGCCCAGTTCCTCGCCGCGCCGACGCACCTGGAGCGTCACGCGGTGTACCCCATGGCCGACAACGGCAGCGCCATGAGCCCCTTCTATACCTCCCTCGCGCTGTGGATCGGCGCCATCTTCATGGTAGCCCTTATGAGCGTGTCCGTCTCCCCCGCGCGCCAGGCCGCCCTAACGCGGAAGTTCGGGCGCGCGCCGCGGGCAGCTGAGTTGTACCTCGGACGCTACGGAGTGTTCTGCCTGATAGGCCTCGCCCAAGCGCTCATCGCGAGGCTCGGCAACGTGTTCTTCCTCGGCGTGGAATGCGAGCACTTCTGGCTGTATCTGGCGGCGTGCTGTTTGGCATCGGTGGTGTTCACGAACCTGGTGTACACGCTGACGGTGTCCTTCGGCAACATCGGGAAGGCGCTGGCCATCATCGGGCTCGTGCTGCAGCTGGCCGGCGCCGGCGGCCTCATGCCGGTGCAGATGCTGTCGGCCCCGCTGTTCCAGGAGATTTACCCGTGGCTGCCCTTCGCCCACTCCATGCCGGCGCTGGAAGGAGCCATGGCCGGCATCTACGGCGACCAGTACCTCGTGCAGATGGGCCTGCTCGCGGCCATCCTCGTGCCGAGCCTCATTCTCGGCCTCGTCCTGCGGCGCCCCGTCATCCGGCTGAACCGGTGGGTGCTCGCCAAGCTGGACGAGACGAAGTTCCTCTAGCGCCTCGCCGCGTACAGGCACCTGTCGATGGTCTTAAGCTCGCCAAGCTAGATGAGACGAGCCTCGCCGCGCTTTCGTCAAATGGCCAAAAAATACGCGCTGACTGCTTTTCGGAGGGCTCTTTTTCTCCTTTCGCTTTCCTCCGCGCTCGCACGTTCGCTACAACGGGATTCTGACCTGGTAAAACTTGACACGCGGGAAGCGACGCCTTCAAAATCGCGGGCCAATACTGCAGCTGTCGCGGGTTTTTTGGCCAAAAAGCGTCAGGCACGCCCCTTTATATACAGTTCACGCATGGTTTTTGGCCAACAGCGGCTTAATCATGAGACGCTTGTGCAGTTTGCAGACGCTTGTGCAGTTTGCGCGCCGTTTTTGGCCAGTAACGACCTAGCGAGGGGCACCCGTGCAGTCTGCACACGGTTTTTGACCGCTTTTCCTCTCGCGTAGCAGCTTCATTCCAGCGGGGCGAGGGCGCGGGGGAGGATGTTGTGGGCGCGGGCGATGGTCATGCCGTAGTTGGTGAAGGGGGCCTGCTGGGCGCGGGCGCGCTGGAGGCGCGAGGCCATGTCGCGGGCGTTCAAGGTGCAGCCGCCGCAGTGGACGATGGCGGCATAGGGGGAAAGATCGTCGGGGAAGTCGCGGCCGGAGGTGAAGGCGAACTGGGGCTCGGCACCGCTGATAGCGCAAATGAGCCGGGGCAGCTTCACCGTGCCGATGTCCTCGCAGGTACGGTGGTGGGTGCAGCCCTCGGCGATGAGCACGGTGTCCTCGTCGGTGAGGCTTTCCAGGGCGCGTACCGCTTCTAGTTGAGCGGCCAAGTCGCCCTTGTAGCGGGCCATGAGGATGGAAAACGATGTGAGCGGCACATCCGCCGGCAAAAGGGCGTCCACCTCGCCGAAGGCCTGGGAGTCGGTCACCACCAGGCGCGGCGGTCGGGCGAGGGCGGCCAGCAGGTCGGGCAGGCCTTCCACGCCGGTGGCGCAGGGGAAGGCGCCGGCGTCCAGCGCGTCGCGCATGACCTGTTGCTGGGGCAGAATGATGCGACCCTTGGGCGCGGCAGAATCCAGCGGGATGACGAGCACCACCACGTCACCGGGCGTAAGCAGGTCGCCCACGAGCCGCCGCTCCTCCACTGCACCAGTGGCCAGGGTGGCAAGCGCGCGCTTCAGGTCGCTCAGCCCCTCCCCCGTCAGCGCCGACACGCGCACGCGGGCGGCCCGTGCGGAAGCGCCATCGTTTTCGGCGGAGGCCGTGGCGTTGTGGTCAGCGCCTTCCGAGAGGGGCTCGCTATCCGAAGCGTCCGTCCCCGGGCGCGGCGAAGGCAGCGACGACTCCGCAGCGCCGGCTCGCCCGCTTTCCGCAAGCAAATCGGCCTTATTCTCCGCAATCACATAGGGAATGCGGCGCGTTTGGAAGGCGGCGAGGAGTTTCTCGTCGAAAGGGGTGAGGCTGCGTGTGGCATCCACCACGAGCACAGCCACGTCGGCCTCGTTCAGGGCGGCCTCGGCCCGCTGGACGCGCAGGTCGCCTACGTCGCCGGCGTCGTCGATACCTGGAGTGTCAACAATGAGCACGGGACCGGCCGGCGCCAGTTCCATGGCTTTGCGCACCGGGTCGGTGGTGGTGCCGGCCACATCGGACACTACGGAGACGGTCTGGTTCGTCAGCGCGTTCACCAGGCTGGACTTGCCGGCGTTGCGCACGCCGAAAAAGACGATGTGGGCGCGCTCGCCGGAAGGGGTATCGTTCAGAGACATGCGGACTCCTCCTAGAACCGGAAGTCGCGCTCGCCGGTGCGGACGCGGGCGAGGTAGTCGGCGGCCAGGGCGCGGCGGCGGTCGTCGGGAACGCGGGCGAGCTCGGTGTCGATCATCTTCCACCCCTTCTCCGCCACGGCGGGGCTGGCGTAGTCGCACAGGTACTCCCCCAGCGTGAGCAGGGCGTTCGGCTGGCAGAAGTCCTGGATCTGGCCGCTCTTGCAGAACTCCATAAAGCGGTCGCCGGTGCGGCCGGCGCGGTAGCAGGCAGTGCAGAAGCTGGGGAGGTGGCCCTCGTCCATGAGCCAGCCGATGACCTCGTCCAGGGTGCGCGTATCGGACACGTCGAACTGCTCGGTGTCGTGGGGCCGCGTCTCTTCCCCGTAGCCGCCCACGCTCGTGCGGCTGCCGCCGGAGATCTGCGAGACGCCCAGCTGAAGCGCCGCCGCGCGCACCGCCTGCGACTCGCGGGTGGAGATGATCATACCCGTATAGGGCACGGCGATGCGGATGAGTGCGATGATCTTCTCGAACATCTCGTCGGGAATGCCGTTGTCGAAAGCGTCGGGGTCGATGTCGCTCGCCGGCTTCACCCGCGGCACCGAGATGGTGTGCGGGCCCACGCCGAACACCGCTTCCAAATGCTCCGCGTGCATGAGCAGGCCGGCGAACTCGTAGGCGTAGCCCTCCAAGCCGAACAGCACGCCGAGCCCCACGTCGTCGATGCCGGCGGCCATGGCGCGGTCGTGGGCCTCGGTGTGCCAGGCGTAGTCGGCCTTGGGGCCCGAGGGGTGCAGCTCCTCGTAGCGGGCGCGGTGGTAGGTCTCCTGGAACAGGATGTAGGTGCCGATCTCCGCGGCCTTCAGCTGGTGGTAGGCGTCCTCGGTCGTGGCGGCGATGTTCACATTCACGCGGCGGATGGCCCCGTTTTTGTGCTTGGTGCCGTAGATGGTCTCAAGACTCTCCAGAATGTAGTCAAGCGGGTTGTGGATCGGATCTTCCCCCGCCTCGATGGCCAGGCGCTTGTGGCCCATGTCCTGCAGGGCGACGACCTCGGCGCGGATCTCTTCCTGCGTGAGCTTGCGACGCGGGATGTCGCGGTTCTTCGCGTGGTAGGGGCAGTACAGGCACCCGTTCACGCAGTAGTTAGAAAGGTACAGCGGCGCGAACAGCACGATACGGTTGCCGTAGTAGGCCTGCTTGATGTCGCGGGCGAGCCGGCGAATTTCGGCGTTCACCTGCGGGTCCTCGCAAGCCAGCAGCACCGAGGCCTCGCGATGGGTGAGCGTTGTGCCGTGGTCGTGAGCCGGCGCCAGGTTCGTCCGGGCCTTTTCCAGGATGGAACGGGCCAGGGCGGCGTCGCTTTTGTGCGCCTCGGCGTAGGCCAGAGTGTCGAGGATTTCCGCGTGGTTGATGAACTCGTCGGCCCGGGGCGAGCGCACGTTGTAGCTGCTCATGAGGGGTTCACTTTCGTTGAAGGGACAGAGGGGAAGGTCGAAGGAAAGGAAGCGGCGGAAGACGAACCAGGCGCGGTAGCGGCGGCGGCAGAAACCGGGCGCGACGCTGCTGCCAGTACCACAGCGCCCCGAGCGGGCGAGACAACCGATGCCGCAGCAGGGCCTACAACCGAAGCCCAGGCTGCAGCGGGATCGCCGCGGTCTTCCACAAGGCGGCGCCCCAAGGGCTCAAGCCGCGCCGCCAGGTCGGCCCATTTGCGGGCCGCATCGGCCGACGAGCGGGGCTTGCCGTCGTAGAGCGCATAATCGCCCTGGCGCTCGGGCGGCGACAAGTTCGGCATCACGACGTTGGCGCCAGCGAGGATGCCCTTCTCGCGGCTGCGGGGATCCAGCGCTTCCAGGGCCGTGGTAGCCGGCAGCAGCACCGTCGGATGCGCCAGACGCACGAGGGACAGCAGGTAGCAGGTAAGCTCCACCGTGCCGGGTGTCTCGGCGGCAAAGGGGGTGTCGCGATGGGGCACAAACGGCCCGATGCCGCACATTTCGGGGCGAAACTCCTGGATGAACGCGAGGTCGGCCGCCAGGTGCTCCGTCGTCTGGAAGGGGGAGCCCACCATGAAGCCGGCGCCCACGGCGAACCCGGCCTCTCGCAAGTCGGACAGGCACGCCATGCGGCGCTGAAGCGTCATGGCCGCCGGGTGCAGCTGCCGGTAATGGGCGGCCGTGGCCGTCTCATGGCGCAGCAGGTAGCGGTCGGCCCCGGCGGCGCGCAGGTGCCGGTAGCTTTCCCGCGAGCGCTCCCCCACCGACAGCGTGACGGCGCACCCCGGATGAGCCGCCTTCAACGCACCAATAAGCTCGGCAAGCCACTCGTCGGTAACAGCCGGATCCTCCCCGCCTTGCAGCACGAAGGTACGGAAGCCCGCTCGCCAGCCCGCATCAGCGCAAGCCAGAATTTGCTCGCGAGTAAGGCGGTAGCGCTCGCAGGCGCCGTTGCTGCGTCGGATGCCGCAGTAATAGCAGTCGTTCTTGCAGATATTCGTGAACTCGATGAGCCCGCGCGCAAACACCGCGTTTCCGTAGACGGCCTCGCACGCCTCTCGGGCGCGGCCAGCCAGCTCATCGGCCAGCGCCGGGGTGCGGCCGTCGATGAGCATGGCGTACTCGTCCTGGGAAAGGGCGTGCTCGCGCGCGAGCTTATCCACGAGCTCGAGCATCAAATCTGCCAGCTCTCCTGGTCGGTGTGCAGCCACTCGTGAGCCGTATGCGACAGCGGCTCGCCGATCCAGTCGGCGTACAGCTTCGCGATGTCGGGGTTCTCGTGGGAGTAGCGCAGCTTGTCCGCGGCGTCGAGCCGGTTCAGCACGCCGGCCCGCACCTGGGCCAGTTCGCTGTTGAACTGGATGGGCTGGCCGCCACCACCCACGCATCCGCCCGGACATGCCATGATTTCTACGAAGTCGAAGGCGGCTTCCCCGGATTCCAACGCGTCCAGCAGCTTCGACGTATTCTCCAGGCCGCTGGCCACAGCGATGCGCACGGTGGCGTCGCCGATGGAAAGCTCGCGGGACATCCAGGGCGTCTCGGACGTTGCAGCCGTAGTGTCGCAGGCGCTGAAATCGGGGTTCTCGCCGGTGATGAGGTAGGCCGCCGAGCGCAGGGCCGCCTCCATGACGCCACCCGTGCGCCCGAAGATGGTGGCCGCGCCCGTGGAAAGTCCCAACGGGTTGTCGAAGGGCGCCTCGGAAAGCGCCGTGCAGTCGACGCCCACCAGGCGCAGCAGGCAGCCGAATTCGCGCACCGTGAGCACGGCGTCCACGTCGGGCGCGGCCTCAGCCGCCAGCTCGGGCGCGACCGGCGCGTCGGGCACCAGGCCCGCGTCACTCGCGCCAGCCCCCCGGGTCGCGTCATCCGTACTGGCCCCCTGGGTCTCGCCGACCGTGCCAGCCCCGTGGGTCGCACCATCCGTGCCGGCCCCGTGGGTCGCGCCGACCACCGTGGAAAGCTCCGGCACGTCGCACTCGTACTTCTTCGCCACGCAGGGCATAACGGACACGACAAACAGCCGCTTGCCAGCCTCGTCGGCCTCGGCGGCGAGCGTGTTCTTAACCACGGCACCCATCATCTGGTGCGGCGACTTGGCGCTGGAAAGCTGGGCCGTGAACTGCGGATAGTGCTGCTTCACGAAGCGCACCCAGCCGGGACAGCAGCTCGTGAACATGGGGCGCGGCGCGTCGGAGCCGAGGAATTCCACGAACTCGCTGCCCTCTTCCATAATGGTGAGGTCGGCGGCGAAGTCGGTGTCGAAGACGCGATCGAAGCCCACGGCGTGCAGGGCCGCGGCCAAGCGTCCCGGCGTCGCCTCCTCGCGGGAAAGCCCCAGGCCCTCGCCCCAGGCCGTGCGCACGGCCGGCGCCACCTGCACCACGGTTTCCACCGCCGGATCCAGGATGGCCTCCATGATGAGGCTCACGTCGTCACGGGCCGTAAGCGCCCCGGTGGGGCAATGGGTGATGCACTGGCCGCACAGGGCGCACCCGGCCTCGGCGATGGGCAGGTTGTCGCGCACGATGATCTTCGTGGACGGCCCCACCCCCGTGAAGTCCCACACCGCGCAGTGCTGCACCTTCTCGCAGATGGCCACGCAGCGCATGCACTTGATGCACTTGCTGCTGTCGCGCTGCAGCGGGAAGTCGGCGTCCCAGGGCGCCGGCTCGGGCAAGGGACCCGGGGCGTCGGTCAGGTTGAAGGTACTGGCAAGATCGCGCAGGGCGCAGGTGTCCTGGCGCACGCACGTGGCGCACAGCGCCCGATGATCGTCCATGATGGCTTGCAGGTTCGCCCGTCGGGCCGCCGCTACCTGCGGGGTGTCGGTGCGCACCCGCATGCCCTCGCGCACGGCGGTGTTGCAGGAGGCCGCAAGCCCCTCGCCTTCCACGTCCACCAAACACACGCGGCACGAGCCGATGCAGTTCAAGTCCTTCAGGTAGCACAGCGTGGGGATGGTCACACCAGCCGCCGTGGCCGCGTCCAGCACGCTCGTGCCCTCGGGGGCTTCCACCGCCTGACCGTTTATCGTGATAGTTACCATGCTTCCAGCCCCCTTCCGGTTAGCGCGCCTATGCCGTACACGTCGCAGCGCAGGCACCGGCCACACTCTTGCGCGGCTTCCTCGGCGCTCACCGGTTCTTCCACGTACTTGAAATCGCGCTTGCGCTCGCACGCCGGGCGCTCGGCCACCTGCACGCGCCCGTAGGCGGTGCGGTCGTTGGGGTGCGCCGGCGGCACCGCGGCGCCGCAGTCCAGCTTATGATGGAAACCCAGCAGCTCGTCGATGTTGGCCGCCGCCGTCTTGCCTGCGGCGATGGCCATGATGACGGTCTTGGGACCCCACTGGCAGTCGCCGCCCACGAAGACGGCGTCGAAGCCGGGCGCTTGCAGGCACGCGTCGGCGCACAGGTAGGTGCGGTCATGCTGCATGCCGAACTCCTCGAAGGGGGCACATTCGATAGCCTGGCCCACGGCGATGATGACGAGGTCGGCGGCCAGACGCACCTCAGGCTTGTCGGCCGGCACTGGGGCCGGGCGGCCGCCGCGCACCGCGCCGATGCGCTGGGGCTGGCAGATGAGCGCCGTCGCGCAGCCCTCCGCGTTCGCTTCAATGCTGGCCGGCGCCTGAAGGCAGCGCATTTCCACGCCCTCCATCATGGCCGCCTCCACCTCGGAGGGCAGCGCGGTCATGTCCTCCAGGCGGCGTCGATAGGCCACGGTGACCGAGGCGGCACCGGCGCGCACGGCGGTGCGAGCGCAGTCCATGGCCACATTGCCGCCGCCAATGACCACCACATTCTTGCCCGTGAAGTCGGGATACTGCTCGTCGCCGATGGCCTCCAGCACGTCCACGGCGCTCATAACGCCGGCCGCATCGGCCCCTTCAATGGAAAGGGTCTTGCCGCCCTGGGCGCCCACGGCCACGTACACGGCGTCGAACTCGTCCACCAGCGTGCGCATCTCGTCCGTCTGAACGTCGCAGCCCGTACGCACCTCGATGTCGCCGGCACCCAGCACGGCGCGGATATCCTCGTCGAGCCGCTCGCGGGGCAGCCGATAAGCGGGAATGCCGTAGCGCATCATGCCGCCCAGGCGATTGCGACGTTCGAATACCGTCACCGAATGACCCATGAGCCCCAGGAAGTAGGCGCAGGTGAGCCCCGAGGGGCCGGCACCCACCACCGCGACGCGTTTGCCCGTGGCGGGCAGCGGCGCGGGGGTTTCCACGGTATCGGCGGCCACCGTGTCCACAATGTACTTCTTTATGCCGCGGATATTCACCGGCGCGTCCACCATCGTGCGGCGACAACGCTCCTCGCAGGGGTGCTCGCACACAAGCGCGCAGGCCGTAGGGAAGGGATTGTCCTTGCGGATCATCTTCACCGCCTCGGCAAGGCGGCCTTCCTCGGCCAGCGCAATGTAGGCCGGCACGTTCACATGGGCCGGGCACCGCGTGACGCAGGGCACCGTCTGACGCGTGCCGGGAGCGCAGGTGCCCGCATCCACGTGGCTGGCGAACTCGTCGGCAAAGGCGTCAAGTCCCGCCAGAACCATCGCCCCCGCCTGCCAGCCCACGGCGCAATCGGCGGTGTCGCGCAGCAGCGTGGCCGCATCTCGGATCTCATCCACCGTCGCCGCCGTGGCGCGGAAGGCGGCCACATCGCCCAGCAGCGCCTCAATTTTCGGCATGCCCTGGGCGCACGGCGTGCACTTGCCGCAGGTCTGCGCGGCGCTCGCTTGCAACTGTCCCAGCACCATCCCCACCGGACACTGGCCCGGCGGCATGGCTTCCACGCGTCGGGCGAAGGCCTCGACGAACTCCCCCGTCCGTGCATCGGCCCGCGCCGCCACCTCAACGGTCAAACGCCCCATAGCTCTCTCTTTCCTGTATTGACGCTAACCGACACACCATAACGCGTCTAGTATTTCCGATTGGTAACAAGCCCATGGGAAAAAGCACTACGGCGCAGAATTAACTCTAAACCACCTGAGAATACCTTCTAGAGCTCTGCCACGGTGCCGAGTCCGCGCCTCGCGGCGGCGTCCAGGGCGATCTTGGCACAGGCAATGTCAAGCAGCGCGGTGCCCGCCGAGTCGAAGACCGTGACGTCCTCGGCGCTCGTGCGGCCCGGCACCTTCCCCACCAGCACGTCTCCCAGCTCGCCGAGCACATGATCCAGGCCGAAGGCGCCCTCAGCCAGTCCGCGCTCGATCTCGCCGTTGCTCGCGCAGTTGGCCGTATCGTCGGAGTAGCCGTAGCCCACGCGAAAGCTCTTCGGCTCCTCGAAGCAGTCGCCCGGCGTGACGAAGGCACCGTTGAACTTCACCATATCGGTGCAGAAATCGTAGGAGGGGATGTCGTAGTCGTAGTAGACGAGCGCCGTCGTGCCGGCCTCGGGCGGAACGACGGACAGGTGCGGCTCCGATTCCACCCATTCCAAAAGCGTAGCCAAATTCTCCCGCACGATACGGCGGCTGCGGTCGAGGATGGCGTCGGCATGGGCCAGCGCGTAGGCGCCCACGGCCTCGTCGAACAAGCCGCAGGAGATGAGGTTGTAGTCGCGATGGGACAGAAGGTCTCGGCGCAGCTGTTCGTCCTTGGTAATGCACCAGCCCAGACGGATGCCCGCCAGCGACCACACCTTGCTCATGGAGCTGGTGGTGACGCCCTTGTCGTAAAGGTCGACGACCGACTCGGCGTACTCGTCGGTCTGGTTCAAGTGGCGGTACACCTCGTCGCAGTGCAGCCACGCGTCGTTCTTGCGCGCCACCTCCACGATGGCCCGCAGCGTCTCGCCGTCGAGCAGGGCACCCGTGGGGTTGTCGGGATTGTTGATGCAGATGACCTTCGTCTCCGGCGTGCACAGGGCGTCCAGGGCCTCCACGTCCACGTGGTAGCCGTTCTCCTTCTCCAGATGCAGCACGTCCACCGCAGCGCCGCACATCTCGGGGATGGAGTAGAGCTGCTGGTAGGTGGGCATGACCGACACCACGTGGTCGCCCGGGTTCACCAGCGTCGAGAGCACGAGCGCGTTGGCGCCGGCGGCCCCGTG
The DNA here is from genome assembly GCF_977072315.1 of Adlercreutzia sp. CNCM I-6215. Lineage (NCBI taxonomy): Bacteria > Bacillati > Actinomycetota > Coriobacteriia > Eggerthellales > Eggerthellaceae > Adlercreutzia > Adlercreutzia sp. CNCM I-6215. Next base: position 17,371 of record NZ_CDRVMA010000005.1, on the reverse strand, counting down.
GGTGGGAATGATGTGCTCGGGCGCCACGGTGCGGTAGAGCTTGGCGATGCCAGAAAGCAGGTCGGGGCGACCCTCGATGTCGCCGTAGGTGAGGCGGCGCGCCGCGAAGGCGTCCAGAAACGCCTGCTTGTCGCCGCCGGTCAGCTCGAAGAGCTGGTCGAGGGACAGCGAGTACACGCACGTCTCGGCGACGTTGTAGGTGCACTTCGTCTCCCAGAGGTTCATCCACTGCTCGACTTCGAAATCCTTGATCTCCATGGGGGTTCTCCTTCTCGCTGATCCACGGTCTCCGCTAGGAACGTGAGTCCAGCATAAAAGGCGAACCCGAAGCAGGATGTGGAGGCGGCCACAGGCTCTCAGGCGGCCCGTTGTGGGCGCCCACAACGGGGCTTGCGGCCGCCCACGGCGCAAACGAGCCGCGCCCTGTCGCACGCAGCGCTCTGCGAAAGCGAGGTGCCTAGAGGAAGATCATCGACAGGTAGGCGAACAGCTGCTTGTCCGTGGCGTCTTCCATCGCCAGCACCGCGCGAGCACGGTTGACGCGGTTGCGCACCGAATTGGGGTGCTGGCAGAGGCGCTCAGCCGCCGCGTTCGCGTCACCGCCGCAAGCCACGTAGACCCGCAGGCTCTCGACGAGATTGGAGCCTGCTTCAGCATCGGAGGCAGCGAGTCGATCAAGGCCCGCTGCGCAGGCGCGCTCGAGCAGCCAGCCGTTTTGTCGGGCAACACGGAAGGCATCTGGGCCCAGCATGTCCCACGAAACAGCAGAGTGGCCCATCCTTTTTGCCGCCTCGCCGCATCCGAGAGCCTCGACGATGGCCCCATCGGCCCAATCGGTACCGAACACCTCGGAGAGCCCAGCCGCGCAATGCCCTCCAAAGCCGGCGATAAGCACCTCGATATCGCCTGCTTCCAGAGACTCGAAATCATCGGCGACAAGAAGGGCCAAAAGACGCTGCGCCGACGGCTCGCAGCAACGACGCGCTCTGACCGCCAGCTGAGAAATCCGAGACTCTTTCGGAGCCCCAACAGGGCGGAGAAAGGCTTTTGGACAACCTTCTCGCTACGGGGCCAGGCAGGTTATCGGGACGACGTAGACGCCGTCCGGTCGGCAATAGGCCGCTTGCTGGCCCGTGAGCACCATAAGGAACGAGGGAGCTCCCTCTTTGGAATCGTCAACACGCGAGGCGAGCTTCAACAAGTGGGCCGCGCCCTCTTCAACCTGCTTCTCGCCGAGCTTCACCTCGACGGCCCCCCAGCGACCATCGTCCAAGACGACGACGGCGTCGGCCTCGAGACCCGTCTTATCGCGATAGTGGTAGACGGTTCCCCGCAGCTTGGCCGCATACACGCGCAGATCACGCACGCACAGCGATTCGAAAAACAGCCCGAAGGTACTAAAGTCCAGCAAGAGCTTCCGCGGAGACGCGCCCAACAGGGCCGCCCCGATGCTCGGATCGCAGAAGTGCCGCGTCGGGCTGGTGCGCACGGCGGTCTTGGAGCGCAACGCCGGATTCCACGCCGGCAAGTCCTCGGTAACGTAGGTGCGCCGGAGCGCGTCGAGGTAATCGGCGACCGTGTTCTCCGAAGGTGGCTCTCCTCCCATATCCGCTGCGATGGTCGCCTGGCTCGCCTCGGTGGATATGTTGCGCGCATAGGAGCGCAGAATGGCCCGCAGCCACGTCGAGTTGCGCTTCTTGTCGTCCATCTCGTCGATGTCCGAGTCGAGCAGCTCGGCAACGTAATCCTTAGCCTGGTCGAGGGCGATCTCCGGATCGCTTTCCAGCACGGCCTCCGGCCAACCGCCACGGCAGAGCGCAAAGGCGATGTCCTCGATGGAGCGATCAGATATGGCGCCCACCTCGGCGGCACCATCGAAGAGCCCCGCTAGTGAGACCGCGCCCGTAGACTCGCGGGACTCGAAGAGCGACATGGGGCGCATATGCATACGGGATATCCGTCCCACGCCGGAATGCTTCGGTCTCTTCTTGGGCGTAGCCGAACCGGTGAGGATGAACCGGCCCTTGCCCTTCCCCTGGTCGACCGCGAAACGGACGGCATCCCACAGCTGCGGCGCCATCTGCCATTCGTCGATGAGGTGCGGCTCGGCGCCTTCCAAGAGCACCGACGGGCGCACTTCGGCCAAAGCGACCAGAGAGGGACCCTCGTCGGGATCTTGGAGGTACACAGCACTTTGCGCCTGCTGCTTGGCCGTCTCGGTCTTGCCGCACCATTTCGCGCCGACGATCTGAACGGCGCCGGAAGCCCGAAGCGCCCGCTGAAGCACAGCGTCGGCCACGCGCGGCCAATAGCCCTCCTGTCGCTCTTCGTCCTTCTCCACCATGGCGCGCCCCTTCCATCAATGATCGATCGGTGCGCCTACTATACCACGTCAGCGAGGTGATTGCGGAAGTTGGATCGTTTTCATTGAGGAAGTTGGATCATTTTTGTTGAGGAAGTTGGACTTTTGGGAGACATTTGGCGCACCGAGGACGTAACCCTTCTCCAGGTGGTAATTACCCACGTCGAGGATCTTGCCGAGCGCCTTGTGCCGTGCGAGGGAACAACAACGTCAACTCTGGCCGCAACGCCGCCAACGCTGCTGCGGTTTACCTAGCCGCATAGCGCGAGAACAAGGATAGTCGCCAAAACCGCCGGCTACTCTCGTCTAGTCGCTCTTCCCCATACAGGCCGCCACGTATCTCCCTCCCCTGCGTGGCAGCCTGAGCGGTGTCATTGTCCTGCGATCTCCTTGTGGAAATAGGCACCGAACGCGTACAGTGGCACGTTCTTAATCACTCCATCACGTGAGAAAGGGGCCAACGAAGTGCGCAAGGCCAGTACTGGGAGATGCTTTTTGACGAAAGCGGCAAGGCTTTTCGCCCTCAGATTGGTTCCAGCCTTCACTTCAATGGGCACGGGCTGCGGCACTCGCTCGTTTCCATCTACGATGAAATCGATTTCGGTGCGCGTCGACTGGTTCATGAAATAGTGCAGCTTGTTGCCCGTATCCACTTTGTTGCCCGCCTGGCCGCTCGCAAGCAGTTCTTGGGCAACGAGCTGCTCTGCAAGCGCCCCCTTGAATGAACTGAACAACGCCTCGCTATCGAGAATAGTTCGGGCACTCAAGTTGCACATTGCGCCAAGTAGACCCACATCGAGCACATAGACCTTGAACACTCCCTCGTCTTCATAAGACGCAAGAGGCGACTCGGGCACGCTCACACAACTCGAGGGACACACAAGCGAGGTGTCGGTCAGCCATTGCAGAGCATCTCCGTACTCCCGGGCTCTCGCCGACTCCCGTATCTTGGAAAACATAAACTTACGGTTTTCTTTGGCCAAGTTTGTCGGCACCGCCCGCCAGACACGACGAATCCGTTCTGCTAGCGCATCGTCGGCATACTTTGAGAAATCGGCGCTGTAGGAGCGCAAGAGCTCGCTGTGCACACGGCGCGCCTCCGCTGGATCCGACGTTTCTGCGAAGGAAAGCACCGCCTCCGGCATTCCCCCTACGAATAGATATTGTTTCAGCAGCTCGATCAACCGGTCGTGGAACGGGGCCATGGCGTCCCAGTCAAGAGCAGACACCAATTCAGCCAACAATTCCTCACCAACACCGTCTAAAAACTCCCGGAAACTGAGAGGGTAGAGATCGAGAAAGCTCACTTTCCCCACAGGGAATGAAGCCCGCGCCTGCGGCTTATTTTCCGTTCGCTTCCCCCGCCGCAACGCAAGTCCGAGCGCCGATCCGCCCGCAACAACGGGAATATGGGGAGTTTGCTCGTTGAAGTACTTGAGCGATTGAATGGCGCGAGGGGATTCTTGTATCTCGTCAAGAATGAGCAGAGTATGCTTGTCGATGCGGACGCCTGCTTCAGCTTGGAGTATGGGAAGGAGCCTGTTCGGCGACAACGATCCTTCGAAAGCGGCGATGAGCTGGGGATTGTCATCGAAGGTGATGTACGCCGTTTCCCTGAAGTACGCTCGCCCAAACTCCTTCATAAGCCACGTTTTCCCCACTTGCCGGGCTCCGCTCACGATGAGCGGCTTTCGTCGAGGAGATTCTTTCCAGCGCTTCATATCTTCGATGGCCTGGCGCTTCATGGCATCCTTTCAGGGTGATTCACGTTTTTGCATAGGAGAATTTTGGGATTCACCACGTTTTTATATAGGTAACGGTATCCCGACATCAGCAGCTGAAAAGTCAACCTCATTCCGAATCGAGAAACTTAGTGAAACTTAGAACTCCTTAGAAGAACTTAGTTAAACTTAGTGAAACTTAGAACTCCTTAGTAAAACTTAGAAGGAGGCATTGTGGGCATCGAGGAGAATCCTTTCACCCCAAGGAGTCGGCGTGCTCTTCACCGTCGACGAAGTCGACCCGACGCTCGACGAAATGGTTCAGCTCGCCGCCTTCTACCAGCACTTTGTTCGGGAGGGGCGCAAGGTAGCGCTCCTCATGGCGGGACTGCCGCACAACATCTCATCTTTGCTCAACAACAAGACCGTGTCGTTTCTCCGGCGCTCGAACCGCAGGGCACTTGACCGCATTCCCGACGGCGAGGTTTCCGCAGCGCTCGTGCGCACGGCCCAAGCAGGCAACCGCAACGTTGACGCAGCGGCGCTGACTGCAGCGACGGAGTCCATCGGCGGCTTTCCTTTCATGCTCCAGCTTGTCGGGTACTACGCCTGGGACGAAAATCCCCGGGCTAGCACACTCGATTCGGCCGACTTCGCGCGCGGTATCGCCATCGCACAGCAGGAAATGACCTACCGTGTTTTGGACGCCACCTTCGCCGAGCTCTCCCCCGGCGACCTTCGTTTCGCTGCAGCTATGCTGGAAGATGAAGGGGACAGCCGCATCGCCGATCTCGTCGAGCGGCTGGGGCGTTCCTCTTCCGTCGTGGCGCAGTACCGCAAGCGGCTTATCGACACCGGCATCATTGGCAAACGCGCACGCGGCCTCGTGGGGTTCGACCTCCCTTACTTCCGCGACTACTTGCAGGAGAAGCTCGACAACGGAGAACTGCTACTCGAGAATTAGGCTTCCGAACCCCTCCCCCTACAGCGCCAGCTTGTAGATGGCCTCGGCGTCTTCCAGGGTCAGCTTCTTGAAGGTGCCGAAGGGGATGCCCTTGTTCTGGGCCAGCGTCGGCAGCATCTTCGGGATGTCGGTCTCTTCCACGTCCAGCTCGGCAAGAGTGGTGGGCATCCCCAGGCTCGCGAAGAAGGAGCGCGTCTCGTCGATGGCCGAAAGCGCGTCGGCTTCCACGTCACCGGTCGGCGTCAGCCCGAATACGGCCTGGCCGTAGAAGGCGAAGCGCGCCGGGTTCTCGCTGTAGACGTATTCCATCCAGGCGGGGAACATGACGGCCAGGCCCGCGCCGTGGGTGATGGACGGATTCAGCGCCGACAGCTCGTGCTCCAAACCGTGGGTGGCCCAGTCCTCATGGCGGCCCACTCCGGCGAGTCCCTGATGGCAGAGCATGCCGGCCCACATGATGTTGGCGCGGGCATCGTAGTTGTCGGGGTCGGCCAGCACGCGCGGCGCCTCGGCGCGGATGGTGTTCATGAGCGACAGGTTCAGATTGTCGGTCACAGGCACCGCGCCCAGGTCGTCGAAGAAGCGCTCCAGCAGGTGGCAGAACATGTCGGTAAGGCCAGCGGCTGTCTGGAAGGGCGGCAGGGTGAAGGTGAGCTCCGGGTTCATGAAGGCGAACTTCGGTCGGTGAGCGTTGTTGGCGTACCCGGTCTTGCGGCCCAGCTCGTCGTTGGAGATGACCGTGTTCTTCGACGCCTCGCTGCCGGCGGCGGGGATGGTGAGCACCACGGCGATGGGCAGCACGTCGTGATCGGTGGCCTTGGTTTCGAAGAGCTCCCACACGTCGCCTTCCACGCAAGCGCCGTTGGCGATGGCCTTCGCTGAGTCGATGACCGAGCCGCCACCCACAGCGAGAATCCAGTCGACGCCTGCCTCCTTGCAGAGTTTGACGCCCTCGCGCACCAGGGTGATCTCGGGGTTCGGGCGCACGCCGCCCAGCTCCAAATGCTCGATGCCCGCGGCGTCCAGCGAGGCGCCCACGCGGTCGATGAGCCCGGAGGCCACGGCGCTCCCGCCGCCGAAGTGCACGAGCACCCGCTTGGCCCCGGCCGCCGCCAGCTTCTCGCCCACCTGCTCTTCGGCCCCGCGTCCGAAGACGAAATGTGTGGGGGAAACGAATTCGAAGTTTTCCATGGGAGTCCTTTCTGCTTTTCGACCGGGCGACACCTTATCGCCATCGCCGCACCATCGCCGTCGGGCGCGTTCTCTAATCATGCTCTGTGTCGATGCTAGGGCATCGCTGACAAACAGGCAACTGTCAGACCACGGAAAATGTCTCGCAATCTTCGCAAACAGGGCAGCTTGTCACAGGATCGCACCCGGGCCATCGCATTGGTCAGGGAGGCTAATCCCCGTGGGCGCGGGTTATGAGGTCGGCCATTTCGGTAGCGGTTTTGGTGGCTATGTTGGCTTGGGCAGCCAGGCGCTTGTCATGGGTCACCAGATAGCTTGCCTTGCTCAGCTCGCAGCAAGCAAGAACCGAGGCGTCTTCGTAATCCGAGGTGATATCGCGATAGTGGCGAGCTAGCCACGCCGTACGATCGTCCATGGGAACCGATATCGCAAGATCGGTCATGTGGTCGACGCACCCCCACGCGAAGTTGTTTATAACACGAGCCGTGCACTCGTCGACAGTGCCACCGTTCTCACGTACTTGCTGCTTCAAAAACTTCCCAATGGTGTAAAAAACTTCATTGACAGCATCCGCTGGTGTTCCCAAATTGGCGTTGTGTTTCTCCGCAACGCGAATAAAGCGAGCAGCTTCTTCATGAAGGGGCCGCTCGTGAAGATAGAAATCGAGCCAAATGTTTTTGTCTACAACAATAGCATTCTCCGCAACCGTCACCAGAGTCCCCTTTCAGCCAGTCTTTCGGTCTTCGCCTCGTAGAAAAGATTGTCCCAATATTCATCCGAGAACTCCTGAGGCGAGGCAGCTGGCGGAATACCCAGGACCTCGCGTTGCGCCTGAAGCGATGCCAGGAAATCATCGATCGCTCGGGCGCGTTTCTCGCCCTCGCTCATGGCGTCGGCTTCCTCCGTCTCGGAGCCGATGACCGCCTGCAAGGCCGCTTCGGACTCGTCGTCATAGCGCGCCGCCACCTCGTAAAGCCGCCGCATGGCCTCCGACGGCGTGCACCCGAACCGGGCAAAGCGCTCGTCCCCGCGCCGCTTCAATTCGGCATCGATACGGAAGTTCATCTGCATGTTCGGCATAGCAACCCCTTTCAGAATTGCTAGCAGTATATCATAACTCTCGACCTTCTATCCATAGTAGGTCGAGAGTCCCCGACAAACCTTCCCTCCGCAGCTCCCGGTTTTTATTTGCTTCGCTGGGCCTGAGACGTGAAAACATGGGGCTCGGCGAGGCTGTGCTAACATGGAAGAAGCTGGGGTACTGTGCGCCTTCACCATCGAGAACCGCCGCGTTGAGGTGGGCGACCCTGTAGAGGCCCTTCCCCGCGTGCGCATCGCCGGCGAATACACCCAGGAAGGCTTCGAATACCTCGTAGAACCCAACGGCGGCGAGCAGTAAAGGCGAGACTAGCGAAGAGGCTTCTGGGCGATGCCCGCCGTTTCCACAAGCGCTCTGCCAAGATCGCCAGTTTGGTATCCTCCGACGCTGCTTGCTGTCGATTAGTCCCTCTCGCCGGGCTGGCGGACGCGGATCTCCTGCTCTTTCACAGAGACGCGGGAATGGGGCGGCACCGAGAAGGTCACGAAGGTGGAGCCCGCGATAACCGAGCCCTCGCCGATGACCGTCTCGCCGCCCAGCACACTGGCGTTGGAGTAGATGGTGACGTTGTCCTCGATGGTGGGGTGGCGCTTCACGCCGGCCAGGCGCTGGCCGCCGCGGGTGGAGAGCGCGCCCAGCGTAACGCCCTGGTACAGCTTCACGTGGTCGCCGATAGTGGTAGTCTCGCCGATGACAACGCCGGTGCCGTGATCGATGAAGAAGTACTCGCCGATATGCGCGCCGGCGCCGATGTCGATGCCGGTGGAGGAATGGGCGATCTCGGTCATCACGCGCGGGATAATGGGCACGCCCAAATCGTAGAGCACGTGCGCAATGCGGTACACGTAGATGGCGTACAGGCCCGGGTAGGTGAAGATGACCTCCTCCTTCGAGCCGGCCGCCGGGTCGCCGTCATAGAGCGCCTGCACATCGGTGAGCAGCGTACGCTGAATTTCGGGCAGGGCGTCGAAGAACTTCGTGCAGATATCAGCCGTCTGCTCGCAAATGGAGTCACTCGTGCAACCGCCGCACAAGTGATTGCCGCTACCGACGAGGTCGTCACGATCATCGGAGGTGTAGGTGAGCGCCAAAATGAGCTGCTGGCGCAGCACCGATTCAATGTCGATGAGCGTCTGGCCGATGAAGTAGCTGGGGCTCGTGGAAGGCGACAGCATCTCCGGCCCGAAATAGCCGGGGAACAGCACGCGGCGCAACTCGGTGATGAGCCCCTTGATAGCCGTGCGGCTGGGGAAACGGCGGCCGGGCTTGGTGAAGAAGATCTCGTCCGCCTCGTAGTTCTTCTCGATGGCCGCGACGATGCGCTCTAGGTTGTCTCCGAACATGGGCCTTCCTTTCCGAACGGGGCTGCCGGCACGGGCGGCCCCTAGGGTGGCGCCGCGGCGTAAGGGTTGCCAGCGCCTCTGGTGTTTTCGATAGGATAGCAGATCGGAGACGCTTGACCGCCCGCAGCCCTCGCCGCCGCGCAAAACAGTTACTATCGGGGTAAAGATACCGGATGCCCCCTCCCAGCGCACCGTCGCTTGCCCGCACCGTCGCAAGCAAGCGCGCAATCGCACCCCGCGCACCTGGCGTCTTCCCATACGCACGGAAGCCGACCCTGCGGCTTCCCACACGCAAGCAGCCCCGTTGCCCTCGCTCGCCGGGGCTGCTTGAATTTAACACTCCTCGCAGGCCTCTTCCACGCACTCGTACTGGCCGGACGGGCCCTCACCGCAGTAGACGGCGCGCTCCGGATGGTCGGCCAGGTAAGCGGCCATGGAGTACTGGGTGATGTCGCTGCGGTTGATGATGCCCACGATGTGGCCCGCTTCCAGCACCGGCACCTTCTTCAGGTGGTTCTCGGACAGAACACGGCACACATCGGTCAGGTTCGCGTGCACGCTCACGCAGATGGGGCTGGCGGCGCCAATTTCGCTGGCGCGCATCTGCATGACCTTCGCCAGCTTCTCGTCGTAGCCCTCGTCGTCGTTCACGGTGCTGTTGATCAGCACGATGGGATCGGTGAACGAGTTGCTGCGCGGGCTTAGGCGCTTCAGGATGTCGCCGTCGGAGATGAAGCCCACCGGCTCGCCGGACTCGTCCACGATGGGCGCCGCCGAGATGTTCTTCTCCACGAACAGGCGCATGGCCTCTTCCACCGTAGCCTCCCGGCTCAGCGAGTACACGTCGGTCTTCATGATGGACGTGAGCAGCGACTTGCGGGTGCCCCCCTCGTCCACCGCGGCCTCCTCGCCGGGCTTGTCCTTCACAAGGGCGATGGTCATCACCAGGCCGATGAGGCACAAAAGCGTGCACACGAGGAAGGCGGCGTTGATGCCCAGCATGGTGCCCTCGGTGGCGCCGAGGCCCGGCGAGGCGATGTTCTGCACCTGGGTGCTCACGGCGATGATGATAGCGGTGCCGAGCGAGCCCGCCACCTGGCGCAGCGTGTTGTTCACGGAGGTGCCGTGGTTCATGACCTTGTTGTCCAGGGCGTTCATGCCCCACGTGGTGATTGGCATGTTCACCAGCGACATCGAGAACATGCGCACCGTGTACACGATGGTGATGTAAATGATGCTGGATGTGAGGTTCAAAATGGCGAAGGCGAAGGTGGTGAGCGTCAGCAGACTCATGCCCACAATGGCCATGCGGCGCGGGCCGTGACGGTCGAACCACTTGCCGGCGAGCGGATTCATGATGCCCATAAGGATAGCGCCGGGCATGAGCACGAGGCCCGACACCGTGGCCGACAGCCCATGGAGCGACTGCACGTAAATGGGCATGAGGATGCCGGCGGCCAGAAGCGCGCCCTGCACGAGCATGCCGATGATGGTGCCCACGAGAAACCGGCGGTTCTTCAGCACGTCGACGCGCAGCATCGGACGCGGCAGACGCGTCTGGCGAATGAAGAACCATACAACGCCGACGATGCCGAGCGCGGTGGTGAGCAACGGCACCAGCGTGAACCCGGCCGAGCCCAGGGCCGAGAAACCGTAGAGCATAAGCCCGAAGCCCAAGGTGGAAAGGGCCAGCGACAGCGGATCGAGCACCGAGTCGCCCTTGTTCGCCGGCGCCTTGTTGTCCACCAGGAACAGCGACGGGACGATGATGACGATGGACAGGGCGAAGATGAGGTAGAACAGAATGTGCCAGTCGGCCTGGTCGATGACGAAGCCCGCCACCGTGGGGCCGATGGCCGGCGCGAAGGCGATAACCAAACCGAAGATGCCCATGGCCGAGCCGCGGCGATCAACCGGGAACACCAGCATGAGCACGGTCATGGTCACCGGCATGAGGATGCCGGCGCCGGCGGCCTGCACGAGGCGCCCGCCCAGAAGCACCGGGAAGTTGAGGCCCACAGCCGCCAACAGCGTGCCCACAGCAAACAAGCTCATCGAGAACACGAACAGCTTCCGCGTGGAGAACCGATCCTGCAGAAACGCCGTGATGGGGATCATGATGGCGTTCACCAGCGTGAACCCGGTGGTCAGCCATTGGGCCGTGGACTGATCGACATTCATCTCGGTCATGATGGACGGCAGCGCCGGCGTCACCAGCGTCTGGTTCAGCACCGTCACAAAGGCGCCCAGCACGAGCACTACCAGCATCATCCATTGTTTGCGCGTTAGCTTCATACACAACACCTCACTCGCTTCTCGCCCCGCTCTCGCTTGTTTTTTCCTAGTATGAGCGTCGCCGGTATCTTCTGCGGTATCAGTTCGGCGACTGTTTGGGAAAATCATCTATAGATTCGCTCATGTTATCTCCCGCACCTCTATAATGCGGAACAGAGTTTTTGCCCTGAAAGGATGATTGATCGGTATGCAAACCGCTATATGCCTGTTGCTCGTGGTGTTCTTCTTGCTGATGAACGCGTTCTTCGTCATCGCGGAATTCGCGCTGGTGCGCGTGCGCAAGAGCCAGATTGACATGGCCGTCGCCGAGAAGCGCCGCGGCGCCGAGGCCGCCCGCGACGTGACCACGCACATCAACGCCTACCTGTCGGCCTGCCAGCTCGGCATCACGCTGGCATCGCTGGCCATCGGCTGGTTGGGCGAGCCGGCCGTCTCCGCCGTTCTGGAAGCACCGCTTCTGGCCTGGGGCTTCCCCGAGGCGACGATATATCCCATCTGCGTGGCCGTGGGCTTCTTCATCGTGACCACCCTGCACGTAGTGGTCGGCGAGCTCATCCCGAAATCCTTCGCCATCTTCGCCACCGAAAAGTACGCCCTGCACACCGCCGGCCCCCTGCGCGTGTTCTACCGCGTCACCTACCCGATCATGGTCATCTTCAACGGTATCACCAACGGAGTCATGCGGCTGTTCGGCCACGACCCGGCCGACGAGCACGAGGTGTACACCGGCGAGGAGATCAAGCTGCTCATTGACGAGTCCACGGAAAGCGGCCTCATCGATCCGGAGCAGAACGAGTTCGTCGACAACATCTTCGATCTGGGCGACAAAGACGCCGAGGGGATCATGACCCCGCGCACCGACGTCATCTGTCTCGATTTGGAAGACACGCTGGAAGAGAACTGGGACATCGTGCGCCAGTATAAGTACACGCGCTACCCGGTGTGCGACGGCTCGAAGGACCGCATCGTCGGCTTCGTGCACACCAAGGACCTCGTGGACGTGCCCAAGGACGCGCCCATGAGCGATTGGAAGATTCGCGAGCTGCCGCCCGTGCCCGAGGGCGCGCCCATCGCGAAGCTGCTGCAGGCCATGCAGGAGGGTCGCACCGAGATGTGCGTTGTCGTGGATGAGCACGGCGGCACGGCGGGCATCGTCACCATGAGCGACATCATGGAGCAGATCGTCGGCCGCATCGACGACGAGTACGTGCACGACACCGACGACGACATCGAGGAACTGCCTGACGGCACCTACCAGATCAACGGCACCTTGGCCATCGACGACTTGGTGGAACTGCTCGGCTTCGAGCCCGAGGCGGCCAACGACGTGGAAACCGCCGGCGGCCTTCTGCTGTCGCTGTTCGACCGCATCCCCAAGGAGGGCGACGTGGCGGTGCTGGAAGATCGCGGCACGAAGGCGACGTTCACCGTGCTCGCCATGGACCGCCTCCGCATCGACCGCATCTGCATGGCCATCGACCGTCCCGAGGAGGAGTAGCGGGCGGCCCCGAGAGCTTCGTATCCGGGCGGTCTTCGGGCCGCCCTTCGACCGAGCGACGGCCCCATGTATAATGTCCCCGTATGATCGAGGGCCACAACAGGAAGGGGCATACCGTTGCAGCGCAATCATGGGCGGTGGCTCGGCAGAAATCTCCTGATAGCTGTGGCGGGTATCTCCGCCCTTCTGGCGGCCCAGTCATTTGAGGCGCCCTGCGAGATTTCCTGGTATCTTCCCCTGGGACAAGGCAGCGTGCCGGCGACCATTGTAGACGTAGCCGTCGCCTCCCTCGTTTCTTGCGCTTTGATCATCGCGGGCAACCGAGGGGGACGCGCACTCGCGAGTGTTCCCCTCGCCATAGCAAGCGCCTCATGCTGCCTAATGGGCCTGGCCGTACAAGGCACAGGAGAGCCCCTCTCCATTTTCGGACTCATCCTCATGTCTGCCGGGGGAACCGTTCTTCTCTTCTGCTGGCTGGCGGCAGTCTGCGCCCAGCGCGATATCGGCATTGTCGAACTGATGATAGAGGTCGAGGTGCTCGCATCGGCGGCGGCGATTCTCCCCTCGCTTCTGTCTGCGTCATGGTGCCAAGCCCTCGCCGGCATGAGCGTGGCAGCCTCTGCGGTGGCACTTTGCCTCATCCAGCGCCCCGCGCCTTCCTCATCGGAGGCCGAGCGGTCTTTTACCCTCGAGCCATCTTCGTTGGCGAAAATCCTCTGCAGCTTTTTTGTTATCGGACTGGTGGTAGGATCCTTGCAGTACTCGGTCTTCCTGCAGCAGGCAGAAGGAGAGATGTTCCCCGTCATCATTACCGCCATATCGCTCGCACTCGTGCTCTGGCTCTTTAACCGCGGGCGAGACTTCAATCTGCCGGTATGGACGAAAGTAGTTGCGACCCTTTCGCTGGTCGCTCTTATCTTAGTGCTGTTCTCATCGACTCTCACCTACCTTGCCTACGTGTTGGCCGGCATCGCATACTCTCTTTTGGAATGCGGCGCCCTCTACATGGGATTGCTCCTGGGGCGACTGTATCCTGGTACTCGTGTGAGAATCTTAGCCACTGCTTGGTGTGTGGGGACTTTAGGGTCCCTCCCCCTGCTGGCTTCCGCTTTTTTCGGACCCCACATCGCGAGCAGGGTCGCCATGCTCTTCATGGCCCTTCTGCTCGTCGTGGCATCCATTTGGATTCTGGAGGATCGAACCATGTCGCTGCTGTTGTCCGCAAGCGGCGGCGCGAAGCTCACCTCACTCTCGGGTCGTCTCCTTGAATCATTCAGCGACAGCAGGGGCCTGACTACTCGCGAACGCGATGTATTCAATCTCTATATCGTCGGACGAAGCGCCCCCTACATTGCAGAGAAGCTCGTAATCAGCGAGAGCACGGTGAAATCTCACCTGCAGCACATCTACACCAAATGCGGCGTCCATTCGCGCCAAGAGCTTATCTCACTCGTTGAAACGACCTCGAAGGAATAAACCACCTGGTCAGATGATTGTCGTACTTTTCGTATAGGGTGCTTTTTCTTGTATTTCATACGTTTCTCCTGTTTTGCGCGACTTCCGAATGCGGTGATATAGGTGCCGTCCTGATATGCGACAAAAGGAGGATACCGTGACGATGAAGGAGTTTGGGAAGAAGGGAGCAATCAGCCGTCGAAGCTTTTTAGCAGCACTCGGCCTGGCAGGCGCTTCAGCAGCCGGCGCAGGCCTCGCCGGCTGCGCCCCGAAGCAGCCAACCGAGGCAGCTGGCGACGACCAGACCGCCCTCGCTGACACTGGCACCCTGGTGGAAACCGACATCCCCGAGGACAAGATTATCGAGACGGTTGATTGCGACGTGTGCGTGGTTGGCCTGGGCGTGGCGGGGGTAGGAGCCCTGCGTTCTGCCGCTGAAGGAGGACTCAAGGTAATCGGCGTCGAGAAGGGCAGCAAGCCCAGTGCTCGCTCGAACATGTTCGCCGCCTTCGGCACCGAGAAGACGCGCTCCATCGGAATCGAGGACATCAGCCCCACCGAGGTGGCCAACGAGCTCATGACGCAAATGTCGCATCGCGCAGACTATCGCATAACCACGAAGTGGCTGAAGAACTGCGGAGAGGCTTTCGAGTGGTACACCTCCGCATACGACGGACTCCTGTGGCTCGGCATGGAAGACGAGCTTCCCGAAGATCCTAGTCAGTTGTTCGTCTGCGCCGATACGCTCACGAGCGGCATCTATCGCTTCGGCATCGACCACGAGCGCCTCTTTGCCGGATGCTGCTGCATCAGCGGAGGAGACGAGACCCATACGCCCATTCTGCAGGCCAATGTCGATACAGCCGTGGCCACCGGCAACGCGCAGGTACAATTCTATTCGCCAGCCGTGAAGCTCGAGGCTGCTGACGGCCAGATAACCGCCGTGATCTGCCGCAATGATGAGGGCGAGGGCTACACGCGCTATCGTGTCTCCAAGGGCGTGGTGCTCGCCACGGGCGGCTATTCCCACAACGAGAAAATGCTGGGGCAGTATGCTCCGTGGATTCTGAAGAACCAGGACAAATTCCTGTTCTCATACGAGGTGACGGATCACGACGGCAACCCCGCCGATACCGGCGACGGCCAGCAGATGGGCATGAACGTCGGCGGCCACCTGGACGTGGGACCCCATGCGGTAATGGCTCATATTCTCCAGTTCGGCCAGGAGTTCTTCCTGCAGGTCAACGAGCACGGCGAGCGCTTCACCAACGAAGACCTCAGCATGACCAATATCGCTAAGGTCATGCAGAACCAACCAGGCAGCAAGGTTTTCCAAATCATAGACAGCCACTGGCCCGAGCAGTACCCGATGCTCGAGATGGTCATGGAAAATATCCGCAGCTATGGCGACGGCGAGGGTTTTTCAGCTCAAGCCGATTCACTCGAAGAGCTCGCCTCTCAGCTGGAACTCAGCGCAGATGCCACCCAGAATTTAACCGCAGCGGTCGCGCGCTACAACGAGCTGTGCGAAAAAGGAGTCGATGAGGATTTCGGCAAGGCAGCAGAGAAGATGTTCCCCGTGGTCGATCCTCCCTTCTACGCGATCACCTACGATATGCTCAAGCACACGTCGGTGGAAGATGTGAGCTGCATGCGATTGCTCGTTACCATGGGCGGCCTCGTAACCGACGACAATGCTCGCGTGCTCAACGACGACATGGAGCCCATTCCCGGCCTGTTTGCCGTTGGCAACGTGCAAGGCGGACGCTTCGTGGAGGACTACCCCTTCACCTTATCCGGCGCCAGCCATGCTGCTGCGCTCACTTACGGCTATCTGACTGGTAAATATCTAGCCGAGCAAGCCTAAGCGATGCATACTCCATTGCGATAACTCGAGCCCCGACGCGCAACTCCCTCCCCCATAGCGCGCGTCGGGGCTCGTGCGTTGTTCTAAGCTGAACAGCAGCTACTTGATTTTTTGGCCAATGAAGCGTTGGGCGTTGTGCCAGGTGATGGCTTCGAACTCGTCTTCTGTGAAGGGCATGGCGGCGAGCATGTTGTATTCGTTGACGGGACTCCACATGGGGAAGTCGCTGCCGAACATCACGCGCTCGATGCCGTAGGCGCGGGCGATCTCCACGGTGCGGCGGGGGCCCAAGAATTCCAGGGCGCTTGAGGTGTCTACGTAGCAGTTCTCGTCTTCCAAATACTCCAGGGCATAATCGAACACCGACCAGCCGCCGAAGTGGGCCGCATCTACTACCAGCTTCGGGAACGTGTGTAGGATGCGCTTCAGGCGGCGCGGATGCGAGTAATCGTAGCGGTAGTCGCCCGTATGAATGACGATGGGCAGCCGGCCTTCGATAATCTCGTACAGGCGCATGAGCCGCGGGTCGTCCATGTTCACCTTTTGGGTGTCGGGGTGAATCTTCACGCCCTTCAGTCCCAGCTGAATCGCTCGATCAATTTCGCCTTCCATGTCTTCGAAATCTTGGTGCATGGTAGCGAAGCCGATAAAGTTCTCGTGCTCGCGGCACTGCTCGGCGATGAAGTCGTTGATGATGGGCACCTGGCCCGGCGTTGTGGCCACGGAATGCACCAGATGATGGGTGATGGGCGAGCCCTCGCAGGCCGCAAGCATCGAGGCGGCGGAAGCGTTCTTGGCGTTCATGTCCACGCCGTAGAAATCGCCCACCGCCGAGGAGGCCTTGCAGGCGATCTTGTCGGGATAAATGTGGGAATGGGCATCAATGACGGGCATAGTGGATCCTTCGGTATTCAGCAGTAGTTTCCCTTATTGTAAGGAAGGACACGCTGCAAAAAAATGACCAACTTGCCCAGTTTATCGCCAAAATCAGTCAGCGGCGACTGCAACCACGCGATGCTAAACCGGCCAAAAACAACTTTTTTGATTTCAATGCAAAGAAAAGTGCGATTATGCGAGTCCTGAAGTGCTAAAAGGGGGTGCGGACGTTTTTCCGGACGGCCTAGGCGGCCAGCCCCAGCCGCCTCCTGCGGCCGGCTATCGTATCGTACACCTTGCGCCCTCCCTCGTCGAACGCCTTCAGCCTCCCCTCCCGGTACCAGCGGATCCACTCGGCGAGCTCGGCGGCGAACCGCTCGGCGGAGACCCCGCGCCAGTCCCTCCCGTGGAAGAACTCGACCTTGAGCCTGCCGAAGAACCCCTCGCAGGCGGCGTTGTCCGGCGAGTGCCCCTTGCGCGACATCGACCTCTCCACCCCGGCCTCCCCGCAGGCGCGGACCCAGTCGGGGGTGCGGTAGTGCCAGCCGCGGTCGCTGTGGAGCGTGAAGCCGCCCCCGGCGGCGGCCACGGCGCCGGCGAGCATCTCGGCCACGAGCGCCTTGGACGGCGAGGTGCCCACCGAGAAGGCGGCGACGTCGCCGTCGAACAGGTCGACGGCCGGCGAGAGGTACACCTTCCG